>CBCXVS010000298.1:0-9045 GCA_965178525.1 uncultured bacterium | reverse complement strand
CGACCTGACCCCTTCGAGCCTTCTGGTGAACTAACAATGGCTCGCAATGTGGCAATGTGGCTGTTCCAAGTGCGCAGTGGCTTGACGTTAAGCGAGATTTGCCAAGGCGTTTCACCCGGGCCATTACACCAGCGTGTCGACGGCGATTGGCCAGGTCAAACGGGGTTTGCAAAGCGATGCGGGGTGGCGCGAGCGCTTGCGGATGTCCAGCGCTGTCTGGACGCGTGCCATAGCAACACGTAAACTTGACCCTTTATCTCTCCTCGATTTTCGATCAACTCGGGATGTTACCATTTGCCTGGCGGACCAAACAGCTTATGGATGTCTATTGACTTTAGAATTTTGGCAATGTTCCTAAAGTCACCCGGTGCCCGTCGGCTGTAGCCCTGACCACATCTGACGCAGTCGATCGAATTGAGTCTGAGTCCGTCGTTCCCTGGCGAACAAGACAAAGCGGAGGCGTGTCAATTACACTCGGATATTTCTACCCACCCCTCAGAGACATCAACGCGATAGAAAATAGCATGCAGAGGGTCTATCATTGGATTTGTAGGTGACGAGCAGCCCTCTCCTAGGGTCGTATCGTCGTAGAGGGGTATGGCTCGTGGGATCAGTGGTCTGTATCAACGGGTTCACTTGAACCTGAAATGCCGCCCCCGTTACCGGCATCATCCAAGTCTGAGCCCTTGGGGGCAGAAGACGGGGCGGACACCACTCAGTCCTCACCTGACGACGACGCGCTAGACATCAAGGCCGTGGTCGAGCGCATCCGGGAGGGGTTGCATAGAGGTTTATGAAAAGACAAGCGGGAAAGCCCTATGAGTACTGGGCTTTACTGGGCTCCGGAAATTGCTGGTCTTGTTGGGTGAGTCCACAACGGCTGCTTGAGAGAGCACGACGATGCCCGTAACAGCGGCGTTTCTTGGAAACTCGTTCTCTGTAGCACGGGCAACAAAATGAGGGTATAAACATGCAACGCTGGTGTCGCCTAGGCCAAGGGTGATACTATCTGGGACGCCGCTCGGCTATCTCACGCCGATGGTATGGCCCGTTCGCATGGAGACGTCATCTTGTTAGGCAGGCGGTAGTCAGTATTGAGGCAAAATTACTAATTTATATCTTTCCCCTGGAGAAATATATCAAGGTCATGATGCCCAGGCACTTAGAAATGCACAGAGGACAGACAGCGTGGCCACATCCACATTGCCGATGCATGGCAAAATTTGCATGGTGACCGGCGCGACCTCAGGTATTGGTTCGGTGACCGCTTCAGCCCTGGCCCAGCAAGGCGCAACCGTCGTTGTGGTCGGACGGAATCCTGAGCGTGGCGCCGCCACGGTACAACGGATCATGCAAGAAACTGGCAATGACGCCATCACCTTACTCATCGCCGATCTGTCATCACAAGCCCACATTGCCCAGTTAGCCCACGAGTTCCACCGCCGCTTTGGGCGCCTGGACGTGTTGGTGAACAATGCCGGCGGCCTCTTCATGACCCGGCAGATGAGTGTCGATGGCATTGAGATGACCTTCGCGTTGAATCACCTAGGCTACTTTCTGCTCACCCACGTGCTGCTCGAGACGCTGAAAGCCAGCGCGCCGGCCCGGATTGTAAACGTGTCGTCAGGGGCGCATCGCTCCGGCCGGATCGATGGGGCCGACTTACAGGGCCAGCGGCGTTATCAGGGCTGGCGCGCCTACAGTCAGTCCAAACTGGCCAACATTCTCTTTACGTACGACCTCGCGGCACGGCTCGACGGCACCGGAGTCACGGCCAATGTCTTGCATCCGGGCTTTGTGGCGACGAAGTTCGGCCACAATAACACCAGTGCGTTTTCCTGGCTCATCCGTGTCTCCCAAATCGCGGCCCTCAGCCCCGCGCGCGGAGCTGAGACCATGATCTATCTGGCCACAGCACCCGAAGTGGAAGGCGTTACAGGCCGATATTTTGTCAAGAACCGCGCCGTGCGATCCTCGCCGGCGTCCTATGACAAGATGGTTGCCCAGCGGCTGTGGCAGAGCAGCGAAGCGCTCGTTGGATTGTAAGCGAGAGCGCGCATTCTCAAGGAGAAAAGAACCTATGGATCCGGAACTCACCGGTAAAGTCGCGCTGATTACGGGAGGTAGTAAAGGTATCGGCAAAGCCGTCGCCCTCGAATTGGCCAAAGAAGGCGTCGATGTGGCGATTTGCTCCCGCACGCGCGAGGATGCGAGGATGCTGGAAGCCGCTGCGAAGGATGTCGCCCAGGCGACGGACCGCCGTATTATTCCCATTACCGGGGACACCACCGAGCAGAATTCGGTGGCCCAAGTCGTGCAATCCACCATCAACGCCTTGGGCCGCGTCGACATCTTAGTCAACAACGCCGCCACCCCCGGCGGCCTGGTGCGCGGGCCGCTGGCCGATGCCGATGAGGGGGAGCTGCTCGATGACATCAATACCAAAGTCGTCGGCTATTTCCGCTGCGCCAAGGCCGTGGCGCCTTATATGCAGCAACAGAAATGGGGTCGGATCATCAACATCGGTGGGCTGTCGGGACGCCGTGCAGGTGTCATCAGCGGCCTCCGCAACGCCGCTATTGTGCACCTGACGAAAACGCTGGCGGATCAGCTCGGTTCCGACGGCATCACGTCCAACCTGGTGCACCCGGGCACGACCCGTACCGAGCGTTCCGGCCCGATGTATGCGGAACGGGCGCAGCGGGAAGGCACCACGGCGGCGGAAATCGAACGCGGTATTGCGCAAAACAATGCCATTCGCCGCATCGTCGATGCCCAAGAAATCGGGCAGGTGGTGACGTTTCTGTCCTCGCCGAAGGCCGGCGCCATCACCGGGGTGTCGATTGACGCCAGTGGCGGATCGATCCCGTTTGTGTTTCAGTAAGCATGCCAAAACGGTGTTATGCGCCGGCTGTGCGGAGTTGCTCCAGGAGTTGCAAATCAATTTTGCTTTTGACGGTGCGGCGATCGAGCTGCAGACGGCGCGCCGTTTCACTGTAACTGCCCGTCTGGGCGAACACCAACGTGCAGTACTGACTCACGAGCGCATCGGCCGTCAGCGTGCCCTGGCTGAGCGCTTGGGTCAGGGCCTCGAGGGGTGCTGAGGCGGCTTGACAGGGTGGCCGGTAGGCTTGGCGAATGACGACATTGCGCACGCACTGTTCCAGCTCACGAATATTGCCGGGCCAGGGATAGTTTAGTCCCAGGTGATGCCGGATCCACGCCTCCACTTCGGCCGCAAGCGGCTCGGCCTCGGCGCCGACGATACGGTGGGCGATAAAAAGAAGGAGCGCGCGCAGTACATCTGGCGCTTCGCGCAGTTGTTCCTGTAGCGAGGGTGTCACAATCAGATCGGAGCACAATCGGTAATAAAAATCTTCGCGGAATTGTCCCTGGCCTATGGCCTCGGCGAGATCGCGATTGGTGGCAGCTATCAGCTTGCCATGGAGGTACCGTTCGGTGGTATCGCCCAGTGGCTGAAACGTCCGGGTCTGCAAGACGCGGAGGAGCTTGACTTGGATGGCGGCATCGAGATCCCCGATCTCGTCGAGAAAGATCGTCCCCAGCGGCTGGCAGCGCTCCAGCCAGCCCTGCCGATCCTGTGTGGCGCCGGTGAAGGCGCCGCGGCGGTGGCCGAACAGCTCGGACTCGAGGAGTGTGGAGGGCATGGCCGAGAGGTTGAGGGCGTGAAACGTGGCGGCAAAATCCTCGGCAAACGTCCTCGTGTCCGGGTTGAAGGGAATATAACGCGACAAGCCGATAGCGGTGGCGACGAGTTCCTTCCCCGTGCCTGACGGGCCGGTGATGAGCGTGGTAAAGTCGCCCATGCGGTCATACAGCACCCGGCGATAGCGCCGCATATCATGCGTGAAAATCGACTCCCACACCGCTGCCCGGAGGTGTGCGGCGGCCATCGAGCCCCCAATGAGGTAGCGGAAGATATGCTGAAAAGCCCGTCGTACCTGGAAGAAGCAGGCGAAGATGTGGGCCGCTTCGTGTTTGGTGGGCAAGGTAAAGCCGGGCACGTGAAAGTAGAAGGTCCAGTCCTGTAAAAAGGCGTCGTAGAAACGGCAGGCGGCTGGCTTGTGCCCTGATGAGCGGCTGATCATATCATAGAAATCGTTCGCATAGCGGAAATACAACAGATAGAACACGGCGTCTTCGTAGAGGACAAAGTCCGCATCCGTCGCACGGGCGCCGCGTACAAAGCGCTCACGCAGTTCCTGCAGCAGGGGCTCGACGCGTTGGGCAATTTTCAGAGAATTAACGGGTGGCGTGTCCAAGTCGTCGCCGCGCATATTCCACATGGCGGCGGACTCGACAAAATCCGCGCCGAGTACCCGACGCTCCATGGCAGGGCGTTCGGGCAAAAAAGGATTGCAGTAAGCGACATCGGCCACCGCTTGTAAGCCAGCGCGCTCACCCGTGCGAAGAAAGGTCATCATCGCTCCCTCACGACATCAACAGGTCCTGAGTAGAGCCTACCATTGTACCGTTGTACCGTCATTTGAGCCAATGGCGGCACACCGCAAATGCGTCAACGAGGTATGTGCTATGCAACCATCCGCAGTTCGCGACCCACATTCTTATGGCAATATGCACGAGGTCTGCCCTTCCCACCTGGCGCTGCATGTGACGCTCGACTTCGAGCGCCGCATGATCGACGGCGTCTGCGACCTCACGTTGATCTGGTCCGACCCTGCCGCCGGCCATGTCGATCTGGACACGCGCGATGTGACCATTACAGCGGTCACCGACGCCCACGGCCAGGCGCTGCGCTATGAGGTCGGATCGCCGCACCCGTTCCTGGGCAGTCGGCTGCGTATCCACCTGCCGGAACAGGGCGACACGGTCCGTATCGCCTATCGCACCGATCCTGGCGCGGCCGCGTTGCAATGGCTCGCGCCAGCCCAAACGACATCGCAACAATTGCCGTTTTTGTTTACCCAGTCGCAGGCGATCCTGGCGCGTACCTGGATTCCCTGCATGGACAGTCCGGGCGTGCGCGTGACGTTTGACGCCACGGTGCGCGTGCCGCCAGGGATGACTGCGGTGATGGGCGCCAACCACCTGCAACATGAGGCGGACCAAGGCGTCTTCCGATTTGCCATGCCCCACGCGATTCCGTCTTATCTCATCGCACTCGCCGCCGGAGAGATCGCCTTTCAAGCCATTTCCGACCGCACCGGCGTCTACGCCGAACCGGCCGTGTTGGAGAAGGCGGCCTGGGAATGCGCGGACATGGATCACATGGTGCAGGCCGCAGAGGCGCTGTACGGCCTCTACCGCTGGGGCCGTTGGGACGCCATGATCTTGCCCCCCAGCTTTCCATACGGCGGCATGGAAAACCCCATGCTGACCTTTGTCACGCCCACCATTCTGGCCGGCGACCGGAGCCTGGTCAGCCTCATGGCGCACGAATTGGCGCATTCCTGGTCCGGCAATCTGGTCACCAACGCCACCTGGGGTGATTTCTGGCTCAATGAAGGGTGTACCACGTATTTCGAACGCCGCATTGTCGAGGTCCTCTACGGCCAGGAACTCGTCGATATGCAGTGGCTGCTGGGGCAACGGACCCTGTCTCAGGTGATCGCGCGGTTCATTCATACAGAGCCGGAGTTTACCAAGTTGAGCATGCATCTGGAGGGTCGGGATCCGGAGGAGGCGTTTAGCCAATTACCGTACGAAAAAGGCGCCAATTTCCTCCACGTCTTGGAAACCCACTTTGGCCGCGCCGCCTTTGACGACTTCTTGCAGGGATATTTCGAGGCGCATGCCTTTCAAAGTATGACCACGGCACGCTTCCTCGAGTTGCTCCAAGCGCAGCTCTTCCAGGGCGATACCGCCGCCTGGGACGCTCTGCAGGTCGAGACGTGGCTCTACGACGCCGGCGTGCCGGACAACCTGATCATTCCGCCTTCCGATAACTTCGAGCGTACCCGTGCCGCTGCCGCCGTCTTCATGACCGAGGGCTCGCTGACCGGCGTGCAACGCGAGCAATGGGTGACCGCGGAATGGCTGGATTTTCTCAACAGCCTGCCGCGGGAGGTGCCGCCCGACAAACTTGAACGGTTAGATGAGACGTTCGCGTTGACGCAGGCGGGCAATGCCGAAATCCTTTTTGCCTGGCTCGCCATCTGCATCCGCAACACCTATGATCCAGCCTTGCCGGCCGTGGACAGCTTCCTGCACCGGCAAGGACGACGGAAATTTCTCCAGCCCTTGTATGAAGCTTTGTGGGCCAATCCCGAGACGCAAGAACGGGCAAGAATGATCTACCGCACGACCCGCTCTGGGTATCATCCCATTGCCGTGGCCACGATCGATGCGATTGTGCAAGACTGACAAAGGACACGTCATGGCCAATGCAGATGTATCGTTCGGACTCCTCCTGCCGACCCGCGAAATTGTGATGAACCAGGCCGCCCCCGATTTCAGCCAGATCATTGCGCTGGCCGAACGCGCCGACGCCCTTGACTTCGACTCGGTCTGGGTCGGCGACAGCATTCTGGCCCGCCCCCGCCTCGAAGCGTTGACGACGCTGGCCGCAGTCGCGACGCGGGCGCAGCGGGTCAAACTGGGCACCGCCGTGCTATTGCCGGCGTTGCGCAACCCGGTTGTTCTGGCCAACGAGGCGGCCAATCTCGACCTGCTCTCCCAGGGCCGGCTCATCCTTGGCCTCGGCATTGCCAGCAAAAATCCGCCGGTCGAAGCGGAGTTTGCCGCCTGTGGCGTCTCCATGGCGCATCGCATCGGCATCTTTGAAGAAGGTGTGACGATTATGCGCCGGCTTTGGACCGAACCGAGCGTGACGTTCAGCGGACGCCATTTCCAGCTGCAGGATGTCCGCCTCGGGCTGCGCCCACAGCAACCGTCCGGTATTCCGCTGTGGCTGGCCGGCTCGGTTGACAACGCCTTGCGCCGGGTAGTGCGTCTCGGCGACGGTTGGTTCCCCAATCCCCCCTCGCCACAGGTGTTCACGGAGCAGTGGAGCCAGCTGCAAACCCTGGCGCAGGACATGGGCCAAGATGCGCAGACCCTGCATCGGTGTGTCTATACCACGCTCAACATCAATGCCGATGTGGCGCAAGCGGAGCAGGAAATGCGGACGTTCATCGAGGGGTATTATGGCACGCCTTTTGACACCATGGCGCGGCGGCAGAGCGTCTGCTTTGGCACGGTGGACACCTGTGTTGCCTGGCTACAGGATTTTATGGCCGCTGGCGCCCAGACGATCGTCCTCCGTTTTGGCAGCCCGGATCAGGTGGGTCAACTCGAGCGATGCGCCAAGGATGTGTTACCGCGTATACGAGGCACATGACGACCCGAGACGAGCTGACCGACATTCGCCGCAACGGCGACCATTCCGGGGTGGAATTGAAGCGGGATCGTGTCACGCCACGCGATTTGGCGGAAGCGTTCGTGGCCTTATCCACGTGGTGGCAACTCACCCCCGCATGCACACCGACGTGCGGGATGGAGCAAGCGACGGTATCAATGGGTCTGACTCCATCGATTTCGGATGCGTGGGGGAGTTAGGAAGGCATTTCGTCACCTGGCCGTGGCGGCTCACCGCCCGAGCGGCCACCTTCGCTAGGACTTTCTGCAAATAACGAGGAAGACGCAGAAGGTCTGTGTTCTGGTCTTTCATTCTTGTTGCTAACAATAGATTTCGTTATTACATTATGATAAAGTTTAATTTTAGTATCTCCTTCTTCTTCCCTTAGGACTACAAAATAGTTTTTTTCTAGCTTATGGACAATACATCTAAAATCTTCTTCCTCAATTTCATTATTTCTTGCAAATTGTCTAAGCGAAACGCTGTGGGATGATCCACTTTCATATGATAGGCTTATTAGTAATTTCGTAACTATCATACGATGATTTTTATCAACAAGGTCATTAAGTATGTTATTGTATGCTTCTCTAATTTTTTCCATTACGTTTAATAAAATCTCTTTCTCGTCTCTGAAAGATTTTATATATCCATAACCTGATAAGCCAACACTCGCTATAGCAAGTACTCCTCCTACTATTGGTACTAACAAACTCTTCACGGCTCCTAATACTATTACTGCTCCAGTAGCTACAAGTCCGGCATTAGTAGTACGTTGTTTGATTTTGTGCGTTTTGTCCAACTCCTGTAATAAATCTTTAAGAGTTTCCACCATTGCCTCCATGAAGCTGGTTATTCGTATTGTTGCCTCTTGGGAAGCCAGAGATGAGACCTGTCCAGCTCAAACCAGCAGATACGGCCTGCGCAGATGTTGTCGGATGCAACAAGACGCAGGACAACACGCCACCTATCAATGAAAATATTAGGGCTTCCGATAATGGTTTCCATGCCGACTCCCACTTCGGAGCGACATATGTAATAATCTCTATCATAGGTCTCTCCTCACTACGGAGCTTAAAGTAGAGTACCAAGGCCCCCAGGGAGGCAGAGGCGACCAAGTGGAACGGCACAATCATATCAGAGTCCTAATTTTGCAGTCGAGTATCACAAGTTAGCAAGTTGAGCCAGGTCTCCCAACGCCCACTGTGTAATCGAATATGTGCACCGGGAGACCTGACCCTAGCTGCACAGTCAAGCTGCGCCAACATGCTAACGGGCAACCGCACGTTGATGGTAACTGAAGGTTCGCCTTTCGGCCTACCTCTGGGGCATTTGGCGGGATCGTCCATAAAGCACCCCTGATTTCAGGTGTCGGAAATCATTATATACCGCGAATCATACCATAAAAATTATGTAAGGGAAGTCGAGAGGGTCGGATCTTTAGTTTATATAGTGTGCCATGAATGCCCTGTGGTGGGGTGACCCCCACCCTTTCGGTCCCAACCAGTCCCGCTTATATCCGAATACGCGCAAGTCGAGTCACGATGAGCCAGACTGGCACTGAGACCGGAGGAGCTTGGGCTGAGTGCCCCGATCTCTCATCTGGTTTGCGATACGCAGTACTAGCGGCTGTCGCCCATCGGTCCATGCCCACCTTTAGCCCGAAGTTCCTCCCGTGATTCGGCGACAACTTGTTGAAATAAAAACTC
>CBCXVS010000297.1:0-9069 GCA_965178525.1 uncultured bacterium | reverse complement strand
ACCAAAGGTCGATTCGTTTCAGGCTTTTGAGTTTTTATTTCAACAAGTTGTCGCCGAATCACGGGAGGAACTTCGGCATAAAACGCATGCCGGCGTGCTGTTGTGCTATGCTGGACACCATGACGTCGCGTATCGCTGGGCCGAGCGGCGCAAGATGGCGCGCCATCCCAAGACCGGGGCGGCGCAATTGATCGAGGTGCGCGAACGGATTGAAGAGATCGTCATCCGCCAGCCGGTTGAGATCGCAGCTGTGGAAAAGCCGCGACTCTTCACCTCTATTCCCGATGGCGAATTGCTAAGCCACGGCGTGCCAGCCGAGTGGCTCGACGATGTGAGACGGGCCACGGAGGATACGGTGTTCGAGCTCGCCGAGCATCTCCCACAGGAAGCGGCCGAAGCGCTGCTGGAATTCGCCACGGGTGGAACGCCTCAAGTCGCTGCGGTGGCGCCAGCGGATGCCGATCCGTTTGATCACCCCGATGCGCAGCGCCGGTTTCGGGTGTTGACGAATGTGGATGAACTCGAACGGGTCCTCGCGTTCCCATGGGAAAAGTGGACCGTTTTCCTGCACCCCGCGCAGCGCCAATTCGTCGAGCGCGCCGCCAACGGGCCAACCCGCATTTCAGGCTCTGCCGGCACCGGCAAGACGATCGTGGCGTTGCACCGTGCGGTTTTCTTGGCGCGCCAGCACCCGCAGGCGCAGGTCTTGCTCACCACGTTCTCCAATGTTCTGTCCAACGCTCTGAAAACCAAACTGAAGTATCTGGCCGGCAATGCGTCGGATGTCTGCAACCGTATCCGCGTCCACTCGCTTCAAGGAATTGGGCACGACTTATACACAGCCGTTTTCGGGCAGCCTCATATCGCATCGCCAGACTTGATCCGATCGCTTCTTCAAGCTGCCGCCACCGAGGTTGCCGAGCATCGGTTTATGCTCCGTTTTCTGTTCGGGGAATGGTCGGACATCGTCGATGCCAGGCAAGTGAAGACATGGGAAGCTTACCGGGATGCGCCTCGCCTTGGGCGCAAAACCCGGCTCAGTGTCAAGCAACGTGACTTCTTGTGGTCGATTTTCGAACGGGTTCACACTGAATTGACGCGTCGTCATCTCATCACCTGGCCGGAAGTATTCAGCCGCGTTTCCGACCACGTCACAAACCGTAGCGAACGGCCTTTCGACTTTGTGGTGGTCGATGAGGCCCAGGACGTCGGGATTGCCGAGCTGCGATTCCTCGCAATCCTCGGAAGCAAACGTGCCGACAGCCTGTTTTTCACCGGCGATCTGGGCCAGCGCATTTTTCAGCAGCCGTTTTCCTGGAAATCGCTCGGTATCGATATTCGTGGGCGCTCCCATACGCTACGGATTAACTATCGCACTTCGCATCAAATTCGAAGCCATGCCGATCGGCTACTGCCACCTTCGCTGTCCGATGTCGATGGCAATGTTGAAAACCGGCGTGGCGCCATATCCGTCTTTAATGGCCCCGCCCCATCCATGGTGTGCTTCGATGACGCAGATGCCGAAATTGCTGCGGTCGGCCAATGGATCGCCAAGCATTTACAAAACGATTTACAGACGCATGAAGTGGGTATGTTCGTCCGCTCCGAGCACCAACTGGAACGCGCCCAAGCCGCCGTCGAAGCCGCAGGTGCTGCCGCCATCACCCTGCGTGAAGAGATGGCAACCACAGCTGGCCACGTCGCCGTCAGTACCATGCATTTGGCGAAAGGGTTGGAGTTCCGGGCCGTCGTCGTGATGGCGTGTGATGACGAGGTCATACCGCTGCAGGCGCGCATCGAAACCGTAGCTGACGATGCTGACCTCGACGAGGTCTACAACACGGAACGCCATCTCTTGTATGTGGCCTGCACCCGAGCGCGGGATCATTTACTGGTCACCGGCGTCGATCCCGCGTCTGAATTTCTCGATGATTTGTGCGGATAAAAGCAGGCTAAATACAGTGGTGTCATCGCAACATCTCGTTGAGCGTTTGATCGATAATCGCTTCATTGACACCTCGACGTTTTAACATCTTGACAAAGTCCGCAAACCGATCTAATAGTTCGAGCTTGTCGAGATCCTCGCGTAAACCGCGCCCCACGTAAGCCCGTAATAGGGATTGGTAGCCACTGTAGCCCAGCAGGGGAGCGAGTTTTTTGAGGTCGTCGATCACATCTACTGGCATCCTGATGGTGATGGATTCCATCACCCGGTCCTTTTGCATCCGCTTCTCAAGTGTTTCGGCTTTCATAATATCTCTTTTCGTTTGGTGCTGCACGTTTGGATAGGGTCAAGTCTCCCAACGCACATCGTCGATGACACCGTGTGCGTTGGGAGACCTGACCCTACTTCTCATCGCCCGCTGACCATGCCCAACAGATCGGCGTTGATCTTGGCAATGGTGTTGGCGGCTTCCGTTTCAACCCGCACCACCCGCAAGCCCACGCCACTCCCTTCCACTTGGCCGATGGCCGACGTCACGGCATCCTGTAGTGAAGGCGCCATACGATCAAACTCCAGGAAGGCGACACCATCGCGCATGTTGAATTCGATGTCGCCCCCCGTTGCCTCATACAATTTGTCTGACAGTTCAGGTGTGATTTCGGACAAGCCTGTTAGGATAAGTAGGAATTGATGATGCGTCATGAGCGTCTCACTTTACGATTTTAATGGTGACATCTGTCGACATAACGCTGAATCGCATTGGCATGGTTTTGTGGATTCCTAGGAGTTGACCAAATTGACTTTTGACAACCTCCACGACCATGCGGACAACGAATCATTCCCCAGCAGTGACCTCGGGGCGATTCGATCACGGACCAATCGTGACTTTCGGCATAGCTCAGCGCCGCTTCGATCTCTTTGTTGGGATGTCTAGACCTTGCCAAGCCCCGTTCCTCATTCTCATCCCCGGCTGCGGCGGAGCCGATGGCGCCACGTCTGTAATATCGCCATTTCCTCCGGAGCCGGTCCCATCAGGACGAGCAAGCTGAAGTAGCATCCCCAGCATAGCAGCATAGCGCTGATATCGGCCACGGCCCCCTGCATATCCACGGCCATCCGTGTCCCCCAGACGACGCCAAGCGCCACGACGAAGGCGCCAGTTGCTTTGGCATGGTATGAGGTAAACGGCTGCAATTTGTACAGCACGGCCACTTCGAGGAGCCGCGCGATATTCAGCACGGTATACATGATCAGGACGGCCGCCGCCGCCCCGATCATACCATAGCGGGGGATCAGGACGAGGTTGAGGCAGATATTGGCCAGAAGCGCGCCGGCAGCATTGACGAAATTGAGCCACGGCTTATGGATCAGGATGAAGAGCTCGGAGATACCCAACACGCCGTTGATGGCTAACGCCAGCGTCAAGATAATCACGACGGAGAAACCCACGGTAAACTCCGCTCCGAAAAGCCCTAGGAGTGAGCGGCCAGCCAGGACGAGACCCCCCCAAACACAAGCAATCAGGATCAGGATCCAGCGGGTCACATTGCGGTATTGGTGCAGCATGCTGTCGCGATCCTGTTTCTGCTTTGAGGCGGAAATGACAGGAATGAAAATGGGATTAAACGCCTGCCGAATCTTCTTGATCGGCGTGGCCGCCTCCTGTGCGATGCCATAAATGCCTAGGACATCGGCCGACAGGTAACGACCGACCAGGAACATATCGATGCGCTTCAACAACTCATTGAGCAAATCGACCAGGCCGATGGGCAGGGCAAAACGGGACAATTGCCAGCGGCCCTGAGGGACCCAAAGACTGCGCCAGAGTCGCGCCAAGGACAGCCGGCGGGTGAAAAAATAGACCGACAGACCTGCCGCGGCGACCGCAGCCGCTAATACGGCGAACCACAACCCGACGAGACCAATGTCCAACACGTACAGGCAAAGCGCCAGGACAAGTGTGACCGCGGGTTCCAGGGCGCCTTTCGTGATCACTTCATATTGCATGAACCGCAGTGCCCGGGTGGCGAAGAGCAATATCGCCGAGATGGTCCAAAAGGGTAATATCCAGGCCACGATACGCAAAGACAACACCCATTCCGGCTTGCCGAAAAATGCGCCGGCAACCCACGGTGCGAGCAGTTCCAGCCCCACGGTTACCAACGACGTGTAGGCCAGCCCGAGGACTAAGGCTTGGCCGATCGTGTGATACACACCGTCCATATCCTCGTCGGCATACTGGCCGGCCACACGCGTGAGGACGGCCTGGTCCAATCCCATGATGCCCACCTTGGCAAAGATATCCATGGTGGCATACACGAGCAGATACAGGCCGACCCCTTTCGGACCGTACAAACGCCCCAGCACGATCAGGAGAATCAGGCGCAGCCCGCGTACCAAGGCGCCGACGAGATTGATCACCGCACCCCACACAATATCGCGTGTATCTCGTCGCCTAGCCTGGACTTCCGGTGCTTCCATGATCTTCCGTGACGGGTGCGTTACAGACGTTTGAGTGGTCGGACAACATTAAGGTTACAGATTCCCGTGGGCTGTTTTATGAAATCATTGGCCTGCCGGTTCCCAGCGGACACGGCGCAACAATCCTACCCGCCATGCCATGATAACGCACGGCATTCGTGAGAAGACAATCAGGGTGACGAGCGCCTCCTCCCATGTCTTCTACACTTTTAAGCTGACAGCTTTAAGCTGACAGCTGAGAGCTTTTCATTCAAAACCCACCGGAGCGGAGAATCGCGATAACCAGTCCGAAACCTAACACGGCCGAGATGAGAAATCCCAACAGACCCAAAGCCGGATAGCCCATCAGCAGCGGGGGCATTTGCGTCTGAATGATGAGGGACGATCCGATAATACTAGCGGCCAGAATAATGGCCAGTGTCAGCCGATTGCTAGCGGTGTCGAATTCCCGCATCAAGCGATCGAGCTGCCGCACTTCCACTCCCATATTCACATCACCGCGCCGGAGCCGGTCCAGGATTTGCGTCAGCATGCCAGGCAGGATGAGTAACAGGTCGCCAGCCTCCTCCGACGTGGCGCCCAGGCGGCGCATGAAGTAACGCGGATCGTAACGCTCCATGACCAATTGCTCGGCAAAGGGTTGCACGTACGTGGCAATATTAAACGTCGGATCGAGCGCCCGACCAATGCTCTCCGCCGTCGTCAGCGCCCGCACCAAGAGAAAAAACTCCGGGGGAATTTGCAAACTATGACGGTGCACGATTTTCAACATCTCGTCTAGCCTAGCCGTGAGGTTCATCTGCTCCAGCGGCACCGTCAAATACGTGTCAACCAACTGCATCACGTCTCGGCGCAACTGGCGTCGATTGCCATCGGCCTCCAGCACGTCGAGCGCGGCCAGAGCTCGCAGCATTTTTGGCGCATCCCGCTGCACCACCCCGAGGAGGAGCAGCGCCAAGTGCTCGCGCGTTTCGGCATCAATGACGCCAAACATGCCGTAGTCGAGGATGGCAATGACGTTGCCCGGAAGCGCAATCAGATTGCCCGGATGGGGATCACCTTGAAAAAAACCATGCACGAAGATCTGCTTGAGCAACGCATTGGCCCCATGCACCGCAACCGTGTGCGGATCGAGGCAGGCTTGGACGAGGGCATGGCGGTCCGTGATCTTGATGCCCTCCACGTACGCCATCGTCAGGACACGGGACGTAGTCAAGTGCGGATACGGCATCGGAATGAGGACAGTCGGATCATCGGCAAAATGGCGCGCACAGCGTTCCAGATTCGCCAGCTCATGCCGGAAATCCAGTTCCTGCGTGATGGTGCGGGCAAACTCATCGACCAGTCCCACGGGCTGGAAGGGTTGTATCTCGGCCATATAACGGTCGGCCAAGCGCGCTAGGTCGCGTAGGACATCGAGATCAGCAGCGATGATCTCCGGAATTCGCGGCCGCTGGACTTTGACAATCACCTGTGCGCCAGTGGGCAACGTGGCCCGGTGTACCTGCGCCATGGAGGCGGCCGCCAGCGGCTGTGGATCGATGTCGGTATAGAGATCGTACAACGGTTGGTCGAAATCGGCTTCGATAATACCATGAATGACCGCAAAATCCTCATGCGGCGCATGATCTTGTAGGGTGGCCAATTCGTGCAAAAAATCCGGTGGCAGGAGGTCAGCACGGGTACTCAATAATTGTCCGAATTTGATAAACGTCGGACCGAGTTCCTCACACAGCAGGCGCAGACGGAGAGGTTTACTGGCTTCAGACACCTCTGACGCGCCAAAGACGCGCTGTCCAAGCCGCCACGGTTTGCGCAGGCGGAGTGCCTCAACGACATCGATATAGCCGTATTTCACCAGCGCCTGGGCAATATCTTGATAACGCCTCAAGCCACGCCAGCGTGTATTCCAGAGGAACATAGCCATCTATGTACCCGGATAGAAATTTTTGTTCCCTCCCCCTCGATGGGGAAGAGCAAGGGTAGGGGTAACGAACGCGGAATGTGCAAGATTTCTTTTATTCCGCATTCCGCATTCCGCATTCCGCATTCGTTACCACCCCATGGCGTCCGCCATACGGCGCCGATGCAATTTTTCATCACCCAGCAAATGATACAACGTGCGTGAACGCTGCGTATGCAGGGTGAGTCCGTATTCGCTGATGACCCCAACTCCGGCATGCACCTCATGCGCGCGATGGCAGACGCGCAAATAGGCCTCGCTGGTCACCGCCTTGGCCAAGTGTACACTGGCGGCTGCGGGCCGGCCGCTATCGAGCTTCCACAACGCCTCATACGTCGTCCACCGCGCGGCATCCAGATGGTTCACGAGGTTGACAATATGATCCTGGACACGCTGAAAGCGCCCAATGGGCTGGCCAAACTGCACGCGCGTACGGCTGTACTCGACGGACATGTCATAGACCGCCTGACACGAGCCGACCTTGTACGCACAGAGAATCGGAATGGCTTGCAACGCTGCCGTCTCGAGCGCCTCCCAGCCCTGGCCTTCCGCCTCCCCGAGGAGCGCGTCCGCCGATGCCTGCACATTTTCGAACCGGATTTCATCCACCTGGCCAAGCCAACCGGATAGCGCCCGGATCGACACGCCCGGGGTGTCCGCCGGTAGGACCAGCAACGAAATGCCACTACCACCATTTCCAGCGCCCGTGCGCACCGCACACACCAGATGCGTCGCCGCTTGGGCGTCGTGTACGAAGAGTTTCACGCCATGCAGCGCGTAGTGACCGTTCTGGCGCGTGGCCCGCAATTGCACCGTCTCCGGCCGCCAGCCATAGTGCGGCTCGGTGACGGCCACCGAGAGCACATGCGCACCGCTCGCCACCTGCGGCAGGATCGCCTGCTTTTGTGCCTCCGTACCGCTGTGTAAGACGGTTAACGCCCCAAGAATGCCGGAGGAAAAATGGGGGCCAAAAACCGGGCCTCGGCCTAATTCTTCAAAGAGAACCGCGGCATCGGTAAATGACCGGCCGGCGCCGCCGTAGGTTTCGGGAATGAGGATGCCGAACCACCCAAGTTCTGCGGCTTTGCGGAACAGCTCCGGGGTAATTCCCGTTGGCGATGTTTCCAACGCCACTAACGTTTCTTTATCATACTCCTGCTGCACAAAGTCCGCTGCTGTTGTCTTCAGGAGTTCCTGCGCTTCTGTCAATCCGAGATCCATGCTCTGCTCCTGCCCGTACTGCGTCCTGCAATAACGTTCCGCTTGCTCGCCTAGATTTGGTGAACCTTGTAGCGCTCAACCGGGTAACCAGGTCCGTACCTCGGTGCGAAACGCTTCCTGTTCCGGCGTATACGTGACTTCGAAATCCATACGGGACATCTCCTTGGTCCAAGCGTGCGTGGTTGGTGCTGTGTATCATAGCAAGATCGGCAGGGTGGAATCCAGTACTGGGGCGAATCGCATGGCGACCTTATACGGTCTCCTCATCATCCCATGCAAATCCCAGATCCCGAGCCCGTTGTGCAGTACGCTCGGCATGCAACGGGACGTGTAGCGTCCGAAAGAGATGGTAGGCGGCCCTCAGGTGCTGCAGCACGACCGTGCTACGGTGCTCTTGTTGTTGCGCCAGTTGTGCCAGCGCCAGATGCGTACGTCCGACCTCGAAACGGGCCTGTGCCGTGGTGAACGTGTGCAGCGCTTCGTGCAGATAAAACTCAGCCTCCACGACATGGTCCTCGGCTTGAGCGACGCGCCCCAGCACGCGCTGAGCCCATCCCAGGGCAACGTTATCTTGCATGTCCCGGGCCACGGCTCCCCCTTGTTGTGCCGCCTGTCGCGCCGCGTCGAGATGATCGTCGAGGAGATGGATGGCGCCAACAAACGTGGTGTACCATCCCTGCAGCCGCCGGTAACGGAACGGCTCGAGGCTCTGAATCGCATGTTGTAAATATTGCCGTGCGGCAGCGCCGTTACCCTGTTCCAGGTAGGCATAACCCAGCCAGCCTTGGGCCAGAGCGATATTGAGCGGATCCGGAGCGGACGCCACACTGAGTTGGCACGCCACGATACCGGTGTCAACCTCGCCAAAGGTCGACGCAATCCATCCGGTGGCCCACAGGGCCATACTTTGCAGCTGCGGATCCTGCAACGCCTCGCCCAGTTGACACGCTTGTTCTGCAGCCTCTTGGGCGCGCTCCCCCTCCCCACTCCTCAGGCTATTGAGCCCCAAGATAAAATGGCTGAAACCCGCCATATAGCGCTGTTCTAGACGTTCGAATACCGCCACGGCTTGCTGGCTGTGCTCGATACCCTCGAGAGGTTTCCCCAAAAACAGACACGCCATCGCCTGGATATGATGCGCTTGGCCTACGGTCTCTGCATCATCGTATGGGGTGGCGTCCCATAGCGCTTGTTGGGCATGGTGTTGGGCCTGCTCCCACTCACTCAGCTGCTGATAGATGTAACTGCGGAGCAAGGCATAGCGGCCGGGGAAGACGCTGTCGCGCCATAGCGTCAGGTCAGTATGCTGCAGGCAATCGAGGGCTTCGGCGTAGCGGCTGAGACACGCGAGGGAGCGCGCCAGACAGAGCGTGAGTTGCAGACGAGTGGCTTCCTGGCCAACCGGCAACCGGTCGGCTACGTCACGTGCAGTCTGCAAGACGACGATGGCTTCTTCATG
>CBCXVS010000296.1:0-9107 GCA_965178525.1 uncultured bacterium | reverse complement strand
GAAATGGGGACTTCTGGGATCGGGAAAATGCACTTTCCTATACGATCAAGATATATAAACGGCCGTCGGAATCAAACTGCATGTCCACAATTGTCGAGACGTCGTCCAGGAACGTCCCTTGTCCAACGACGATGCTGCGCGTGGTATCGTCAAGGGCGAATTGGCGCACAGGCGTCGTATCAAAGCGGAATCCGGCGACCAGAAGACGGCCTGCCATGCTGGAACCGTACAAATCATTGGGAATGATCTGCACGGCTGTTGGGGCTACGTGGCTCTGAAAACTTTCCCACATCGGTTGCCGATAGCGTTTGCCCAGAAACCAGGCGGCAAGGCGTTCATACCACGTGTCGGCTACGCCCCAGATCAGCGGCCAGCCGAGATTGTCGCCGGGAGCAGCTTTGGAGAGCTCATCGTGTCCCTTCGGGCCATTGTCGCTGACGAAGAGACGATTCCCCTGCCCCTCGAAGGCAAAACCGAATGCATTGCGTAGCCCGTAAATATAGATCGGGTTATCAGCTCCAAAAGGATTGTCAGCAGGAATGCTCCCGTCGTCGTTATACCGCAGAATTTTGCCGCGTGGCGTCCCTTTGAGCTGGCTCACGATGTTGGCATGCCGATTCAGCTCCCCCAGACTCACGTACAGTTTGCCATCCGGTCCGAATAACAGCGCCCCGCCGTTATGGTTGGGACCAGGCCGTGCAGGGAGGGTCGCGACCGCCTCCAGAGGGCCCGCCATACCGGTGCGGTCAAGCTGAAAGCGTACAACCTGGATGTCGCTGACGTCTCGGCGGCCGCTACTATCCTGTCCGGAGGCACTGGCGACATAGGCGATGTAGACATAGCGATTGCGAGTAAAACGAGGATGCGCGGCAATACCCAGCAAGCCGCGTTCGCTGACTTGATTGACCGCGACATCCAGGACCGGCTGTTTCTGCACCTGCCAAGAAGCGTCAATGAGGCGTACCCATCCGGTATTTTTTCGGTGAACAAAAACCTTCCATCCGGCAGTAAAGCCAACTTGACCGGAAACGCTAATCCTTCCACATATGCACCTGCCGTCGAAACGGCGCTCGCTATTTCCCGGGCTGTTTGGCTGCGCACCGCCATCCCATGCCGTTTTGCAACCGGAATTGACGTGTCGTCGGTATCACGTGCCACCGTAGCACCGGATGTTCAACGGGTCATGTGAGGCACCTGAGCCAACTCGGTGGGGCCAGATCGCTGTATGCGGTCAAAGAGACAGTGAATATGCGCATATTGGATCAAGAGTTCATCGTGCACGAGATGCGAAAATCGAAGGCGCATCACCCGCAAATTCGAGATGGGCTGCCGCCTCACGTGTAGAATATCACATGGGACGCCATATCCTAAACCGTATGTATCCAAAGGGGCCAGTGCGCCTGGGGCTCTATCCGACTGTTCGACATATCGCTGCAACTGGCTGGATTGTTGGCGTGCCGTGTCGTGACGAGGCAGCGTTCCACCAGCCGGTATGAGGGTGTAATCTGTCGTCCGCCCGCGTGTGGTATGGGTTTCGCAAGGCTCCAATCTTCCCCGAATCGCCAGGCCGAAAGTGCCGATATTGACATTGAGGCGGTAATTGTCTTCGATGTAATGATGAATAGATTTCCCGGAAGGGACCGTAAAACTTCTGCCGGTCTGCCGGCCATAGGCAAAAATAATGAGATGTGTCGAGATGACATCCGTGCGTTTTATCAGCGTCACCTGACTGGATGTCACGGCTTTGGTAATCATACACGCCTCTTCCCAACCACTGTGACATACCTCAACAGCCAGTAACCAGCAGCCGTAGGTGGCCACCCGTGGAAGCGCCATGTCCCTTAGCGCGCAAGGTGGCGCGGTGAACCATCGCCTCCCACGGGTGTCGGAGAGCCGTGCCTAGTCGGCAGGCGCCGCAGCTTTGGCTTGTTTGGTAAATGTTGGCATGACTTCGTCGGCAAATATTGCGAGTTGCTCCAAGATGACCTTCTGCGGGGTGCCGATCACGGACCCGACGTTGACCTGATCAAGACCAGGATAGGCATCCTGAACGCTCTGGAGTTTCTCGATGATCAGCTCCGGGGGACCGCAGAGCCAGGAGCCCGCCTCCACCGCTTGTTCCAGCGTGGGCAGTCCTGCCGAGCGCGCCCGTTTAGGATCGGCGATGGCCGAAATCTGCTCATCTGTGATGCCGCGGACAAAGCCGAGGGGGGCGAACATTTTCATGTTTTCCTCGAAAAACGGCCGTGCCTCTTCGATGGCTTTTTGCTCGGTCTCGGCGATATGCATGGTGTAGCCGATGCAGAGATCGGTACCCAGTTCGGTCTCACGTCCAACGCGCGCCAAGGCTTCGCGATACGACTCCATGACTCTCGTCGTCGCGCCTCCTGCCGCTGCACCGCCGCCAATGATGCCCTTGATACTGTACTTCGCCATGAAGTCCATGGCGCGCTCCGTGGCGCTGACGATCGGTTGCCAACATTCCACAGGTAGGGTGCGCGGCCGTGGCACCAGCGTGATGTCTTCCAACTCGTAGCCCCGATAGGGAATCTGGGGTGGAATGTCATAGTGTTTGCTGTGGTGCGAAAACGAACGCTGATGAAAGGCTTTAAAGAGGATTTCCACTTGGTCTTCGAACAGCTCCCGATTGGCGTCGTTGTCGATGGCCGTGCTGGGTGCGCCCAGGGCTTCATTCTCTCGGGAGTGGTAGCCGCGGCCGACCCCGAAGACGACCCGGCCCTTCGTGAGGTGGTCGGCCATGGCGAAATCTTCCGCCAGACGCAGCGGGTGCCACATGGGGGCGATGTTGAAGCCGCAGCCGAATTTGATGCGTTCGGTGAGATGGGCCAGGTGCACAAAGAGCATCAGCAGGTTGGGGATGCACTCGTACCCTTCCCGCTGGAAACGGTGCTCCGCGGCCCAGAACGTGTCGTAGCCCAGCCGGTCCATGAGCGTGACAATGGCTTCGGTCTTATCAAACACCGTGGCCAAGTGTTCGTCGGACAGCCAGCGATCGTTGACTGGCGTGCCGTCAAAACCGAGGTTGTCGAGGTCCACGTGCCCGGCATAGAGACTGCCGAATTTCGTGATCATCTTACGTCTCCTTCTGCTTCGCCTACGTTTGAACTCTGCCCCCATTGTAGTGCGGTGTACCTGTGTGTCAACCCGTAGCGACGTCTTGCCTCGCCACAGCGGTGCGAAACGGCTGAAAACGGCGGCCAACAGCCAGATATTGACTTGGAAATGGACTTCCGGCATAGTGGCCCAGCCGGCACGGCATGGCATCTGCGATTGATCTGAACATTTCCGGAGGACCGTCTGATGAGATATGATCATATCGTGTTGGGGGCCGGCTCCGCCGGCGCCATCGTTGCGACCCGCCTGAGTGAGGACCCGAAGCGGTCGGTATTGCTCATCGAGGCGGGCCCGGATTATCCCAATATTGATCACTTGCCGGATGAAGTCAAGTTTGGCTATGCCACCGCTACGGATATTATGGTCAGTGATCATAACTGGCAATTTGTTGGCAAGGCGACGGAGCAGGCAGACGAGATGCTGGTGCCGCGGGGGAAGGTGACGGGCGGCTCAAGTGCGATCAATGGTCAAGTCTTCCTGCGGGGCGTGCCTGAGGATTACGACGCGTGGGCTGCGATGGGCAACGATCAATGGCACTTTGAGCATTGCTTCGAGTACTTCCACAAGATCGAGACGGATACGGATTTCGGCGGCGATGATTTCCATGGCGCTGACGGTCCGATCATTGCCCGGCGTTTTAAGCCGGACGAGTGGCTGCCAGATCAGCGGGCCTTTTACAACGCGTGCCGAGCTGCTGGATTTGCAGACAGTCCGGATCACAATCACCCGGATGCGAGCGGCGTCGGTCCGGTGCCCTGCAACAACCCTAACGGCATTCGCTGGAGCACGGCGTTAGGCTACCTGAATATGGGCCGGCATCGCATGAATTTGACCCTCAGACCCAATTGCACGGTGCATCGTCTGATCTTCGACGGCACACAAGCCGTCGCAGTGGAAGTGCAGAGCGGTGGACAGACATTTACGGTCGAGGGGGAGGAAATCATTCTGAGTTCGGGCGCCATCGGCTCCCCTCATATCTTGATGCTGTCCGGGGTCGGGCCTGAAGAGCAATTGCGCCGCGCCGGCCTGCCCATCGTTCACGCCCTCCCTGGCGTGGAGCAAAATTTACGGGATCATCCGATCATCTACGCCACCTGGCGAACCAAGCAGGATTTTCCCCTCGATGCCCTTGCCCCCAGGATTCAAATGGCGCTACGGTGGACGGCCGAAGGCTCTGATCTCCGCAATGACTTGATGATTTTTATGCAGTCCTTTGCCACCGAACGTGTCAACCGCGGCGGTGAGCGCATGACGCCCTTGGGAATCCGGATGTTGGGTGTGCTGGATTTGGCCATGAGTGCCGGAGAATTGCGGTTGCAATCCGCCGATCCGAGTGTGCAGCCGTTTCTCGACTACCGCTATCTTCAGGATGAATTCGACCGCCGGCGTATGCGCGAGATGCTGCGGCTGGCGGCTCAGCTTGCCGATCACGACGATTTTAACGCCATCATTGCCGAGCGTATGGAGCCCACCGACGCAGAATTGGCGACGGATGCGGCGCTTGACGCCTATCTGTTGCGCGAAGTGACAACTGGCCAACACATTTCCGGCACGTGTAAGATGGGACCGGCGTCGGATCCCATGGCAGTTGTCGACCAATATGGCCGTGTGCACGGCCTGCAAAACCTCCGTGTTGTGGATGCCTCAATCATGCCCAATTTGTATTCGGGCCAATACCAATGTGACTACGATGATGATTGGCGAGCGCATAGCCGACTTCATTCGTCAGGGCCGATGATCCTTGAGCGGGGGGTGCTGCGTATCGGGAGCCTTCCAGGCGACGCTTGAGTACTGAGGCAAAATCAAATTTATATCTTTCCTCTGGAGACATATAGAAAGGCAATGATGCCCAGGCACTTAGAAAGCTCTACGGCGGTAGAACCCCGTTTCTCTCCTCAAGCCGAAAAATCGTTTGATGCGCCTGAGAAGCTCGTCGGTGAGACGCTGCGTTTCTTCCGTCAAGGCCTGGGTGTGCCTGGTCTCAAGCAGATGTTGTTGCTGCATGTGCCGCTCCGCCACAATCTTACTCATCGTTTCGAGTACATCCGGATACGTATTGACTAAGGGCATCATGTTATCGCGTGTGATTTCGTATCCCACTACGTCTGTCGCGGCCACCACCGTAGCAGAACGCGGTTCCCCGGTCAGCAGAGCCATTTCGCCAAAAAACTGCCCCGCGGTGACATAGTTGACCTGTAACTTTTCCTGTTTATCTTCACTGTATATATAGACATCGAGCAGACCCTCGATGAGGATAAACATCGAGTCACCTTGCTCGCCCACCGTGACAACGGGTTCTGAGGGGGCGAAGGTCACGGTTTTGAGGTTGTCGGCCAGGAGCTGTAACGCTTCTGGGGTGAGGCTGCTGAAGAGATCGATGGAAGCGAGGATGGCGAGGGTATCCTCGTGCGTCTGGGCATTCAAATCCCGCGTTGGCATCCTGGCATAGTAGACGTCCTGCTTGGGATAGGCGAGACTGATGCCAGCGATACGAAGGTTGTAGAGGACGTGTTGAATGACGAGATGACGGGCGCGATTGAGCGAAATTTTTTCCGGATAGAGCCAGTAGCGTACGCGGTATTCGACCCCGATATCCGTCACATAATTGATTTTGACTTTGGGTTCCGGTTCCCCTTCTATCCCCTCGGAACCGACGGCTTGTTTGACGCCAGCTAAGATCACGCGCAGGGCGCGTTCCGTTGGGATGGCAAAGTCGAGATGAAACAGTAATTCGAGTCGGCTCAAGGTGTCTGGCGCGGAAAAATTGGTCACCACGGATTGCCCCATAATATTGTTCGGCACCACGATGATATTGTTGTCCGTCGTTCTGAGGCGAGTTGTACGCCGGTTGATTTCCTGAATATACCCGATATATTCGACGCGGTTGCGCGCGTGCACATGTACCCAATCGCCAATTTTGTAGGAACGGTCCATATTGATGGCGATGGCCGTGCAGAAATCCAGAATCAAGGTTCGTAGCGCAAAGCCAAGAATAACGCCGATGACACTTGACGTCGCCCAGATACCGATGACCTCTCGCTCGAAGATAAAGCCAACAATGATCGTCACGGCCACAACGAAGATGACAATGGCAAACAGATCTTTCACGAGGCGAGGAATCGAGGTTCCAAGCATCCTGACGATGACGTCATCCCACACCATGACGTTCATGATCGTCGTGAAGAGAATCGCACCGGATAATACACCGCCTATCTGGACAACGTAATCGAAGATCAGATAGACGTGACTCGATGCGTGGAAGCCAACCGCCTCAATGAGCTCACGTCCCCAGAACACCAACAAGACAAAAATGACAAGTATGAGCAGTGAAGGAACAATTTTTCGTATCTTCTCTTGCATGTTCATCGCCATCAATGTTGGTGTGGGTTGCCCGTTATGAACGACAACGGCAGACCGAGGAGACCTTGTCGGTCTACCGTTGACACGTATACCGCGCCACAACGAGCATCTCGCAAGCCTTGGAGCGCCCTATTGTAACCGTGATATGCGATAGGTTCAAGGGCGTTGTTAAAGCCAGAGCATTCGGGCCTGTGCTGCGTCCTGTTGATGTCCGGCGCACGTCAGGATAAGGCAACCAAGGAAGGTGCCGGAACACCTGGACAAACTTTTGTGATCGGGGCATTTTCAGAGCATCCAAGTGTATGATGATGATGCATGGACTTTATAGAGTTCCATATATGGTTTTGACAACGACTCAACTACCATGTATGATGGCAACTCCAAAAAATTTGAGATCTATTATAAGTCACATAATTTATGTAGGATTATCTCTCCGAATGAAATATATAAACACAATTGTGTTTTGGTACTTAGATATTCATTTCCAATCATGCCTGCCTGACCAGGAGTCGTGTTATGAAACCTTTACCGCATGGGAAGACATCCTGGAGAACAACCGTAGGCGTGCTCTTCTTTTGCGTTACGGTACCGTGTTGGGCGGACGCGCCGTTCGATCGGTGGGCTGGTGTGAATCAGGCTGCTGAACAGGTGCTAACCGACAAGGAGATGTATTTAGCGACGCTACGTCTTGAAGACCATCAGTTGAAGCCCTTGCGCCAAGGTAATACCACGAAAACCGCTTGGCGTGTCGTGTCTCCCCAGTCCGGACAAACGGTGGCTTTACTCAAATGCAGTAGTGGAAATACATACGCTCCCGGGGCGATGGCGGCATACAGATTAGGAAAATACTTGCGTTTACCGCTGCATCCTGTATCGGTTTCACGCACCGTGTCCATCCCGAGCCTGGGTTTGCGCCATAACGTCTGTGCATTGAAAGAGTGGATGCGATTTTGGGCGCAGTATTATTGGAAAGCGCCACAGCGGGGCAACACCGGGGAAAACACCTTTTTATATACGAAGAATCGGCAAAAAGCCCGCCTAGCCAAGGCCCTTCAATGCGCAGAGACGATCGATGTCGACCAACCTTTTATCTACTAGGCGCGAACGCGTTTCAGCCATCCCAAACGAGGACGGAGAACCGTTGTATCCGGAACGACCTCGTTGCGGCAAGCCGCCAAAGATCTGAGTAGCTTGATGGTGATGGATGTGTTGATTGGAAATGGGGATCGGTGGCCCGGCGGGAATATTCATTTCCGCTCCATGTCGGCTCGCGCCAGCGTGGATGAGGCACGAGGACGCGTGACGCTGCAGGACGTGCGGATGTTTTCGCTCGATAACGAAGCGGGATTTAAGGGGCGTACATCGCTACCGCTGTGGGATCTCAAGAAGTATGTGAGCCGATTTGATCGCGACTTGATGACGAGGCTGACCGTCCTGCGAAGCGAGTTACTGGGCCTCAACCCGGAAACGCTTCGCGACCCTTGGCGTTTTCTTGATTTTACGTTGCGGGGTTCGTCGCAGTCGGCCGTGGCTTTTATCGTGCACAATATCGGCTCGGTGCTGGCGTACGTCCGTCAGGTGGAAGCCCGTTGTGGAGAGCAGACGTATTTTTAAATTTCGACGTGCAGAAGCGGTTTGACCACAGCGCTTAACGGAAACAGCTACTGGGTAGGCCTGAGTTGGGTGTGCTGCCATGGCTGAGGGCAGATCTGGGCCTGCATGGACTTGCTGATTTGCCAACGGCGCTTGGGTCGGAAAGCGCGAATTTTGGCGCGAATCCGTTTGTAGCGGCGGTTCTTGTTGTGCCCATCGGTACCGAGATCCCAATAACGTACGGCGTCATCAGCAGATAAAGAACAGAATTGGCGCAGGGCCACGGCCGCCACATAGCCAGAGGCATGCCAGCCGTTCCAGCAGTGGCTGTAGATCGGCCCCCCTGATTTCCGGTCCATAATTTTTCTATAGACTTGTGCCAAGATGCGGTTGAGGTGGTCAGGTCCGGCAAAAGGGCTGATCTGTTGGTAGGACAGGGTGCGATCACGTCGATGCTGAGCGTTTCGTGAGGCGCAGCGGACGGTACGGGGAGAAGCGGTAAAATTCCGTGTGTAGAGATAGATCGCGGTAGAGAACCCCTCCAGACACAGGTTCCCAAGACCGTCATGAGGGAGCGGGTTGCGATTGTCTCGTGGTTGCTGGCGATGCCATTTATTGTTAGCTCCGCCACGATAGAACACGCCATGAAGGACAACCCGGAGGTTTCTCGTGCCATAGAGCAAATCGTTACCTTCGCCATGGTTATTCATCAGTTTGTCGAGAGGCGTATAGAGTGGGTAGCGATTGCGGTAATAACTCCAGTCTGATTCATTTGCTTGTAGGAGAAGAGGAGAGGTTAGGAGCAAGGAAAGTAACGTAATGATCTTCAGCATGTCCATCCTCCATAGCATTTGTCTTCTTCTATAAGAAACTTATCATATAATGATACATCATACAGGGCTTGTCTGAAAATAAGAGCATCTGTTTCTACAAGGATTAGCATGTCTAGACCGAAGTTCCTCCCGTGATTCGGCGACAACTTGTTGAAATAAAAACTCAAAAGCCTGAAACGAATTGAC
>CBCXVS010000295.1:0-9109 GCA_965178525.1 uncultured bacterium | reverse complement strand
GTCCATATGGATCATGACGGCCGCATTTTGATTCTGACCGGCCCGAATCAAGGGGGAAAGACAACGTACACGCAGATGGTCGGATTATGCCACATCCTGGCGCAGGCTGGGTTGTGGGTGCCAGCCGTGCAGGCCCGCATCAGCCCGGTTGACAGCATCTATACACACTACCCGATTGAAGAGACGCTGGCCAAGGCAACCGGACGTTTTGGCGATGAAGCCCAGCGCTTGAGTCATCTGTTCGCGCAAGCTACCCGCCATAGCTTGATTTTGCCCAATGAATCCCTGGCCAGCACCAGTGCGGGAGAGAGTTTTTACATTGCACAAGATATGGTCCGCATCCTCCGCCTGATGGGGACACGCGCGATTTTTGCGACGCACTTGCATGCCCTGGCAGCCGATGTCGCCCAACTCAATACCAACACCGCGGGGGATAGTCTCATCGTCAGCCTGGTGGCGTCACGCATCGAGGATGGCGCCGATGGCGCCCAGGCGACGCATCATCCAACGGTACGACCGCATAAAAACGTTGCTCGCTACCCACGACACGCGTGATGTGGCCCTGGCCCGTCAAATCTTCAGCCAGGAGCACATCACCCGGCCCGATGCGCTGCACGGTCCCATCCCCAACCTCAACTTCCGCTTCCCCGGCTAACGTGATCGTGTACTGACGCCGTGGGGCGCAGTGCCAGCTCAGCACATAACCGGGCGGGGAGAGCCGAAAGGTGATACCCGCCACATTTTGTAACGGGGTGCCCTCTCCGTGCGCGCCTTCCGTGTCGACGAAGGGCTGCATCGGCAAGGATACCGCTTCGATATGCGACTGGCCATCATCGCCGCTGTAGATGCGCAAAACCTGGGACATGATCTCTCCTTTGTGTAGTGTGGCACGATCGCTGAGCCAATGTGAACCATACGTTGCACTAACGCAAAGCATACGTTTGGCGTATAGTAATTGCATTTTTGCTCTATATCTTTCCCGCTGCACGCGTTACATGCCGTCATCCTCTTTGTATAATTATAGGGTTTCTTGTATTATCATAGATAATAACATGCAATGATGAGGATTAGCTATGAGCGAATATCTTACCGTCGACCAAGCGGCGACCTTGCTGCATGTGAGTCCCACAACCGTACGACGCTGGATTTACCAGGGCAGTCTGCCAGCGAAAAAAGTCAACACAGGACGCAATGCCAGGGTGTTAATCGACAAAGATGACTTGCACAGCCTTCTGTCTCCCGTACCATCCCAAACACCGTCCACATCGTATACGCATCGTCAGGCGGCCGTCGATCGCATCATCGCCTTTCGGCACAAAGTGGCAGGACGTGGCATCGATATTGAGGCGCTAATCGAGGTCAATCGGCAGGAACGCGATCGTGTCTAGAATCGTTATTGATGCCAGCACCTCCGCCAAATGGCAACTCTCGGATGAACCGGACACGGTGCAGGCATTGGACATGCTACAGGACTACATCGCGGGCACGGTTGATTTGGTTACGCCAAGGATTTGGTCTTATGAAATCGCAAATGTGATGAACAAAGCGGTCAGCATTGGACGGCTGACGGAAGCCGAAGGGCAAAAAGCATTTGAGATATTACACATGTTGGATATCGAATTTTTGGATTTCCCCTCGCCAGCAGACGCTTACAGACTTGCCCGCACGTACCGGCGGAGTGTCTACGACAGTCTCTATTTGGCCGCTGCACAAACCCACAGCCTTGACCTCTGGACAGGGGATCGCCGGCTCTATAACGCAGTCAAGGAACGGCTGCCGTTTGTCCGATGGATCGGCGACTACTGGTCAGCTACACGCCAGTGCACATGATGTAGTTGTGATCTAAGAGAAAGGGAGCTATGCCGACTCTTGCCGATGTCGCAGCGATGCTGAAACAACAGCCGTATGCAGTGGTCAGTACCATCAGACCCTCCGGCGCCATCCAGAGCACCTTGGTGAATGTGGGTATCTATGGCGACGGTGTGGGCTTTACCACGGCCGGGCAATCGCTCAAGGAGTATAATCTCAAGCGCAATCCAGCCTGTACCGTCACCCTTCACAACGGACCGTATTGGATTACCGTGGAAGGCCAAGCGCGTCTCTACTCGTGGGACCATACCGACCCGGAAACCATGCGGCGCTTACTGCGGGAACTCTATGTGGTTGCAGGCGGCACGCACGATGACTGGGATACCTACGATCGGGTCATACGTAAGGAGCGGCGTGCCGCGGTGATCGTCGTGCCTGAGCGCATCTATGTCAGACGGCCACGACAGGAATGAGAGGAGAGGGAACGATCGCCAATCGTCATGCATGACCTGTCCCTTCTCCCATCACCTCTTCCGGAAATACCTGCAACGCCTTGACAGAGGTGAAGATATCGCTCGGTGTATCTCCGCTGGCTTACATCACCGAGCGCACCAAACCGCCATCCACCAGGATGGTCGTCCCCGTGATGTACGTGGACTTGCCGGAGGCCAGAAACGCCACCAGGTACGCCAGCTCCTTGGGCTCACCAATACGGCCAACAGCCGTCTCGGAAGCGCGCTGCGCCAGGGCGTCTTCAACCGAGATGCCCAATTCGTTGGCGCGGGCGGTGACGTTGGAGAGCATGCGCTCAGACAGAATGGAGCCCGGACAGACATTATTGACCAGAATGCCATCCCGGCCGACTTCATCCGCCAGACTCTTGGCAAAGGCCACCACGCCCATGCGCGTCGCGCCGGAGAGAGCCAGGTTGGGAATGGGCTGGTACACTGTGCTGGCTAAAATATTGATAATGCGTCCACCCCCTTGCGCCTTGAGATGCGGGATGGCTTCGCGGGACATGCGCGCAAAGAAAAACAGCGAGCGTTGCACCGCCGTTTCCCACTGTTCTTCCGTGGCATTGACGGATCGGGCTAAGGGAGGACCGCCGGAGTTGTTCACCATAATATCCAGCCGTCCGAAGTGGTCCACCGCCGTCGCAACGAGGTTTTTAATCGTGTCATACCGATCCAGATCGCCGGCAAACGTCAGGACGTCGGCTCCGCTGGCGGCGCGTATGTCCGCCGCGGCGCCTTCGAGGTCAGCCTGGGTGCGGCTACAGATCGCGATCTTCATACCTTCCGCCGCCAGAACGTCGGCACAGGCCCGTCCCAAGCCCTTGCTGGCTCCGCCAATAATGGCGACTTTGTTGGTTAGTTCCAGATCCATCAGCTATCGAAGCCTCCTCTGCGCGTCTCCAATACAGTTGACCAGCGTGCCGCGATATGCCATAAGATGTGGCTGACGGCGCCGGACATGATGGCAGCGTAAACCAGCTCCTTCCTTGAATCAATCCCTTGCCGGGTGCGATTCCCCGCCGCCTATCGCATCGTATCACAGGAGAGCCGACATGAATACGCAGTGGATTCTTGCGCGCACGCCCCCTGAAGGGCTGCCAACGGATGGCGATTTTCGGTTGGTCGAGACGCCCATTCCGGAGCCTGGCCCGCAGCAGATGCTGACGCGGACGATTTACCTCTCGCTCGATCCCTATCAGTGGGGGCGCCGGCGCAGCGGCGTGGAGGCGGTGGGCGATGTGTGCCATGGCCGTACCGTCTCCCAGGTCGTGAAGAGCCATCTTCCGGAGTACCAAGAGGGCGACTTCGTCTTCAACACGAATGGCTGGCAAACCTACGGCCTCACGGGCGACGGCATCTCGGTATTCAATTACATGCTCCCTCGCAAGATCGACCCGGCGCCGGCCCCCATCTCCACGGCCGTTGGCGTCCTCGGTATGCTCGGCCTCACGGCCTATTCCGGCATGGCGCTGCAGTGCGCGCCCAAAGCGGGCGAGACCGCCGTGGTGTCCGCGGCTTCCGGTGGCGTGGGGCAGGTCGCCGGGCAAATTGCGAAGATTTTTGGCTGCCGAGTCGTCGGCATTGCGGGCATCCGGGAAAAGTGTGACTTTGTCACCGAGGTGCTGGGCTTTGACGCCTGTGTGTCACACCGAAGCGACCACCTAGCGGCGGACCTCAAGGCCGCCTGTCCCGCCGGTATCGATGTGTATTTTGAAAACGTCGGCGGTCGGGTTTTCGATGCCGTGCTACCGCTGTTCAACCCGCAGGCGCGCATCAGCCTCTGTGGCCTCATCTCGCAGTATAGCAACCCCACGCCGGGCGATCCGCACGAGGCATGGATGGCGCAGGGACAAGCGACTTTTGGGCGCCAAAACGTGCAAGCGCACCGGCTCACGGTGGGGAATTTTGTGGCGGACTATCAGGCGCAATTTCTCGCCGAGATGGCCGGCTGGATCCGGGACGGCAAAGTCAAGTACAAAGAGGATTTGTGGCCCGGGCTCGAACACGCGCCGAAGGCATTCAGGGCCATGCTGGAGGGCGGCAATTTTGGCAAGACGTTAGTTGGCGTTGGAGAAGACCCCACCCTGGACCAAGCTATACAAGAGCGGCGCGCCGGCACAGACGTATTGGGCGTCTCACGGTGAATCAGGATGCGATGACGGAGGGCGGCATGGCGATGGACAAGGCGCAAGTGATGGCGGTGCAAAAGAGCGGCAGCGGACCGGACGTGGTGCTCTTTCACGGCGGTATGGGGTGTTGGCAGCATTGGATCCGGAATATCGGGCCGTTATCCAAGCATTTTACCGTGCACGCGCCCGATCATCCCGCCTATGGCGCCTCCGCTGGGGTTCCACGGGATACCACGGGGGCGGCGTATCTGGACCTGGTCTATCACGCCTTGATCGACATGTTGCCGGGCGATGCCTCGCTGCGCTTCGCCGGTTTTTCCTTTGGCGGGGCCATCGCGGCCAATATGGCCATGCGTCTGGGTCCGCGCGTGACCCATCTGTGCCTAGTGTCTCCGGCGGGATTGCCGCCGCGTGATTCTGCCAGCCGACCGACGCGCAGCTATAAGGAAGCGGGGGACGATGAGGCGCTGTTCCGGGACATTTGCCGGCATAATCTGCTCGTGAATATGCTGACCGATCCGGCATCCATCACGGCGGATACGCTCGACATTCAAGCCTATTGCGTGCGCCACACGCGCTTCAACAGCCGCAAAGTCAGTGGTGGCGGCACCCTTCTGCCGGACTTGGCGCAACTCAAAGGCCGACTCCGGCTGCTCTGGGGCATCGGAGATGATGCGCCCTATCGTCCGGCCGACCACATGATTGGGCAGATTCGCGAGGTCGTCGGCGATCTCGACCTGCATCGGATCCCGCAAGCAGGACACTGGTCGGCCTATGAGAACGCACCGGAGGTCAACCGGCTGATGATCGAATTTTTTACGGCGTAGCTCCGCCATCGGTACGGCATGCCGACAGATAGCGCTGAAAGGCAAAACGATTCTCAAGCAGGTGTACATCAATCAAGTAACTCGCGGGACCTTGCGCCGCCACCTTGGCAACGAGCGTCGTCAGCTCCTTCGCGCCCAGGACGGCGCGAAACGCTTGCGCGAGAGCCGCTTCCGTACGGACGGTTGCGGTGTTGGGAACACCTGCCGCCGCCGCCATGGCGGCAATATCGCTGCCGGAGGCCGTGGCGGTGGTGAAACGCTGTCCGACCGACAGCAGACTCTCGTTGTCAAACACAATATGGATCAAGTTGGCCGGGTGATACCGCGCCATGGTCGTCAGGCTGCCCAGGTTCATGAGCACCGAACCATCGCCATCGAGGACGACGACTTGTAATTCCGGACGGCTCAAGGCGATACCGAGGCCCATGGACGAGGCGAGGCCCATGGCGTGTTCCAGATAAAAGAAATTGGGGCGATGACCCAGCGCATACAATTCGGCCGCGACCGCGCCCATAATCGTGACCACGACACACGGCTCAAGCGCCAGATAGATGGCCCGGAGGGCATCGCTACGTAACATTAGTCCTCCCACATCAAATCGTGGCAGAGCAGCAACGCCACCGGGCGCAACGAGGCTTCGGCCAAGGTCTGCGCTTGGTGTAAACGCGGCGGCACATGCGCCGGGGATTGCAGCCGTTGATAGGGGATGCGCAAGGCCTGCAGCAGGGGCTCAGTGGCGATGCCGCCTTCGGTTTGCCAGGGATGTTCTTCACCCATGTCGCCCCGGTAGCTCACCAGCATCAGGAGCGGAATACGGTAGAGCTGAGCCAGGGAAACGATGCCGTTCACACTGGCCAGCAACCCATGGTTCTGCAGGAGCATGGCCGACTTCACGCCGGCCAGATGGGTGCCGGCGGAGATGCCCACGCCCTCTTCCTCTTTGGCCAAGCGCACCAGGGTCATGTCCGGATCGGCCTCGGCCAGGGCGATGAGATGCACCAACCAGGTTTCGGGCAAAGCCGATGTCAGGCGAATGCCACAGGCTTTCATGGCGTTGTACACGACGCGTGAGTTGGCTTCTGAAACCGGCATGCTCCGGATCCTTCACCATCCTAAAGGCACAATCCTAATCCTAAAGGCACAATCCTAAAGGGATAGGCAATCGACGACGAGCCATGATACCATAGCGTGCAAACATGATGCATCAGCATGCAAAGAGGAGCACAGCATGACCACGGCCGAAACCCTTGGCGGCATGAATCTATTTGACGCGGCTCGGGCTGCAGGGATCACATTTTCGGCTGAGGTTCTGCCAGAGGACCAGTACGTCGAGGCCAATGGTATGCGCCTGCACTATCTCGACTGGGGCAACCGCCACCAGCCCAAGATGCTGCTGCTCCACGGAGGCGCCCAAAGCGCCCATAGCTGGGACCTTTTTCGCCCTGGCGATGCGCGACTATTTCCACATCGTGGCGCTGGATCAGCGCGGACACGGCGATAGTGCATGGTCTGAGGCGGGCGATTACGACACGGCATTTCACGTGGCCGACATCCAGGCATTCACGGATGCGATTGGCTATGACGCCTTCGTGCTGATGGGCCTCTCGATGGGAGGACGTAACGCCTACAGCTTTGCCGCCGCATACCCCGAGAAGGTCGATCGCCTCATCATCGTTGACGTGGGGCCGGACGTGCAGGCCGAGGGCCGCCGCCACATTCGAGAATTTCTTGAGGGGACGGAGACGTTCGAGTCCTTCGATTGGCTCGTGGAGCGTGTCAAACGTTATAATCCGCGACGTCCTGAAGCGCAGATACGGGGGAGCCTTCTCAACAACCTCAAGCCCATGGAAGATGGGCGCTGGACGTGGAAGCACGACCGGCGGCGTGGCATCCGGCGCGACCGCGGGAGCGAGATGAACGAAATGGCGTGGGCAGATCTGGCCCAGGTCAAAGCGCCGACGCTCGTCGTGCGGGGCGCCGAGAGTAATATGCTCTCGATGCAAACCGCCACGAAGATGTGTAACACGCTCATGGACAGCCGACTGGTCGAAGTGCCGCAAGCGGGCCACTTGGTGCAGGGCGACAACCCGGTCGCATTTGAGCGTGTGGTGCGCGAGTTCCTCGGCGTCTGAGCTAGCGGCAGATCTGGCAAGTAAACGAGTCAGAGGGATGAAACGAGAAAGATGGTCTCACTATGAAAGAGCATGAGTTCACACTCATTTTGACCGCAGATCCCAATGAGGAAGAAGCGGATAGGCTCTATAGCTTCTTTCATGACGGGACTCTGTCTACCATCGCTGGCACACCACAGATTCACTTCCACCGTGAAGCCTCATCATTGGAAGCCGCCATCCGTTCAGCGATCGCGCATGTTAGAACCGCAGGCTTTTCTGTGGAGCGTGTGGAGATTGCACCTGAGACACTGGCACAACCGGTGTAAATCATAGAGCGTACGGCACAGCTAGGGGGCATTTGGTCGAGAGACTTTGTCCCCGCACGTGATTATAAAGTAGAGCACTCACCCCAAATACCACTCGATATCAGCGAGAATGAAGGATTACCGGTCCTAGTCCAATTCCATATCATCATTTTGTGGCAAAAATCTGTCCGGTAGTAAAATGTAGGACGAACACGCCCTCTTCAGAGACTGTACGGCTTTTGGCAAACTTATGCTTCGCATGTACAATCTCGGACTCCTTGCACACCGTGTTCGAGGTGTACCAATGGATGCCTGGTCTGCTGAAGTCCGAGACCAAGTGAGAGGATGGCAGTACATGGGAGACCAATTCGCTGATGATTTATTTACGCTCGGGGGGACGATCAGGTTCACGTATTTGGAGCCTATGCCGCCGGAGTGGGGAGCCAGCAAGAATAAGTTAAAGGCAATCATCCGTGACTTATTGTGGGCGATTGCGAAACGCAAGGAGGTGAATTTCAGGGACGTTGAACGCAACCTGCGTGATGTTCACTCGCATATACGTGACCTTGCCAACTGCGCGCTTCAGGCCGCTGAATTCGACGATCAGACCCCATATCTGGATGACCTTCGAACGAGAGGAAGAGAGGTCCCCGAAGAAATAGGGCGATTGACTAATCTTGCCGAGCGGAGGTCAGTTCAATCGCTCCATGTCAGGGCGTTATCACTTGGAGGGGCAGCAAGTCGGTTGGCACGAGAAGCCTTCGGTGAAGAAAGCTTTGAATTTGCCGACAGCCTCGCTAGACTAGGACATCTATACAGGAAGACAGGCTCCTTCGGAAAGGCGGAACAGGCCTTCAAGCCTGCACTAGAAGTGGACAGAGAACGAAGCGGAAAGAAGTCACCGGACTTCGCGGTGTCACTTCATAACCTTGCAGGCCTTCTACAGCAAACTGGCCGCTATTCAGAAGCAGAATCTACATATAAGTAATCATTGGAAATCAAACGGGAAATATTATATAGTGTTCATCCTTTAATTGCGAGTTCAATCAGTGACCTAGCGAGACTTTATGTCCAGCTGAAGCGTTACCCAGAGGCTATCGACTTTCTGGAAGAGTCCATAGCCATATTCAAGGAGGTCTACGGCGAGGATCATCCAAACTACATAGCTGATCATAACCTTTTGTTTGAAATTCGGCAGAAGTTAATGTAAGTTAAGAGTGCAAGAGGGCGAAAATCTTCAAATTATTCGAGGGAAACGGGGTCAGAGTACATTATCCTCAGCGCATAGAAAGCCACAATGTACTCTGACCCCGTTTCTTACGTTTCTTATACGTTCTCCTGAGTCATAAGTTCTGACATCTGATCGGGGACGTCGAGGCATGATTCGAGCACATCGAAGTGATGAGCAAA
>CBCXVS010000294.1:0-9164 GCA_965178525.1 uncultured bacterium | reverse complement strand
TCACTTGGCTCGTTCATCCTTGAGAAATGGGGACTTCTGGGATCGGGAAAATGCACTTTCCTATACGATCAAGATATTCTTCGGTTGCTTGGACCGCTGCTGGTGTATCACCAATGGCCAGATTGGCCTCAATGCGATTGGCCATGTCCCATGGCTGAAGCGGCCCTTGGTTCTTCTTATTGTCGATGGCCTCTAAGATTTTGCTTGCGGTCTCCTTCGCGGCTGTGGCAATTGCATTCGATCGTTTCTTGGCGATACGTTCCTGGTGATTCAAGAGTGCAACGCGGTTGATGCCATGCCAAAGATAATCTCCGAGACGTCTCTCGTAGGCGTCACTATAGTATGCCAATGACTTCGTCAGATCATGCTCTCGGGGTTCTTTCTGCGATGGCTTCGCGTTGATATAATACTGCTTGTAAGAGCGCCCCAGGAGGCCGAGGGTTTCGCCCAACTGATACTCAAGATTATCCTTCGAGATTGGATCCAGTCCATTATTCCCCAACTGTTGAGTGAGCCGGCCCTTCAGGTCCAGCAGTCCATCCACCGCAGTTGTGATCTTGCCTAGTTCAATACGGGCCTGGGACAGATGCAGTAATACCTGTGGGTCATCTTGAGCATGCTGATCGAACTTCTCAGCCATCTGGTTCAGCTTCCGAACCAAGCGTACTTACGAAGCAATACCAGCACATCTTTGGCTGACTTGCCGTAAATGAGTCGTCCAGAGTTGTCCAAATCATCACATAACGAGTCCAAAAGCTTTCCTGCTGTACTATGATATTTATTCTCAAAGGCATTCTTTAAATCTTTTGGTGAACTATCGTCACTCCACGTCATTTGTTGTTCTGCCATGACTCGGCCTCCGCTTGAGGATGGTTGATTGCGGGTGACCAAACGACTATGCCACTCCAGCGCGCCCCATGCACGAATGTCTTGACCGACCGATTGATCGGCCTGGTCCGCATCGCGCACGGCTTCTGAAAAAACAAGAGCCGATAGAAGGTCTTCCAATTCTCCAATGGCGATCATCTTTCCTTGCCATTCCGCAGAGGCATTAAACTCTACGTCGGCCTCACTGAGGTCCTGCTCTAGCAAGAACCCGAATGTTTCCAGCCGATCACCGTTTCGAGCCACGACAACCTTCCAGAATAGAGAGGGTATTTGGATCGCTATCTCCCCCTGATCGTCCTTGCCCCTAAAGATCTTATCGTTTTCATCATCAAGCACCGGACCTGCAAAAACACATAGTTTTTCACGTTTTCCCTGCTTCAACACAAAATTCTCAAGCTGGCCCCATTCGCCACGCAGATTAGATCGATTGAAGGCGTCGACTTGGGGGGAGCAGTTGGTCACGTGATAGGTATCTCCGTTGGCCCGTCTGACCTCGTCATGGTTGGCTCCCCAGGACACGTCATCACGCCGAACAATATGCCCTTTGTCAAAATTGCCCCGGTCCTTCGTATAAAATTTGTTAGGCAGTTAGAGGGTCGCATCGAGTCTTGGGTCGAGCATCCATTTCTCGCGATCATTCTTTCCAAGTCTGGACAGGCCTCTCCGGCTATAGTCACGCCCTAACTCGGGTTTTTTGCGTGCTTCATTGCCATCAACGTTGGCCGCGGTCATCAATGCAAGGCGCCGACTCTTGTGCATGATGATGGAGAAATGCTCATATGGAATCATATAGCACTCGTCTTCCATCTTAGAAACCACAGACAGATCCGCCACCGTAGGCATCGGAACGGGAATCCCGAGAAAGTTATCGTCGTAGCCTGTGCGGGAATCGTAGTTGTCGTCCACGAATGGCTCAGCCATTTTTTCTAGGTCAAATTCATGGCTCACTTCTGTGTCCATTACCATTGGCTCCTGGTGTATGCTTCGAGCGTTGGCGAAACGATTACTCGCCTAACAAGCCACGGAACAGAAGCGGTGGACGGATAGTTATAGTCGATAAGCAGGTCGCTCCGCCTACCGCTACTCTAGAACGGAGCGGGCCCATTTCCGGGCACTCCGCTCCTCAGTATTCTAAGGGACACAGGGTCACATCTTCAAATTCAATTTCCAGGCCATGCGTGTCGGAGCCAGCAAGCCTACACTTTGAAGTTGGAAGAGGTGACCTCATGCTCGTAGAGATGCCCCCTCAATGCGTCGAACTGGCCGATGCTGCAGAGCAGAAGCGTCATCAGTGAGGTGAGATCGACGACTCGGGATGAGGAAATCAAAGGAGGAGGTGATGACAGGAGTTGTCGCGGTTTTTCTGGTGCTTCTAATCGGGGATGTGGACGCCGCAGAGCTGATGGCTGGGCCTATGGTCGGTCACACGACGACAACGAGCGCTGAGATCTGGGTGGAGGCGGACCAGCCGGCGAAGGTGCACGTGGATTATTGGACGCTGGCGGGGAAAATTCCAAGGCTGGTGCGAGGCCGCGCTGAGGGCAACACCGCTAGCGACTATCCCTATACCGGCGCCGTCACACTGACCGGGTTGCGTCCCAGAACCCGCGTCCACTATGACATTTCCCTGGACGGCCGTAAGGTCAGGCCTCTCGTGTCTCAGACGTTCATTACAGCTCCGCGGGAGTCCCGCCGCAACGACCCGGAAGATATCTCGTCATTCAGCGTGGCATTCGGCTCTTGTCTGAACCCGACCAAGCAGCCGATACAACCGATCTTCAAGAAAGTGCTGCAACATCGGCCGGTTGCATTTTTGTTTATCGGTGACGTCAACTATATGCCGGGCCGCCCCCACCACTACGCCTCGGACCGCGAGACCGTCCGGTATGCCATGGCCGGCTACCATCGTATGGTGCGCCACGTTCCCGAAATGCGGGCTCTGATGGCATCGACGCCGTCCTACGGTATTTGGGACGACCACGACTTCGGTCCGAACGATTCGGATCGACCCTTCACCTTTCGCGACGAGACGCTTGAGATATACCGGCGGTATTGGCCCAATGCCGGTGCTGGTACGGTGACGACCCAAGGTATTTTCCACGCGTTCAGGATTGTTGACGTCGAATTTTTCATGCTCGATGATCGCTATTACCGCGACCCGAACAAAGCCGAGGACAGAAGGACCATGTTCGGCGACGGCCAGATAAAATGGCTCAAGGACGGCCTGAAAGCGAGCACGGCGACATTCAAGGTGATCGCGAACGGCAACAGCATGGTGGTCGATTTCCAACGACACGGCGAGGTGTGGGACAACTTTGGGTCCGAGCGTGACGACTTTCTGAAGTGGCTGTTCGAGGAAGGGATCAGCGGTGTGTTCTTCATCGTTGGGGACTGGCATGTCGGGACCCTCAACAAGCTCTACCGACCGGGTGATGGCTATGCACTGTTCGAGCTTGTGAGTTCGAACGCGGCTTTCCGTACGGAGCCCATCGGGGCACGACCGAAGCAAGGATGGCGCCGCAATCCTCAGTCCAACGCGCCGTATTACCGGGGGTACAATTTCGGGATGCTCCGATTTTTCGGCAGGAAAGGAGAGCGCCAAGCGGCGCTGCAGATCATCGATGAGCACGGCAAGGTGCAGATCGAGCAGGTGCTGAGCGAATCGGACTTGAGGAAGGAGGAGTGAGCGCGAGTCCGGTAGGCGCGGTTTCACATCGACCACGTCTGCAAGCCTGTTCCAGGTCAAAAGACGGGGCGCCATCCACCCCTTCTCCACTCGTGTCCACTCGCGTTGCTGCGAGACGTTTGGTATGCTGATAGCGCAGGCGACATCGGGATGCGAGCGTGGCGCCAACACGCAAACATGATATCCATACGGCTTTCCCAGGGCATGGCAGGAGGAGCAACGATGCCTGAAGTGAAATATTACCGCAACACCATGACGCAGTTAAAGTCTCAGCCCCATCGCATCGGATACACGGAAGATGGACGTGGCATCTACATGGCGCTTGAAGGCTGGGAACCCCTCGATGAAGAGGAAAACCTGATCGAAGTGGAAGCGGATGAACAGGGACGGTGGATTATCTAAACACTCGTTCCCTCGCTCCCCAGCGGGGCGAGGGAGCGTTCGGGCGAAAAATGGGCTAGGTCTCGTCGCCACATAGGGTCCGGATGGCGTGGATGTCCGCAGGCGTCAAGCGGAGGTTGTCGAGGTCTTGTGCGCCCATGAAAGCATGCATAATCGCCTCGGGACGGTCCACATGATCGATGCGGAGGGCATGGCCGAGTTCATGAGCGATGACGAGGGTCAGGTCGACGGTATTTTGGAATTGATAAATCGTAATGGCGTTGCCGTTGTATTCGCCTTTGTGAAAAGGCGTTTTGGCGCCATAAAGCACATTATAGGTGTGCGCTTTCTGGTTGTAAGCCGTCACCAGTTCCTGGCTTTGCGCTTCGAGCGATTGTAACGTGGAGGCCGTTTCCTGGAGGATATCGTGCTCTGCTGCGAGGTTTGCCTTCATCCGATCGAGTTGCTCCCGTTCCGCTTCCATGTTCTCGTAGACCGAGCGGGGTATACGGCGTTGCTTATTCCAATGTTGAACAGAGGTATTATACGCGGCGAGGCGGTCGTGATAGGCGGCGCGGGCTTGTTCGTAAGATTGGGCGCGTTCCTCATAAAGGGTTTGCCAGGTTTGATGCAGCGTGGTGAGTCTCTCATGGGACGCTTCGGTTTTTTTGAGTTTGCGCGATAATTTTTGGCCGTCGATCGTCGCTTGTTGTCGTTGATCGAACACCAGATTGATCGTCAAGGTTGCATGGGGATCGTAGGTGAAAAGATCCTGGCCGCTGGCCGCTTCCCAGATGCGCTCGGCATCCTGGACCACTTCATGGAAGGAGCGCATAGTCAGGCCAAATCTGCTATCGACCTCTCCGATGCGATAGCGTCGGGTGCGTTCGCAGGCCGTGGAGCGAGCCTGCCACACCCACGCAGCGAAGCCGATGCATGAGCACACCAATAGCACAGAGACAAGCTTTCGCATATCATACACCCAGAGGAGACACATCCTGTGAGACGAGGAATCATGCGGCGAGCAATGGTTTTCTTATCGGCCTGGTAAAGATTTTCCATAAGGGTGTGTCCCAAACGCCGACGGGGAAGGAGACGCTAGAGTGATGACGCAGCCCAAAGTACATATTGTGGCGACGGGGGGCAGTATTTCCGGGGTTGGCCCGCATCGTTTAGACTACATTCAATACCCTGAACTCGGACAGCGTCTGAGCATTGAGGAGATGCTCGCACGTATTCCGGAAGCACAGACGATCGCACAGATCCAGGGCGAAAATCTGATCCGTGTGGGTAGTCCGGCAATCGGACCCCGGGAGTGGTTGCAGTTGGCGCAGCGCATCAACCAGCTATTCACTGAGGATCCGGCCCTGGCTGGGGTGGTCGTCACGCATGGGACGGCAACGCTCGAAGAAACGGCGTACTTTCTCCATTTAACCGTGAAGTCGGAACGGCCAGTCGTCGTCACCGGAGCCATGCGGCCTCCAACGGCGATGGGCACCGATGCGGATCTCAACTTGCTCGACGCCATCCGTCTTGCGGCCTGCCCTGAGGCGACAAGTCGTGGCGTGCTCACGGTGCTCAATAACGAGATTCAGAGCGGACGGGATGTTACCAAGATGAGCACCCTGCGGGTTGAGACGTTTAGCAGCCGCGAACTCGGCTTCCTCGGCTATACCGACTCTGAAGGGCAGATCGTATTTTATCGGGCCGTAACCCGGCGTCACACGCTCGATACACCGTTTGACGTGACGGAGCGTCAGACCCTACCTCGTGTCGACATTGTCTATACGTACGGCGGTGCTGATGGTCTGTTGATCGACGCCGTGCGCCAACATGGCGCTGATGGTCTCGTCGTGGTCGGGTTCGGCAGTGGTTCGCTTTCTTCGGAGATTTTTGATGCCGGCACCCAGGCCATTCGCCAGGGCTTGCCCGTGGTGATCGCATCGCGCGCCAGCAGCGGCCGCATCATCATGACCCCGCGTAAGGAAGAGGCCGGATACATCGTCGCCGATGACCTCCTCCCCCAAAAGGCCCGCATTTTGTTGATGCTGGCCCTGTGTATGACACGTGATCGGCAGGAAATTCAGGAGTTTTTTTATAGCTATTAGCTGTCAGCTGTCAGCTTGAAGATGGGAAAAGCTTGCCAAGAGTTGAAGAATGATAATTGATCATCTCTTCCAATTCTTCTTTTGTCTTAAGCTGATAGCTGATAGCTGATAGCTGATAGCTGATAGCTTAAAGCTGCTCAAGAATGTTCCGTGCCAGCATCATCTTCACTGGGCTGATGTCGCGTAAGGTTCGAGACAAGCGAACATCTCCAGCCAGGCTGAGGAGACTGTAGGCATTGTAGGGATCCATCTTTTTTTCGCGCACCAGAAAGTCCACCATGTCCTGCACAGCTTGTTGCATAGCTTGCGTGACATCCGCCCCATAAGCAACCGTGATAAAGTGATCCGGGGTCATCACGCGTGGACGCGCCAGTTGCATTTCTTTCTCAACGGTCACGCGGAGGGTAATATCGGCAGCGCATTCCGCACCTGTGCCACCTACCGCCCCGTCGCCGACCACGGCATGACAATCTCCCAGAACGAGTAGACCGCCTGCCACGAAGACCGGGAGCCAGATCGTGCTGCCAGCCGTCAGCTCTTGCAAATCCAAGTCACCGCCGTATGGCCCACTGTCACTAGCGGTTTGTTGCGCTTGCGCCGGTGTGGTCGCAATGAGCCCCACGGAGGGTCTGACGGGAATTTTGATATCACCTGGGAAGAGTAAGTAGCCATCTTGAATCGGCATGACCGTGGGGTGACGTTGGGTAAAGGTATCACCGAGGAAACCGCGGCCAGCGCGAACATCATGCATGGCCGAGCTGCGCGGTTCGATGGTCAGAATGTCCACCCGGAGGGCATCGCCAGGACTGGCGCTTTGCACAGCGATGGGACCCGAGGCCGGGCCGGTGACGGGTGGCTGTTCATCCGCACCCCACACCCCCATGTACGCATCCCACGTCTCCACCAAAAGTTCCTCGCCGGAAGCGATGGTAATGGCAGGGGCACGTTGGGGCTCCAAAACGGTCGTATACATGTTGCGGCTGAGACGTTGCATCTTTATTCTCCCGTGTGTCGTGCAACAGCTTCGTGCTGCACACCGCAAATGAAGAGCTATTAGCTATTAGAGTTGTTCCTCAATAGCATAAGATCAGGTTCCCTAGCCCAGCCCAGATGCCCACCGAATCATCCTCAAAGTGATCTTTGCGGTTGCGGAAACGCTGCACCAAAATGTTGAAACGCTTCATACCGCCGATGGCATGTTCGATCAAGATGCGAACTTGACTCACGGCATAATTCGCCGCCTGCTGCTCCGCCGTCAATTCTGGAGTCGGATTCGTCTTGCTCTTCCGGGGTTTCTTGTGTGGAATCTCAAGCATTTCGCCTTTGTAGTCCGACTGAATCCCCTGATAACCCAGGTGCACCCAAACTTCTACGTCACTAAACCGGTCTAAGTCCGGTGGGAACTCTTGTTTTAACATGCTGTAATCATGGTTGTGACCACTAAACGTACGGCCCAGAAAGACGATCCATTTATCCGGCATCGACATCACTGTATTTTTCAGCGTATGGCTTTTTTTTACCACTATAGTGTTCACGTTGGGTCGTCTCATCTTGTGACCGGCGATAGCTTCTTTCAGTCGCATCAATAATCAGTTGATCCACACCTGACAACGCCTCCCTCAACGACTCTGGGGTCTTCAACTCTCGATAAGGCATGAGGTCTAACTGCACTAACGTGTCATACAGGATGGGAGAGAGCTTATGGAGATTTTCATTCGCTTTCGAACGTACCATACCAAATTGTGCACCAAGAACATCAAACGTCGGATACGTCTTGTAATAATATAGAACGAACAGGAGTTTGTCTGACAGAGTGGGTAATTTGCCTTTGATACCTGCACCCGGCTTTCGGCTGCGTTTGCCAGCTTGGACACCCTCCTCATAGCGTTTTTGCTGAGCCTGTTGATAGACGTGGCTGAAGGCGGGCAGCAAGAAGTCAAATTGCGTCTGAGACACACCGGTTAAGGCTTTCATCTGACGATCATCTCGGATAACCAATGACCTGGCTGGGCTCCCTCCATCGTTTGGGGGAGGATAGCCTACCTCATTAACTATTGGGGAACAACCCTATTAGCTAAAAAAGAAGACACACGATTTCTTCTTCCAGCGTTTTAGCTGATGGCTGATAGCTAAGAACTTTGTTGTACCCCTTTTGACGTGGAGCGGTCCTTAATCCTGAATGTGAACCACCGTGACATCGAAAACAACGTGCTTTCCGGCTAACGGATGATTGAGATCGAGCGTCACCGTCTCCTCGTCAATGGCGTGAATGCGATACGGGATGATACTGCCCCCGGGTCCTGGCAATTCTCCTTCGTAGCCAATCTGCAGCACGGCGGTGGGAAATCGGTCCTTGGGGAAGGCCTGAAAAGCCTCCGGATCGAGGACGCCAAAGGCATCTTCCGGGACAAGATCGAGCCGGACCTGGTCTCCTATGCCGAGCCCTTCCACTCCCTGCGAGAGGCCGGGAGGCATCCGCGTCTGGCCATGTACATAGGTCCATGTACCGCTTTGTTGAGCCGAATCAATGAACGTGCCGTCGGAGAGAGACAGGGTATATTCCAGACACACGAGTTTTCCGGTTTCCACACGCATTGCCATAACATTGACTTTCCGAGGTGAAGAAATGGTATAGGCATGCCAACATGTTGCGGCCATGCCTGCGAACGACACGACGCCGCGTACCTGATAGCACCGCGGCGCCAGACATGCCGAGAGGACAGGTTATCCTTGCTCCGTAGGGAAACCGGCTTCCTTCCATGCGTTGAAGCCATCCGCGAGGTATCGCACGTTGGTATACCCCATCTGTTGTAAAGTCTGCCCTGCCAGGGCAGCGCGGCCTTCGCCTGCTCAATGCGTGACGACTGGCGTGCTTTTATCCGGTATCATCTCTTCGATACGGCCTTCCAAGCGGCCCCTGGCGAGATAGGTGCCCTGCGGAATATGACCAGCGTTCCACTCGTCAGGCTCCCTGACATCGAGGACCACCACATGGGCGCCCGACGTGAGTTGCGCATTCAGGTCCGTGTTGGCGAGGGTGGGAACGGCCTGTCTGGCCGCCTCAATCATCTCTTGTCCGGTTAAGGCCATGTAACGTATCC
>CBCXVS010000293.1:0-9226 GCA_965178525.1 uncultured bacterium | reverse complement strand
AACAAAGGTCAATTCGTTTCAGGCTTTTGAGTTTTTATTTCGACAAGTTGTCGCCGAATCACGGGAGGAACTTCGGGTTAGACTAGGTAGACCTTGATGCGCAGCGCTTGCGGGAGTTGAGCTGGCAGGGTGTCATTGGCGGATTGCGGAATGCGGAATGCGGAATAAGGAGCCGGAAAGATGATGCGGGCGAGTGACGTCATCGTAGTTGGCGGTGGGATTATTGGCTTGGCGACAGCCTATGATCTGGCCCGGGAAGGCGTACGGGTATCGCTGATCGAATGGGGCGCCGTTGGCCGAGAGGCGTCTTGGGCCGCGGCCGGGTATCTCTCCTATCAAGGCGACAGCAACCAGCCGGGTCCGCGATTAGACCTGACCCGGGCCAGCCGGCTCATGTACGATGGATGGATAGAGGAATTGCGGGAATTCACCACGGCCGATACGGGCTTCTGGCAGAGCGGCCTCCTCGAACTCGGTCTGAACGAGGCGGAAGCCCAGGAGATGCAGGCGCGTCTCGCCTGGCAACAGGCTGCCGGATATAACGTGGCGTGGCTCGATGCCACCACGACCCGCAAACGCCAGCCGCATCTGGCGGATGATTTACCCGTGCAGGGGGCACTCCTCTTCCCCGACGTGGCACAAGTGCGCCCGCCGCGCTTGCTCAAAGCGTTGACAGAAGCCGTGATCCGACAAGGCGTTGAAGTGCGCGAACACACACCCGTGACGGCCTTGACCCGCGCGGGTGGCCGCGTCACGGGTGTGACCATGGCCGGAGGCGACCACCTCGCCGCACCCGTTGTAATTAATGCTACCGGAAGTTGGGCGGCGCAGCTCGTGCCGGAGATGGCTCATGTTCCGGTGAAACCGATGAAAGGGACCATCGTCCTGCTCGAAACCCCGGCCCCTCCGACACGGGAACTGGTCGAAAGCTCGCAGGGCGCAATCTATCCCCGTCCCGATAACAAAGTGCTCCTTGGCGCTACTGTAGAAGATGTCGGCTATGATAAGCGCGTCACGCTCGCGTCGGTGCATCAGCTCGTGCATGAAGCCATGACCCTGATGCCCAGTCTCAAAGACGCCACTTTGGTCACCGCGTGGTCGGGGTCACGGCCGTATTCGCACGATAACCTACCCTACCTTGGTCCTGTGCCCGGGTTGCGAGGCGCCTACGCCGCCACGGGCCATTTTCGTAGCGGCATCCTGCTGGCGCCGATCACCGCTCGGCTTCTCAAGGAGATGATTCTTGAACAGCCGCCGACCCTCCCCCTTGAGCCTTACGACATGGCACGCCTGCGACAGACGTAAAGCCAGGCTTGATACACGGGGACAGAGTACGGACCTTACCCCAGTTCCTGCAGCAACGCCCTAGCCTCTTGGAGATCACCGCTGCCGTGCCCCTCGGTAAACCCGTCATAGACCTCAACGAGCAGGGCGTATGGGTCCATCTGCCGGCCCTGCTGCTGCCACAGCCGACTCAGACTGATCGCCGCCCGGAGCTCCAGCGACTTGGCACGCTGGCGGCGGGCAATATCAAGGGCGTGAAGAAAACTGGCTTCCGGCGATCCGGCAGGCTGCAGCCAATCATCCTCGCCCTGCTGCCAAAGCATGCCCTGGAGCCGATACAACTCTGCCTCCCACCATTGCTCCCCGCTCTCGGCGATCAGATCGAGCGCTTCAGCTAAGGCAGCAAGCCCTTCCTCCGGGCTCCCCATCTCGCTACACGCTGCCGCGAGCAAGGCCAGATAATACGGCCGACGGATTTCGGAATCCGAGGCTCGGTAGTCGATCAATCCTTGATGCATCTGGGCGATGCCAGCCGCGCTCTGGCCGCGCTGTGTCAGCATCCAACCCTGTTGGATCGTCCCTTTCGCGTCCTGAATAGATGCGAACCCCTGCTCCGCCGTCACATGCATGGCATCTTCTAAACACGCCTGCGCCTCAGGCGGCTCGCGGCGAAGCTGATAGAGGATTACCGTCCAATAAAGCGCCCATACCAGACTGTAGGGATGTAAGGGGTCGCGTGAGAGGCGCACCGCTTCGAGACCCCGCTGCAACGCTTGATCGGGATAGCCGAGCAACCATAACGTCAAGGCGGCATAGGATAGACAGAAGACGCCGGGGTTGAGTGCATAGAGCCCGGAGCGATACGGCTGACGCTGGTAGAGCGCGAGGCCCTGCTCGAGATGCGTGCGCGCCGCAGGTAATTCTCCCAGGGAGAACATGAGCTGCCCGTACGTCGAGTGCGCCTGCATCAGGAGGACAGGATCGTGCTGAGACTGGGCCAAACTGAGGAGTTGTTCCGCCAGTTCACGGGCTGGACGTAACCGCGCCCGCACATTGTAAAAGCGCCACAATCCCCCAATCACGGGCAGAAGCTGCTGACTCTCCCCCACCTGGCGGCACAACGCCAGCGCCCGCGCGTAAGTATGTTCCACCTCCGGAGCACCCGGGCCTTCGGTCACCATGAGCACGGTGCCAAGGGCCGTCTGCATCGCCAATTCTTGCGGGATCCGTTCCGGGGTATCCGGCAAGGTTTCGGATGCCAGTCCAGCCTTCAGGTGCGCCATGGCTTCAACATAAGCCGACTGCTGCATGGCTCGCTCGCCTGCCCGCTGCCAGGCCTCAATGGCCAATTCTTTGAGCCCTGCCTCCGCGTAGTGATGAGCCACCCATTCCGGTTGCGCCTCGGCCACTTCAGGAAACTGCTCCGCCAGGACCTGAGCAATCCGTTCATGGTATTGCCGCCTGTCCCGCCGCAGCAAGGATTGATACGCCGTCTCCTGAATCAGGGCGTGTTTAAACAGATATCGTGCTCGGGGTGGCAGTCCCTGCGGATACAGCAATTCAGCTTCCACCAGCTGCGCCAAGTCGCGCTGCAGCGTCGCTTCATCCAACGGCGAGACGGCCTGGATCACCTCGTAGGTAAATTCCTTCCCCAAGGTGGCGCCCAATTGGACCGTACGTTTGACCACGCCCAACTGGTCGAGCCGGGTCATGAGCGAGTCATGCAACGTGGAAGGGATCGCCAGAGCGGGCAATGGCCCGGCGAGTTCATAGCGCCCATCTTTTTCTTTGACCAGTCCCGATTCCAACACCATCTTGGTCAACTCTTCGCCAAACAGAGGGACGCCATCCGTCTTCTCGACGAGTTGGCACAGAATCTCGGGCGGCAAGGGCTTACCGTGCGTCACCTGCCCGACGAGCACCTCGATCTGGGTGTGTGACAGGGAGCTGAGGGCGAGCTGGGTCAGATAGGAGCGATTGCCCCAAGGCGGCACAAAATCGGGGCGAAAAGTCAGGAGCAGGAGCATACGGGCCATGGGCGCCTGATCGATCAGCAGGCTGAGTAATTCCAGGGTGGATGGATCTATCCAGTGCAGATCCTCTACGACAAAGCATAAGGGCTGCCGCTCCGCCTGCTGCAAGAGCCACCCCAGCAAGACCTCAAGTGTCTTCTGTTTCAGCTGCTGGGGAGGTAGTGTGAGCGGGACATACGGCTCCAGCAACGGCAGCGAGAGCAGAGACGCAAACAGGGGCAGCGTTTCGTCCAGAGCAAAACCAGCCGCTTCGAGTACCTGTTCAAGCTTCCGCAACCTGACCTGCAGGGTCTCTCCCCGGCTCGACTGCAGTCGCTGTTGTAGCAACTCGATCACAGGATATAGGGCACTGTGCTGATAATAGGGTGAACAGCGACACTCCAGCAGGGCATGGGGCTCGCGTATCACATGCTCGGTCAGAGCCCGCACCAAACGGGATTTCCCAATCCCAGCCTCTGCACTTAGCAGCACCACCTGGCCGCCGCCTGCTTGTGCCCGCATCCATTGCTCCCACAGCAGGCCGGCTTCCTGTTCCCGTCCTACGAGTGGCGTTAAACCCGCCGTGACCGCTACATCGAAACGGCTGCGCGCAGCCCGTTCCTGCTGCACGCCGTACACGACGACAGGCTCGGACGTGTCTTCGATCAGATACGTGCCGAGTATCTGACACGTAAAATATCCCTCGACGAGTCTATAAGTAGCCGCACTGATTAGCACGGCATCGGATTCAGCCAGACTTTGCAGATAGGCCGCAACCTGCGGCGTGTCGCCCAGGGCGAGTCGGGCGCGATTGTCTCCCAGGTCGACTACGCCCATCACGACCATTCCGGTGTCAATCCCCACGCGCACGGTCACGCGCACGTCCCGTGTCTGCTCAAGCGTATCACTGAGCGTCTGCAAGGCCTGCACAACCCCTAATCCCATCCGCACCGCCCGTTGCGCGTCGTCCTCATGCGCCTGCGGATAGCCAAAATAGACCGCAAGCCGATCGCCGAGATGCTGCGCGATATGCCCATCAAATCGGCGGATCACCTCGACACACACGTTGAGAGCACGTTGCATCACCTCATGCAGCTCTTCGGGGTCGAGCCGCTCGGCGACGGTGGACGTGGCAAGAACCCGACACGCCAGCACGGTGAGTTGGCGCCGTTCGGCCTCAGGCTATTCCTGTCTGCTCGCGGCCGGCTGGTCCAGCGCCTCAGCTTCCGGCTGGGGAGTGAATGGCAACTCGGCCGCAACAGGATCGACAGCGAACTCGACGTCGAGTTCTTCGACAGATAGTTCCACTGCGTCATCGGACAGAGGCGGGGAAGAGGGAAACCCAGCATCAGCGTGTTCACGCGAGCGCGTCTCCACCGCAGCAACAAAACGGTAGCCACGGCCATGCACCGTCTTGATCAGCCGTTGCGCCCGCCCACTGTCCCCCACAGCCTTACGGGCCACCGCGATACAATAGGTCAACGCCGACTCGCTGACGAATTGCTCTGGCCACACATGTGCAAACAAATCCTCCTTGGAGAGCACACGACCGGGAGACTGGAGAAAATAAGCGAGCAGATCGAAGGCTTTCGGTTCAATCGGCTGTGGCACGCCCGCACGACGCAGCTCATGGTAGACGATGTCGAGTTCGTATTCACCAAAGATGTAAATCATTCCCCACCTCTGGAAAAACGATACAGCTAATTTTGTCCCGGAACTTGGACGTTGTGAAGCGCAGCGCGACGTTAACCCTCGCAGTCAAGAGCTATATGGACGTCAAGTTCAACGCCAGCCAAAAGGCAGCCGTAAAAAAACCGGCCGAAGTAGCAGCTTAACCCCCACGACGGCCGGTTCGCATTCCAATCGGGACAGGTCTCTCCTTAGCCGGCAGCGAGCTTGATCAGCGCGGGATCATTCTCCCACCAATGGATTGGGCTCGGGCGTAAAACTGTGCTCTTAGGCAGCCGATACCAGAAGTCTTCCTTCATCACGCCCACGATGCGGGAAAGTAAAAAGGCGAGAAATCCAGCCTCCACGTGTTCGGGAACCATGTCAATGAGATCGATCATCACCTTCGTTGACCAGGAATAGGCATCGACATTGGCCTCTTGGAAACCCATGTTGGGATGCCGTTGTAGGATTTCCCCCACGCCGACTTTGTAGTGAGCCCGCGCAAAGCGGAGCAGCGGGTGCCCATTATCCGGAAACTCTTCATCCAGGTCGTCAAGGAGCCCAAGCGTGCGGGGATCACCGTCGGGACTGCGCAGGACGCGGTGCCCGATCGCCATGGCCGCGTCGTATTCGTTCAGCCAGCGATTCCACCAATCGCGGAGTTTATCCTCATCGCCGTCGATGCCCACCTCGGTCACGGCATGCAACATCTGTCCACCCGCAAAGGGCGCGGCACCGCCATGATCCCGGCCTTGCAGTCCCGACGCCGCGGCCGCGTACACATGCCACGGTGACGCGGCCGCCGAGGCGACCACCACCCCCGTATAGGTACTGACATTGCCCGGATCGTGATACGTCATGTTGTTGAGCAGCCGGTTGACGATACGCACCTGGCGATCGCGTTCCACGCCGCCGTGATGCGTACCGAGCGCATCGACGACCGTGGCCACAAAATCCCCGTCCGATCCGGGCTCGATCAAGTCCTGGTTCAGGTACTTGCGGCGAAAGTATGCCGGGAGAAACACTGAGGCCTCGGCCAGAACCTTGAGCCAGTCTGCCATCACGTCAAAAGGCGTGACGCCACCGGGGAGCCAGTCTTTATAGACGCGCTCGACGTTGGAGCCATTCGACCGGAGCATCAGAAAGGTATTAAACGCCGACGTCATCGACAGATGGGCCGTATCGTTCACGAGCGAAATCAACTCATCCTGGCGCTGGCCTTGGACGAGATCCAGACGGGCACGCTGGAGGATCTCTTCAAACGAGGCGACCAAGGCGGCATCCGGGTCATGGATGCCGAGGAGGATCGTCAGATTATTGGTAGAGTAATGTCGGCGGCCCATCGTGCGTATCGAGTCGGTCTCCGGATCGAGACCGAGCATGAAGCCGTGCAGGGGATCGACATGCGTAAAACATGGGCCCCGGTTGACCAAATACTTGACGCCTCTGCTCCCTGCCAAGTGGTCGCTGAGAGGAGAACCCTCAATGACGATACTGCCGGCACTGTCCCTGGAAGACAAATGGCCGCTGACCTCCTCCCACACGCGCATGCGATCTTCCAGCGTCGCCTTGAATGTCGTGCCATTGAGAAGCTCGTCGGTGGATAGTCCATAATGCGTAAGCCCTAAAGCCATGGAGAGATTCCTTTCTCGAAAACGTTGGTGCCCCGGACTTGATGCGTCATCGGTCTCATCAGATGCGCAGACGCTCTGCAACCCGCCTCACGTTGCCTTACTCAATTGATTCCACGGTCCTGCGCTATACCCTTTTCGACGTGCCGAGGGCCCTACAAGCACACCTATCCTAGGTCTTTAGGAGGAAGCATCAGATAGACAAGTGCCGGAGGGCGGATGTGTCGATATCACACGTGGTGGCGTAGATCATGATTCAATCTCCCTCCGCTATCATGGAGGATATGGAAGATGCCATTGTATCAGAATGCCACCGGAATCCGTTGTATATGCACTATGAATAGCACGAAGCCCGCACGTATGCAAGTCTTGGTTACACCAGACGGTGACCCTCGTGTTGCACCGTGCTGACAGACGTGCCATATTATGAAAGCTTCGCCTCCTAAACCCAGAGCAGCAACGAGGAGAATCATCTATGCAGCGTGTCCACGCCGCTGCCGATATCGAGACGCTTGAGCTACCGGCCATCGTCGTGGTGGATAACTTGGTGCGGGAGCGTCCTTATTGTGTCACGTTTACCATTCCGGAGTTCACCTGCGTTTGCCCGATGACGGGTCAGCCGGACTTTGCCACATTCCGGATCACATATGTCCCCGATGCGCATCTCATCGAACTCAAGTCCCTCAAGATCTATATCACCGCGTATCGCAACGTCGGCATCTTCCACGAATTTGTCACCAACAAGATCCTAAGCGACCTCGCCGCCGCCTGCCAGCCCCTCCGGATGGAGATCGAAGGCGATTTTAACGTCCGCGGCGGGATCAAAACGGCCGTCAAAGCTGAATACGAACGTTCCCAAAAGCCGTAAACGTTTGGGCGATGCGCAGCATAAAGTGCCCGAACAGAACTCAATTCATATCTTTCCTCTGAAAAAACGAGGTGGCTCATGTTGTCCAGGTACTTAAGGATGTTTACAGATCATATTCAGGACCGCCTGCCGGCCCTCCTCCCGCACGGCTTTAAGTGCCCGTTGCAAGGTCGGCTTGACATCGGAGGCGCGCTCTACCCGCTCACCATAGCCACCACTGGCTGTGACCAACACCTCAAAATGCGGTGACGGTTGCAGCTCGCTCAGCGGAAAATGATTCGTTTTCGCCGCCCAGCCGTTCGGGTATATGCCAAGATTGGCCCGGCGCACGGCATTCCACACCCGATTGTTGTACACCACGGTCAGAGTCGGCACGCCCAGGGCCTGCGACACGAAGTGACACGGCGTAGGATTACCAAACATGTAGCTGCCATCCCCAAGGGTAGCGATGACCAGTTTGTCCGGCGCCGCCAGCTTTGCCCCGAGCGAGGCGCCAAGCCCCCAGCCCAATCCCCCGGCCGGCGAATTCCCAAAGAGCGTGCCAGGCTGGGTAAACGTGGCCTGGGTAGGGACCAGATCATACTCATTCACCACAATCGTCTGCTCGTCTTTGATCTCATCGATACAATGGGTAATCCACTGCGGATCCAGCGGCGAATCGTCACGCACGCTCTGCAGCGCCTCACGCCACGCCATACGCTGCTCCTCATGCAGCGCTTGCAGGCGGTCGAAACGCGCGGTGAGGCGCTCCTGCGCTTGGGCGCGGTACGGCGCCAAAGCAGCCGTCAGCATCGGGATCGCCACACTCGAATCGGCCCGGATCGCCACGTCACATGGGAAGTTGCGAATGGGATAATGGCTGTAAGCGGGATCGAGCCCCATGTGCACAACCTTGCCATCGCCGGGCGGATTTTTCACGCTCGGAAACCAGGGCACATCACTGTCGATGGCCAACACCGCATCCGCTGTCTCTAACAGGGGATCCGGGCTGAATCCCAGATGCAGCGGGTGGTTGGTGGGAAAACACATGTAGCGCTGGCTGAACGCCACGACCGGTATGGCCAAGCTCTCCGCCAGGGCCACAAGATGCGCCACCGCCTCGACGTTCCGCCCCACTGTGCCAGTAATAATCAACGGTTGCTCTGCAGCTGCCAGGATCGCCGCCCCGGCTTCGATGGATTGGGGAGCCGGGTACAGCCGTCCGCCAAGATCCCGGCACGAGGGCGAGGTCATGCTGAATGCCGTTTGTTCCTCACCTAGGACTTCACGCGGCAGCGTCAGGTAGACCGGCCCGCGCGGCTCCGTCATGGCCATTTCCAAGGCCCGATCGACAACCGATTCCAGTTGCGTGATGTTTCGCAGTTCGTAATCCCACTTCACATACTCCCGCACCATCCCGGCTTGGTCAAAAGACTCCTGCGCCCAGTGGATATAGACATTCCGAGACCCAGGCAGTCCCGCCTCGGTCAGCGGTGTTCGTCCTGCCGTAAAAATAATGGGAATATGATCGCGTGCCGCGTTGATAATGCCATTGATGGCATTGCCCGTCCCGACGTTCACATGGACCATCACCACTTGCGGCTTGCCCGTGACCATGTAATAGCCATGGGCCATGGCCACAGCCGCATTCTCATGCGGTACCGTAACCGGCTGCGGCGTCTGCTTGCCCTGTTCCGCAAAGCGGGCTACCCCGAATGGCCTTAAGTCAAGCCAACTCCTTTCTTGATGAAGCAGTTACGCCGATTGCCTGAGACCGACTC
>CBCXVS010000292.1:0-9307 GCA_965178525.1 uncultured bacterium | reverse complement strand
GACCTGGCTGGGCTCCCTCCATCGTTTGGGGGAGGATAGCCTACCTCATTAACTATTGGGGAACAACCCTATTATTAAACTCAGCGCGGCCGTCTGTGACGCCGGTGGTCATCTGCTGGCGTTTAACCGCATGGAAGGCGCGATATGGATCAGCGCGGTCGCGGCGCAGGGCAAAGCGGTTGCCGCCACCGGCTTTGGGCGGGCGAGCGGCGCCGTGCCGGCGGATTCGCCTATTATTCAGGCCGTGATGTCGGCTGCGGGTGGGGGCATGGTACCGGCGCAGGGCGCTCTGCCTATCTATAAAAACGGTGACCTCGTCGGCACCATTGGCGGCAGTGGTGGCACTAGCCAGCAGGATGAGGAATGTGCTTAGGCTGGTCTGGATGTGCTCTAAATCATGGTTTGTGTCCCTGCCGTTCGGGACAGGCGACACCGAAGGAGGCCCGCATAAATCCGTGCAGGTGTTGCTGGTGTGCACGGGGTCGCCTGACGCTGGCAGGGCGGTGGACATCATGATGGCCCAAGAGGTGGCTTGACAGCCCGCCATCGGGTTCGGCGGGAATACTGCCCCGCCCCCTGACGATCAGACTGGCAGGCTTGCCGTCCGGCAGCCGGGTAGCGCATTTCGCACGTGGCGCCGCCTGCACAAACGTCCGCGATAGAGGCGTTACACTAGCGCTGAGATCCGCTACTGGCGTACGAATATCCACCGTGCCATCGATGCCCAATTCCGAGGAGGCGCTGATCTGGCTATTGGGATCGGCCAGCAACGCTTTCGTCGTAATGCGGATGTTGCCACCTCGTCCTTCGCGTGCTTCTGCGCGGATGGTGCTGGTCTCGAGAATGACAAACCTAGCGTCGATGGTGATATCTCCCCCAACCGTCTCGGGTCCGCCACGCACGGTGGCCGTGATGTCGCTATCTTGCAGCCGGAGCAGATTCCGAGCCGTCACGCTGATATCTCCCCCGCCGGCCTCGGTGGCTTCCGTCGTTATCGCACTGTTCCCACGGAGGAATAGATCGCCCGCTGTGATGATGACACTGCCGGCATCGCCCGCCCCGGAACTGGCAGCGGAAATCACGGTGCCTTCGGTGAGGGACACCATCTCTGCCTCGACTATCATGTCGCCGCCGCGGCCAGTTCCTTGCGTGGAGAATTCAATTCGGCCACCGTCCATGCGCAGGGTAGGGGTCAAGATGGTCAGAGAGCCTGCAGTGCCCTCACCCTCCGCCTGGCCGAAGAAGCGGCTGGGATTGCCAGCAGCACTGCTACCGGTGATCGTGACGCTGTCTGATGCTGTTACCGTCACGGACCCGCCTTGCCCTGGCCCCCTGATCGAGTTGTCGATCTGTGCTCCCCCCTCTAGGGTCAAGGTTCCCACCTCGATCACAATAGCACCCGGACGGCCGGGCATTCCTTCCCGTACAACCTCGCTTGGACTGCCAACTAAGACCTCATCCTGTAAGCTCAGGCTTGGCGCAAAAACTCTTATATCGCCTGCGTTCCCACTGCCGACCGCTCTGCTGGCTATACCTGTGGAAAAAAATCGTCCTGGGTACCTATGATGACTGCTGAGTCTGTTGCCGTGATGATGATGGAGCCGCCCTGACCAGCTGCGAGAGTGAGACTGTTGAAAAAAGCACCACTGTTAAGGGTCAACGTCTCCACTTGCACAATGACATCGCCTCCAGGTCCTGCATTAAACGTTACCGTTTGGATAGCGCCACCATCCATGCGCAAGGTGGGTGCCAAGATCACAATATGGCCGGCATTTCCTTCACCAGAAGTTAGACTGGAAAAGCCCGTGAGACCGTCCTCGATGATAATGGCCTCTACGGCCGTCACGGTCACCGTTCCTCCTTGTCCAGTACCACGGGGGGCAACGATACTGGCAATGCTCGCTCCGCCGGTGAGTCGCAATGTCCGTGCCATCACGACAATATCACTTCCGCGTCCTGAGTTCCCAGTGTTGGTCAAGATGCGTCCCCCATTCGAGATCACCGCATCGTCTGTCACTTGGATGTCAATACCAAGACGTGCCCCATCAACATCGCCCGGTGTATTTGCAAAAATGAGTCCCCCATCGATTACCAAATGACCGCTGCGTATCACCACGGTTCCTCTGCCTGCGGAACTGCCGACATCCATGAATGTCTGCTCTAGCCGGAGATTCCCAAGGCTCGCAAAGCTGCTGACATCAAAAGGCAGGTCGTGCCCTGTAGTAGACCCACCGTGTGTGCCAGCCAGTGTTGTGGGGCCAAGAAGCACCTCACCTGCTGAAGCCACGCTGACAAGGTTCACCTGACCGCTTGGGGAACGGAGCGAGCCTCTCACGATCTCGATATCCCCTCCGATCACCGACAAAGATTTGCCGGGCGATCCAACAAGAAAGCTATCCTGAATGGCGATGGACGCTGGGCGCGTTTGCAGAAATCCGAAGGCTCTTGGAGGTGCCACGGACAGCTGACTGGCCCCCTCCAAGGTTGCCGAAAAAACTGCCCCATCCTCCAAGCGGACAAAATCCGCCGTGCTAACGTGAAACGAGCCGGGGACGTTCAATGTGGCGTGCGTACCAAATACCGCCCCACTCGGATTGAGCAAAAAGAGGTTGGCGCCGGAAATCGTCAGTTGTAGCTGCCCATCAATACTTGACGTCTGCCCTCCTGTCACCCGGCTGATAACGTTTTCAATTCCCGCCGGACCATTGAAACGCGCCGTATCGCCTCTCCCGACACTGAAGCGGTCAAAACTGTGGAAGAGATTCGGCCCATTTCCCGGTCGGGTCCCGCCTGTGATGTCGTGGATATTGCCGTTTTGGATGACGACGGTGCCTAACGTGCCATCAGGCGTAATCGCCGTTGTGACTTGAGTATGACAAATAGTGAGAAGACCTCTGAGCAAGAGGGCACCGCTTAGGAGGACAATAACCCAGATGCAAGGCTGCTGCAAGTGACGCTGGTTATAAGACATCATGTTGATCCTTACCCTTGGCCTAATCTATCAAAGAGGAGGATATAAATCTTCTGGCAAGAGATACAAGCCCACAATTGATCATATGGTTACTGCCTGCCTTCTATGTTATGCTTGCGAATACGATTATTCAACCCCAAAGGCTGTAGACAAAGCGCACGTCAGGGAGGACTCGCCATGATGCAGAGAAAACGGCCGTCTCGGCGTTTTTATGGACGAGATTGGATCGTCATCATGGCATGGATAGTGGTGCTGACGTTGGCTGTCAGAAGCTACCCCATACAGGCTGCTACCTTTCCTATTGCAGCCGGAGACGTGCGTGGGCTCATCGATGCCATTAACATAGCGAATGCTAACGGCGAACCCGATATCATTGTCTTGGCAGCCAGGGCCGTTTACACCCTGACAGGCGTGGACAATGTCCGCATAGGTGCTAATGGTCTACCCGCCATAACGAGCGAAGTAACGATTGAGGGCAACGCGGCCACCATCGAACGGGCCCGCACGAATGATGTGCCAGCCTTCCGCATTATTCATGTGGCCTCAGTTGGGCAACTGACGTTGCGAAGCACGATCGTGCGCAATGGACTGGCCGGAACCGGCGGAGGTCTTCTTAACTTTGGTACCCTGACGCTGAGGGCAAGCCTTATCAGCAGTAATACGGGTGCTGATACTGGGGATGGTTTTGGAGAGGGGCTCGGCGGTGGTCTTGTCAACCAACTTGATGGTACACTGGAGATAACCGGTAGTATTATTAGTGACAACATGGCTACAATCGCGGGGGGGCTTCTTAATTTTGGTACCCTGATGCTGAGAGCAAGCATTGTCCGCGACAATATAGCGGAGGACTTCGCAGGGGGCTGCCTCAATTTTGGTATGCTGACCCTGGCGGCAAGTCTGGTTAGTGGCAATGAGGCTGCTACATCCAGTGGTGGTCTTGCCAACGCCATCAATGCTACTATGATACTAACGAATAGTACTGTTCGTAACAACATAGCTCAGCAGCTTGGTGGTGGTATATTCAATGATGACGGCAGTGAGCTACCATCTCTTGGTAATTCTGTCATGCATAACACAATGTCTGAATATGGTGGTGATCTTCTCAATACTGAAAGTAACAGGCTGATGCTGACCAGTAGCACGATTGCTAACAATACTGCTGATATAGGCGGTGGTCTCTACAATCGTGGTATGGCACAATTAACCAACACCACCATCAGTGGCAATACAGGGGCTCTCTTTGGTGGTGGTCTGCTAAACTTTGCTTCGGGCGATCCCTCTGGCGTCTTTGTGCAGCTAATCAACACCACTATTAGCAATAACACGGCGGGTAGCATGGGTGGGGGTGGCGTCTTTAATCTGGGCACGCTAACCCTAGGAAATAGTATCGTCGCAGCGCAAGCTGCGGGTGAAGACTGCCTTGGGTTTCCGATGATGCCCCTTGGTCGTAACTTGGACAGCGATGGCACATGCCCGAACGCCATCACAAGCGCGACGCCCGGTCTTGGCCCCTTGGCGGGCAATGGCGGTCCCACAGCCACGCACGCGCTCCTACCTGGGAGTCCGGCCATCGATGCCATCATGGATAGTAGCACGTGTCCTCCTACCGACCAGCGTGGCGTCATGCGCCCACAGGGTAGCGCTTGTGACCTCGGCGCATTTGAAGTGGTCATGGAGTAATGGTTAGAGCGCCCCACAGCCTGGGCGCCTGGGCACTGTGGCTTGGCGGCAGGCTGCGGCGCCAGTGCGAGCGATGTATACTCCTTCTGGCAGCAAGAATACGACATCTGTGGCGTCGATACAACCGGACGCTACACAGATATCGAATGGCTCGGAGGAAGCGTACAACGATGAGCAAGCAAGGATTTAAGGTGCTCGATTCCGATCTGCACGTGCTCGAACCCCGCGATCTCTACCTCACCTATATGGATCCGAAATGGGGGAATCGTATCCCTCGGGGCGAGCCCCGCAACGCCATCCAATCGGTGCACTTTGTCACGGCGGATGGCAAGGCGGTGCGCACCGCGCCGGTATTGGACGAGGCGTATCGGGGGCCGAGCTGGGAGATCCAGGAAGACGTTGAGCATCGCGAGAGCCCCCGCTTCCAGGTCGGTATGGAGCGGGATTTCGACCCCGTGTCGCAACTGACGGCCATGGATATGGAAGGGATCGATGCCGCCGTATTGTTCCGCACGGTGCCGCTACATACGGACGATACCCAGGAACCCGAGTATGCCATGGCCCTGTGCCGCGCCTGGAACGACTGGATCAGCGATTTTTGCCGCACGGATCCAACGCGCCTGAAAGCTGCGGGCTTGGTGACGCTGCACGATGCCGATTTGGCCGTCGATGAGATCCGGCGCATCGTCACCGAGCGGGGGCATACGGCGATCTGTATGACTCCGGAACCGATCCACGGCCGGCAGCTCGCCGAGCGCTATTTTGATCCCGTGTGGGCCGAAGCGGAGCGGTTGGGCGTGCCGGTCTGTTTTCACCCGAGCTTTTTCCCGAACCAGGAGCATTGGTCCAACCGTTTTGCCACGCTCTCGGGCTGTGCCTGGCTGGTCGAGACCTTCGACCAGCCCATGGAAAACGTGCTGGCGGTGGTCTATTTTACGGCTGGCGGTATTTTGGAGCGATTTCCCCATCTTCGCGTCGCTTTCCTGGAGGGCAATTGCAGCTGGCTGCCATGGCTTCTGTATCGGCTGGATGAACGCTATGAGCTATTTGGCGGTGTGCGGGGCGTGACGCCGCTATCGATGAAGCCGAGTGACTATTTCTTGCGCCAGTGCTTCATCTCAGTCGATGTGGATGAGTACCTGGTGACGGACGTGATGAAGCGGCTCGGCGATGATCACCTGGTCTTTTCGACCGATTATCCCCATGCGGATTGCAAGTTCCCACAAGCAACCGATACCTTTTTAGCCATGGAGGGCATCTCAGCGACGTCCAAACGCAAGATCCTCTGGGACAATTGCGCACGGCTCTACAACTGTGCCTGAGCGAGCCTGCTAGACTCGTCGTCCACGCCTAGCAGCAGAAACAGCAGAACCTGAAGCCGTTATCCATCAGGTTCAATGCCTAGCTCTCGCAACCGTGCAGCCAACCGTTCGACTTCCTGCTGGGCTTGCTGGCGCGCTAATTGCTCTTGCTCGGCCCGCTGCCGCTCGGCGTCGGCCCGCTGCCGCTCGGCGTCGGCCCGTTGTTGCTCGGCATCGGCCCGTTGTTGCTCGGCATCGGCCCGCTCTGCCCCAGTGAGCAGGAGCTGACCGTCCTGGTCGCACCAACGCAACCAGGTGTCCTCTCGATCTTCGAACTTTCCCTGCCATAGCGTTAAGCCCAGCTCAACGCCCGGCAGCCAAAACGCCTCGAGGGCAACACACGTCGTAGGCTGGAGCGCATAGAGGCGCAACACTTGCTCACTCAATTGCCGGGTGGGATCATAAATGACGTAGTACGCGACGCCCATACGGGCATACGTACGTAATTTGGCATCATCTTCACCGCCGACTTTGTTGGACACGATCTCAATCACCACCTCGGGCGGCTTCCCATATTCCCAGATCATGTACGAACGACGGCGTTTTTCCCAGATGTCTGCCGGAAACTCAACGTCTAAGCTCACGAAGACATCCGGAACGAGCGCCGGCCGATTAATGCTATAGAACAACCCCACATTGGCCAAGGCGATAAATGGGCGCCGCGCCCCGGGACCCTGCCATGAGGCATACAAACTTTGGGTGAGAAGCCGTTGTTGTTTTTCAGAATAGATATTGTCCACCGGGACGTCATCCTCGGTTATGAGATGGTCAACTTGCGGCCAGTCTTCCGGTAGGAGCGGACCGTTGTGGTCTTGGCATTTTTCCAGCTCCTCGATGCTCGGTGGCGGCTGACGTAGAAACGGTGCCTCGTCAGGCGTACGCTGGGTATGTATGGAGGATGAAGAAGCCATGGTTCCCCCTCTTTGAGCTGATGCGGCATAGAAGATATCTACACGCCATTTGACCTCGCCCCCAGAGTATAGCAAATTGACGTATCACCATTTCCCGTTTTCTCCGGAAAAGTGGGTTCGCCTTTTCTGGGTGAATGAACTACACTCTACTTTTTTGAACTGAAGTTATGAGCTGGTTCCACTCGGGTTCTAACGAGGCCGCGACGCCTATCAAGGAGTTCGCCATGAATTTTCGCTGTCGCCGCACCGTCCGTTCGTACCTGCAGCCTCAAACGGATCATCACGCGCACGTCTCTCACGCCTATGAATTGGCCGGCACGCTGAGCGACCTTGGCGCGGGCCTGTTGTACATCATTGGCAGTGCGATGTTCTTTTCCAGCGCGACGACCTACCTCGCCGCTTGGTGCTTTCTCGTTGGCTCGGTGCTCTTTATCATTCGCCCAACGACGAAACTGCTGCGTGCATCGCACCTCGTGCCGTTGACGGTCTTGTGAAGCGCAACGGGAGCAGTCGGTGTTTGATGTGGCCAGGTTCGAAGCTCCGGCATGAGACGCATGCAGACGATCCGCTCCTCGGTCTGCACGGGGGGCCTCATCGGCGAGCTCGGCGGCAATAAGTGCCCGAACCGAATTAAATTCATATCTTTCCTCTGGAAAAACGAGGTCGCTCATTTTGTCTAGGAACTTATGCTACACGACGCAGCGTGCCGCTGCTCCGTGTGGATAGGGGCTGCAGGACCATGTCGTTTCAAGACATCTATCGGGGGGCTGAATGATGGGGAACACTTCGCTCGAGAATCTGCTGATCGACAACACCACCGATGGGCTGTTTCGGGTCCATCGGCGTGTTTTCACCGATCCGTCCATTCTGCAGGCCGAACAATGTGGCGTGTTCAGTCAGAGCTGGATCTATGCCGGCCATGCCTCGGAAATTCCCGCACCGGGAGATTTCCGCGCGCGTGACGTCGCCGGCCGGCCGGTGATCCTGGTGCATGGCAGCGATGGGCAGCTCCGGGTCTTTCTCAACACCTGCACGCATCGCGGCGCCCAAGTGTGCAAGCATGCCTCGGGCAATACCAAGAGCTTTCAATGTCCCTACCATGCCTGGACCTTCAACAATCAGGGCGCGTTGATCGGCGTGCCTGGCGAGGAGGCCTACAGTGCCGCATTTTGCCGCGAGTCGCTGGCCCTGGTCACGGCGCCGCGGATGGAGAACTACCGGGGGTTTATGTTTATCAGTTTCAATCCCGATGCCGACGATCTCGTGGACTATTTGGCCGGCGCCCGGGACTATTTGGATTTGGTCTGCGATCAGTCGGAAGCCGGGATGGAGATCATCAGCGGCACGCAATCCTACTCCATCCGCGCCAATTGGAAGCTCTTGGTCGAAAACAGCTTCGACGGCTACCATGTGCCGACGACACATCAACGTTACATCGAATTTCTGTACGAGACGGGAGTAGACCGGAGCCAGGTCACACGGCGTTGGAAGGGACGCGGCAAGGCGTTGGGAAACGGCCATGCTGTCATTGAGAACGAGCCGTTAGGGGGCAGACCAATTGCGCATTGGACGCCCATGTTCGGCGAGGAGAAGAAGGCTGAGTTCGACGCTATACGGCAGCAACTGACGGAACGCGTCGGCGAAGAACGCGCCTACCGGATCGCCCAGACCAGCCACAATTTGCTCATCTTTCCCAACCTCATCATCAACGATATCATGGCCATCACGCTCCGCACCTTCTTCCCGGTGACGCCCGATTACATGGAGGTGACGGCCTGGGCGCTCGCCCCCAAAGGGGAAAGCGCGGATCATCGGCGTCTGCGCCTGGATAATTTCCTGACGTTTCTTGGCCCCGGCGGCTTTGCCACGCCTGATGATGTGGAAATGCTCGAGAGCTGTCAAAAGGGGTTTGTCAACCACGAGGTCATGTGGAACGATCTGTCCCGCGGTATGATGCGGGATGAGCCCTGGTCCAATGACGAATTGCAGATTCGGGCATTTTGGCGTCAATGGCGCCAATTGATCCTGCAGGCGCCATCTGCTCCGGAGCTGGCGTGGCCAGCCGCCGTGGCGTGAGGAAACATTGATTGAAGCAGAAACCCTTCATAGCCATTGGCTGCCACCTCCGCACACTTGGCCCGATAGACGGGAGCGCTGGCCGGATAGAGGAGTAAGGCTCGTGGTTTGCCAGGTGCAGCGTCTTCCTCAATTTGTCGATCTCATGGCTCCCAATCTCTGTCCGCGAACCACTGCTGTAAGCACGCATAATCTTCCGAAGAAAGCGAGGAAATAGCCGACTGGATTTCTTCTAGTCCGAAGTTCCTCCCGTGATTCGGCGACAACTTGTTGAAATAAAAACTCAAAAGCCTGAAACGAATTGACCT
>CBCXVS010000291.1:0-9344 GCA_965178525.1 uncultured bacterium | reverse complement strand
ACGCCTGCGCTCATGCCGAGGAGATCAAACAATTTTTGGCTCCCGCCTGATTCGCATCCCTTCGCGTCCTTCGCGGCTCCCTTTTTCCTCATTTCCGGGTGCCGATCGCCTCGGCATCACAACTCCTATAGAAATAGAACAAACGGCGCACGTCAATCCACGATGAACCCTCACTCAAACGTCTGGAAGAATTCACACCACGTATTAAAGGTTGAAGTCAATCCCGTCGATAACCTCAATAACTCTTGACAGTCAGAATGGATATTATCCGGACTTTTCCGGCTCGAATCCCGTCGCGTCTCGCATGAAGTCAACATCCACGTGTACTCTATACGTTATCAACGTTTAAGTTAAGTGTTAGCTGTGAAATGGATTTTCTTCCTCACCCTCTGTTGCTCTCTTTACGATCATAGAGCCGTCTTACAAGCCGTTCCTATGCCATCGATCAACATCACGACGGATAGCCGTGACACCGTTGCCCAATCTTCCAGACGCGCTGAGCTGATCTTCGTCGATACGAGTGTCGAGCACGACGAACCGTTGATTGCGGCTTTGCTGGTCCAAACTGACGGGGACCGCCACGTCACCGTCCATATGCTGGACAAACAACGCGACGGGATCGGGCAAATTAGTAAGGTACTAGCCGTTTATCAGGACGTAGACGCCATACATTTTGTTTCTCATGGCACGGATGGCGCCATCCAGCTTGGCAGCACCTGGCTCCAGTTGAACAATCTGCACGCATATGCCAGAGCGATTGAGGGTTGGCAAGAGGCGCTGAGTCGCGAGGCTGACTTGTTATTCTACGGTTGCAACCTGGCCGGTGGCGCGCAAGGCCAAACGTTACTTCATGCCATCAGCACGCTCAGCAGCGCTGATGTAGCGGCTAGCGCCGATGCGACCGGACATGCCTGGCTCGGTGGCGATTGGGTGCTTGAGTATGCCGTTGGCCGCATCGAGGCCGATATGGCCATCAGCAAACAACTGCAAGCACACTGGGTTTCAGTTCTCGATATGGCGACCTTCCAGGACGGCGTCAGTGCATACATGGATACGCGTGATACCGAACTGGACGAGAGCTCGCCCGACAACGACAATGGTGGGAATTCCGAGATCGAGCTGGACGATAATCCCGTGCGGCTCGGTCTGATCCGCTTTGACAACATTTTCGGTTCCGGACCGAACCAGATCCCCGTCGGCGCCACGATCAATTCGGCCACCTTGACCGTCAGCGTCAGCGGTCCCAGCGTGTCTGCGGCCAATATTACCCTGCACCGGATGTTGGTCAATTGGACGGAAAGTTCAACCTGGAATTCTATGGGTGGCGGCGTGCAGCGCAACGACGTTGAAGCCAGCTCGATGCCCGACAGTATACTACCCAATCCGGATCAAACCGGCGTGCAAACGTTTAGTGGTTTGGAAGCAACGCTGCAAGCCTGGTCCGACGGTAATGCCAATCACGGCTGGGTGATTGTAAACGATAACGATCAGCCGTGGAAGTTCTACGCGTCGGACGAACCCACCGTGGGTTTTCGTCCTGTACTGACGGTGGATTACACGCCGGGAATCACCGTCACCAACACGAACGATGCAGGTATCGGCTCACTCCGCCAAGCCATCATCGATGCGAACGCTTTGGGCGGAGCCAATACCATCACGTTCAATATCCCTCGCACCGATCCCAACCACTATTATTATAAAAACGATGGCGTTGTGGGCTCGCTTTCACTCGTGGCTGTCACGACTCTGGACGACGCGGCCATCAGCGATTTTGATCCCGATTATCCCGGCACGCCCCATAGCTGGTACACCATTTCGCCAACGTCGGCCTTGCCGATCATCACTGACACCGTTATCATCGATGGCTATACACAACTGGGCGCACAGGAAAATACGGTTGCCGCGCCAGGACTCTCGGACGCGGTGCTCAAAATCGAGATCAATGGCGACGCAGCGAGTGGCGCAGGTTTGTTTGTGACGCAGGCTGGCGCCGACTCGAACGAGTTTCGCGGCCTGGTGATGAATGGCAATTTTAACAATCCCGTGCTGCTCACCTCGAATGATAACATCGTCGCCGGCAACTACATTGGCACCGACGTCACCGGCACCCAACTGCCGATCAATCCCATCAACAACCACGGCATCTTGATCCAAAGCAGTGGGCAGTTCAACACGATCGGCGGTGCCGGCACCGGAGAAGGCAATGTCATCGCGTATCACACGGAGAGTGGCGTGCGCGTCGATGCAGATGCCGGCACGGGGAACGCGGTTCTGGGGAATTCGATCTTTGCCAATGACGCCACGGCACCCGGCTCCGGGTTAGGCATCGATTTGGGAGCCGATGGCGTCACGGTGAACGATGTGGGGGACGGTGACACAGGAGCGAATAACCTGCAAAACTTCCCCGTGCTCACATCGGCCAACACCGATGGCGCCGGGAATTTCTACGTGGGTGGTGTCATCAACAGCACAGCGGACCGCACCTTCCGTATCGAGTTCTTTGTCAACTCGGCGCCAGACCCCAGCGGATACGGAGAAGGCGAGACCTATCTCGGCTTCACAACCACCGCGACAGATCTCTCGGGCAACGCGGCCTTTAGTGCGCCTCTTCCGGCTCTCGTGCCTGTCGGTTCGTTCATCACCGCCACGGCGACGGACCTGACGACCTTTGACACGTCCGAGTTCAGCGCCTACGTGACCACACTTGACATGAGCCAGTTAGTCGTTGACACCACGAGCGACGTCCCGGACGCTCCGGACACGTCGTCGATCACGGCGCTACTCTCGAACAGAGGCACCGACAATCTGATCTCGCTCCGTGAAGCCATCCTCGCAACGAATCGTTCGCCGAACGGCGTGACACCGGACGAGATTCATTTCAACATTCCGGACATCGACCCTAAACATGTTTACTACCAAGACGATAGCGTTCCCGGCTCGTTGTCGCTCGTCGCCACGACCCGGTTGAACGACGCGGCCATTACCGACTTCGATCCGGATTATCCTTACGGGACACACAGTTGGTTCACGATCGATCTGGACTCGGCGCAGCCGCAGCTCGACATCGCCGACGCAGTCCTGATCGATGGCTACACCCAACCGGGCGCATGGTCCAATACACTGAATGTCGGGGACAACGCTAGACTGAAAATTGAACTCACCGACAGTGATCCATCGGACGACCATCAAGGACTGATGATCATAGACGGCGGAGATGGAAGCACGATTCGCGGTCTCGTCATCAACGCCTTCCAGCAGTCAGGCATCATGGTCGAGTCTGGAGCCGATGGCAACACGATCCAGGGCAACTTTCTCGGTACGGACATAACCGGCACGATTGGGAATGGCAACGGCGACGGGATCGAGTTGTGTTCGGACAACAATGTCGTCGGGGGAGCGCATCCTGAGGACCGCAATGTCTTTTCGAGCAATGCTAAGCGCGGTCTTGCCACCTGCACGGGCAGCGGCACTGCTGATAATCTCATCGAGAACAACTACATCGGCACCGATGTCACCGGCACGCAGCCGCTTGGCAATGCGGATCAAGGCATGTCCTTGGATAACCTGCATGGTGCGACTATTCGTAACAATGTCATGGCCAATAATGGCGATTCAGGTATCTTGCTGCAAACCGCAACGGCTGCCCACAATATCATCGAGGGCAATCTGATCGGCACGGACGCAACCGGTACGGCGCCGTTGGGCAACGCTAGCCATGGCATTTGTATCTCGAATGGCGCGCATCATAACACCCTTGGCGGCACGGTGGCCGGTTCGGGCAACCTGATTGCGTTCAACAATGGCGACGGGATCAGCCTCAAAGACTCCGGTACCGCTGCCAATGCGATCCGTGCAAACCGCATGTTCTCGAATTCGGGATTGGGCATTGATTTAAACAACGACAACGTCACGCCGAACGACCTGGGTGATGGTGACTCAGGCGCCAACGAGCTGCAAAATTTTCCTGTGATCACGTCAGCGGTGACCAACGAGGTGGATACGATCGCGATCAGTGGCACCCTAAACAGTCTGGCCAACACAAACTTTGACATCGATTTTTTTTACAACCCTGGAGAAGACAGCCAAGGTCACACGTATTTAGGCGGACTCTCAGTAGCGACCGACGCGAGTGGAAACGCCAGCTTCATCAACGTCGTCTTTTCGCCGGTTGCCGTTTCTGCATTCGAGTTCATCACGGCGACAGCCACTGTCACCTCAGGTCCGGAGACCGGCAATACCTCCGAATTCAGCGAAACGATCCAAGCGGACACAGGTAACCTGCCGCCCATGGCCACCATCGACCTGGCGAGCTATGCCGTCACGGAGAGCGTCCCGCTTCCCCTACACGGTACCGGTCTGTCCGTGAGCGACCCTGATGCTGGCGCCAATCCCGTACGGGTCACGCTTTCGGTGGATGAAGGCATCCTGACGGTCGCGGCCGGCACCACTGGGGTGAACGTCACGGGCTCGGGCGCCAGTGTCGTGACGCTCAATGGCGCTCTCACACCGCTGAACAACCTGCTCGCCGGGAGCCTCGATGCCAGCATCATCTACCAGGCCATCGATGTCCCCAATGCCAGTACGACTTTGACCCTGGACATTAACGATCTGGGGCATTCCGGCGGTGGAGGGCCGTTCAGCGACAACGATACCGCGACGCTGACGATCACGGCTGAAAACAACCGTCCCAGCGCCACCATCACCCCGAGCAGCTATGCCGTGGCCGAGAACACATCGCTGATCCTGCATGGCACTGGCCTATCGGTTGCCGACCCCGATGCCGGCGCCAATCTCGTACATGTTACGCTTTCGGTGGGCGAAGGCATCCTGACGGTCGCAGCCGGCACCACCGGCGTCACCATTGCCGGCTCAAGCAGCGCTCGTGTCACCCTCGAGGGCACCCTCACGCAGCTTAACGATCTGCTCGCCGGCAATCTCGGCGCCACCCTCACCTATGATGTTCTGGATGCCCCCAGTACGCATACCACCCTCTCCCTCGACATCGATGACCTCGGTCACACCGGCAGTGGTAGACCATTGACGCACAGTGACAACGCCACCATCAATATCAGCAGTTTTGTGAATGATGCCCCCACGGCCACCATCACGCCCGCCAGCTATGCCGTGGCCGAAAACACCCCCTTAATCCTACACGGTGCCGGCCTCGCCGTGAGCGACCCAGATGCCGGCCCACATCCCATACGCGCGACCCTCGCGGTGGGTGAGGGCGCTTTGACGGTTATCGACGGCGCCACCGGGGTGACGGTCTCAGGCTCAGGCACCACGCACGTTATCCTCGATGGCGCCCTCGACCAGCTCAACGCCCTGCTGGCAGGCAACCTCGGCGCCAGCATCGCCTACCAGGCCCTCGACAACCCGAGCGCCAGCACGAGCTTCACTCTGGCCATTGATGACCTTGGCCATAGTGGCACTGGCGGTATGCTCACGGCCTCGGACAATGCCACCCTGACCATCACCGCCGACAATGACAACCCGAGCAATACGGGGAGTCTACCCACCGATGTAAACGTCACCGAAGACGTGGCCACCCATGTGGACCTTTCGGCTATTGATCTGTCCGATGCGGATGCCGGTACAGGCAACCTCACCCTGACCCTCTCCACGAGCACTGGCGGCACACTTCTCGCTTCGAGTGGCGGTGGCGTGACGGTGGGCAGCCCGGGTACCGGAACACTGCTCCTAGATGGCGTGATGTCCAGCCTGAACGCCTTCCTCGACGACCCGACAAACATACAATACTTGAGTGCTCCTGATGCCATGGGTCATGATGCCGATCGCATAACGGCCGAGATCACTGACAACGGCAACTCCGGAGCTGGCGGCGGTGGAACCATTTCGCTTGGCAGCATCAACGTGGACATTGCACCGGGGAGTGACCCACCACAGGCCACCCATATTTCTACCGTTGAGGATACCCAGTCCGGCCCCATAGGGCTCGACCGAAACGCCAACGACGGTGCCGAGGTGACCCACTTCCGCATTTCTAACATCGTGGGTGGCACGCTCTATCACCACGACGGCGTCACCGTCATCAACGATGGAGCGTTCATCACCGTGGCCCAAGGCAACGCGGGCTTGAGGTTCACGCCGATACCGAACTCGACGGATCCCGGCAGCTTCGACATGCAGGCATCTCTCTCCAGCGATAACAGTGGGTTAGGGGATGGGATGACAACGGCAATGGTGACGGTTCATCCCGTTAATGACGCTCCAAATGCGACCATTGCCCCCGCGAGCTATGCGGCCGCAGGGAACACCCCGCTCATGTTGCACGGCACCGGCCTCATGGTAAGCGACCCCGATGCCGGCGCAACGTCCGTGCGCGTCACGCTCAGCGTGGGCGAAGGCATCTTGACCGTCAGCGCCGGAAGCACGGGTGTGGCCGTGTCAGGCTCGGGTAGCGCCAGCGTCATCCTTGACGGTCCCCTCAGCCAGATCAACGATTTACTGGCGGGCAATGTCGACGCGACTCTGGCCTATCAGGCTCTTGACGCCCCCAGCGCCAGCACGATCTTGACCCTAGCCATTGATGATCTTGGCAACACGGGCAGCGGCGGTTCGCTCCATGCTGATGACACCGCCACGCTCACCATCACTGCCGAGAGCACCACTTCTACAGACATGAGCCCAAGCGATAGCGCAACCCATGACAGCACCAACGGTAGCTCGGGTAGCAGCGTCAACGTCCCGTCAACGACGACACCCGCTAGTGGTGACACCGTTGCTTCCACTCCTGGGGGCGGGTTCGCTGCTGCCCAGCCTGCCCTCCCAGAGCCGGAACGCCCCGAAGCAGAGGACGAACGGAACAGCGAGACACCTAGTGGTAACGGTACCACGGTCCGTCCTGCTCCAGGGCCAGCTCCTGCCTCTCAAGCACCAAACGCATCAGATAGGCCCGCACCACCCTCGCCACGACGCATATCCGATAACCGCGTCTCCCAAAGCCGCGACACGGGCAATCGACAAAGCGCGCGGGTGAGTTCCCCTGCCATGTCATTGGGAACGTCCGATACGCCGTCTCTCGGCACGGAGGACGCCACTTCCGCTCGCCATGAAGCCGGCAGGGTGGCTTTGGAAGCACGACGCAGGGAGATGGAGGCGCTGCAACCCGTCAGCGGCAATCTCCATTCTCTCTTCCAAAAGAGTGGTTTGTTGCAAAATTTGGACGCCTTGCGCGATGAGATTCGTCAAGACGCGTCTTTCGGTAAGACCGTGCTCGGCTCAACACTTTTCCTGATAACCAGCCTCTCTGTCGGCTATGTCTTGTGGCTCGTGCGCGGCGGGATGTTGCTAAGCAGCCCGCTTTCGTCGTTGCCTGCTTGGCGGCTGATCGACCCGCTACCCGTGCTGGCGACCTTGGACAAGCGTTCGAAACAGGATGTAGCAGACGACGATTCCCTCGAATCGGTCATTCGGAAAGGTGCGGCTCCTGAGGCATCAAGCGCAGTTCGCGCCAACATGGCATCTGATCGAGGTCGGAGATCGATCCAGGAAGGCAATCAAGACGCGTATGAGGATGCACCCCACAAATTTGACTTGGGAACCTAGTCCATGAAACGATTGACTGCGAAGTTTCACATCGCCTTCGGTCAGACGTGCCTGCTGGTCAGCGCGATGTTGATCGCGCTCTATGTAGGGCTCGTGCCGGACCGGCTCAACGCCATCCGCGAGGGACGCGCCACGCTGGCCGAAGCCATTGCGGCCAACAGTTCAGCATTGGTCAGCCAGGCGGATATCCGCCGCCTCGAGGCCACCCTAGAGCTCGTGGTCACTCGCAATGCTGACATCTTCTCGGCCGCAGTGCGGCGGGCTAATGGCGAAGCCATCGTCACGGTAGGCGATCACATGCGTCACTGGCGCGACATGTCCGGAGCATACTCGACAGACGCGCAGCTACGCGTGCCGATTTGGGCCGACCAGGAGGAATGGGGGCACGTGGAACTGCGCTGCCGGCCCCTAACGACCCCGGGTTGGCAGGGCTTTATTGACCATCCATGGACCCAGCTGCTGATCTTCATCGCCCTCTCCGGCTTTGTTCTATTTTATATGTATCTCACCAAGATGCTGCGCCACCTCGACCCCTCGCAAACCATCCCGGAGCGCGTCCGCTCGGCACTTGACACCCTCGTTGAAGGCCTGCTGGTCATTGATCGTAACGGGTACATCGTGTTGGCAAACCGCGCTTTTGCTACCGTCGTGGGCGAAAAGCCGGACCATTTGATCGGTTGGAACGCCGCCGATTTTCCCTGGTCCGGCAGCGATGGCTCACGGCTCACACCGGCAGCCTACCCATGGATTGCGGCTCTACGAGAGGGAACGGCGCAGAAGAACGCGATGGTCTATTTGTACGATCGTACCGCGAAGCGGCGCACGTTTATGGTCAATTGCTCCCCGGTTCTCGGCACGGCGGGCCAACACGGCGGCGTGCTGATTAGCTTCGACGATGTGACCCAGTTGGAAGAAAAAGAAGTCGAGCTGCGTCAATCGAAGGAGGAAGCAGAGGCGGCAAACTGCGCCAAGAGCGACTTCCTGGCCAACATGAGCCATGAGATCCGGACCCCGATGAATGCGATTCTTGGCTTCACCGAAATCCTCAAACGCGGATATGGCAAAAACGAACAAAATGGGAAGAAATACCTCGACACCATCCATTCCAGCGGCAAACACTTGCTGGAGTTGATTAACGACATCCTCGACCTTGCCAAGGTTGAATCCGGGCGCCTGGAAGTCGAACGTATCCGGTGTTCGCCGCACGTCATGATCCGCGACGTCGTCCAGGTACTCGCGGTGAAAGCACGCGAGAAAACCATTTCGCTCAACTTTGAGGCCGACGGCCCCATGCCGGAAACGATTCTTTCCGATCCCGCCCGGGTGCGCCAAATCGTCACCAACCTGGTGTCCAATGCGATCAAATTCACGGAGGCGGGCGGCGTGAACATCACGGCTGGTGTCGTGCGGCCCAGCGCTCAGCCGCAACTGGCTATCGCGGTGAGGGATAGCGGTGTCGGCATACCCGAAGAGAAGCTTGAAACGATCTTCGACCCGTTTATGCAAGCCGATAGCTCGGTCACACGGCAATTTGGCGGTACTGGCCTGGGGCTGACCATCAGCCGCCAGTTTGCCCAGGCGCTGGGAGGCGATATTTCCGTGCACAGTCAACCGGGTGAGGGCAGCGTCTTCACCGTGACGATTGACACCGGTCCACTCGACGGTATCACATGGCTCGAACCCCACCAAGTTTTGGTATCTAGCCCGAAGTTCCCCTGGCAGAATAGGCGGAGGGTTAAGTAGATCAACAGGTTGGCCCAATTCAAAAGTCCATT
>CBCXVS010000290.1:0-9454 GCA_965178525.1 uncultured bacterium | reverse complement strand
GTCGTTTCAGGAGGTTGGATTGTTCCCATGTAAATGGACTTTTGAATTGGGCTAACCTGTTGATCTACTTAACCCTCTGCCTATTCTGCCAGGGAAACTTCGGGCTAATGGACATGCCCTGTGTATAGACGACCGGGTCGAGCGTGTAGCCGTAGACGCCTGCCAGCAGCCGAGCGATCTCCAGGGGGGTGCGAGTCCGCCGAGCGTCCAGACTGCGGCGTGCCGGGAACGGTGAGACATGGGGCGTCTGCTGCAGCAACGTGCATAAACGTTCGAGTTGTGCTGGGAGTGCCTCGGGTGAGGTCGTAACGCGCAACCCTGGAAGGGGTCCAAGGCCATTCGGATTGCCCGTGCCGAGGGCCGCCAGAAGGCCATCCGCTGGTGTCAAAGCCGTGGCCTGCAGAGCCGGCACCAAGGTTGCCGCGGCTGCGGATGCTTCCCAGGCAACGGTCTGGCCGGCACGGATTTCCACCACCACATCCGGGGCTTGCAAGCCAATCCAACGCCATAGATAGCGACTTTCGGGATTGTACGCATCGTCAAAAAAACGATCGGTTGGTGGATAGCCCAGACTCGGACAGCCGCCAACGCCGTTCTCTGGGGCGGTCTCTGACGTCAGACCATCCGGGTTCCCTAGCGGGATGGCACTGAGGACGATGTTCTGGGTGTAACGCTCGCCGGCGTCGAGATAGGCGTTGAGGGCCTTGAAGGCCAAGGACACATCGTCGGGGTGACCCGATAACCCGCCAATGAGCAGCACGCGTTTGCACGGCGTTGTCGGGACGTACGCATCGGCGTGCACCAGGGCGGGTATGGCCGTCTCAGAACGCGTGACGCCACAGGCATCCCGGGTCCAGATAGCTGCAGCGCGCATGAGCAGCGATGCCAGGACTGTGGAGGAGATTTCATCATGCGATGCCATTGTCCACTCCCGAAATGGGGTTCTGTAGGGACTCTATTGTGATCGTGCTCTATCATGAATTGCATATCGAGGCAAGTTCCCAACATTTGCTGTTGCCTTGACAGGGTCAGGCGTCACACGCCATAGTTTTTTTATCGGGGATACATCTCTGCACGAGCGTGTTGACTGCGTCAAACAATGACACACGTGGAGGTGGTATGGTCGATTTTAGTATGATGCATGTGGTTGGCGCCCGTCCGAATTTTATGAAAGTGGCGCCCGTCATGGCGGCCCTGGACACGCGTTCGGACATCTCCCAGACCTTAGTTCACACGGGCCAGCACTACGATGCCAATATGTCCGACGTCTTTTTTCACCAACTTGGCTTACCGCAACCGGATGTCAGCCTGGGTACTGGCTCCGGGTCGCACGCCGTGCAGACGGCCCAGATTATGATGCGTTTTGAAGACGTGGTGCAGGCGCAGCGGCCGGACCTAGTGCTGGTCTACGGAGATGTCAATTCGACGGTCGCCGCCGCACTCGTCTGCGCCAAGCTTCTCATCCCGGTGGGCCATGTCGAGGCGGGGTTGCGTTCCTTGGACCGGAGTATGCCGGAAGAAATCAATCGTCTCCTGACGGATCAGATTGCCGAACTCCTTTTTACCCCATCAGCTGATGGGGACGAGAATCTCTTACGTGAAGGCGTCACGCAGCAGACGATTCATTGCGTCGGTAACGTCATGATCGACACCCTCGTCCGGCTGTTGCCGCAGGCGCGCATGCCAGAGATTGACGCGCTTGCGGATCGCTATGCCTTGGTGACGCTGCATCGGCCATCCAATGTGGATGATGCGGATATGCTTGAACGGATCGTCACGACGCTTGAGGAGATCAGTCAGCGCCTGCAGGTGGTGTTCCCGATGCACCCACGCACGCGCCAGCGTATCAGCGAATTTGACGTGACTCTGACCCGCAGCACGCGTTTGCTTCTGATGGAGCCGCTCGGATATCTTGAATTCTTAGCGCTGCAACAACAAGCGACAGTGGTCATTACCGACTCCGGCGGCGTGCAGGAAGAGAGTACCTTTTTGGGCATTCCCTGTGTGACATTGCGTGACAATACAGAGCGTCCTATTATGGTGACTGAGGGAACGAACATCTTAGCCGGTCGCGACATGACGCTTCTCCGTCGCGAGATCGACCGGATTCTGCGCGGTATCTGCAAGACGGGGCGGGTGCCGCCCCTGTGGGATGGCAAGGCTGGTGAGCGCATTGCCGAGATCCTCACGGCATGGCGGGCGACCCGCTGATAACCTGATGCGTTTTCGCGCCATGGATGAGCATTTTCCGATACATGATGGGGGTTTTCGTGGGCTCGGCATCATTTAAGTTTTCCCAGACGGGTTCCGATAATGCTGGCAATTGCAGGGAGGCGTGCCCAACACGCCCCTGCCCGGCCAGTCACATGCACATATCTTGACCTCTCGCCCCGTCGTGTCCTCGCTATCGTTGCACAGCTGTTCACCGTGTCATCACGCGAGGTGCGCGCAGGTTGTAATCGTTCACCCATGTCGGGTACGGCAAACATTGTTATAATATGTTGAAGCACCTTTTGAACGCCTGACATGTATGTCTAGGACGTTCATGGTACAGAAGGGGAGGAACGGTGCCTTGAATGATGTGCAGACAGTGGTAGAAGACTACACGCAACAACCCTTCTGGTACGCGATTCACACCCGGTCACGCCATGAGAAGGTCGTCCGCGATCAGTTCGACGCCAAGGGAATCACCCATCTCTTGCCGTCGCATCTCAAGCGTAGTGTCTGGAAAGACCGCGTGAAAATGATTGAGGTCCCGTTGTTCGGCGGTTACATCTTCGGATATTTTGCCCTGCAGGATCGCTTACACGTGCTCTAGACGGTGGGTGTTATGCGTCTTGTGAGTTTAAACGGCTTGCCGGAGCCTATACCAGCAGAGCAGATCGACGCCATCCGCACGATGGTGGAACATCGTTTGCCCTACGACCCGTATCCCTATTTGAAAGAAGGGATGGTCGTGCGGGTCAAGCGTGGCCCGTTGGCTGGCGCCGAAGGGGTCTTGGTGGAAAAAAAGAAGAATTATCGTTTTGTCATCAGTATCGATCTCATTCAAAAATCCGTGGCTGTCGACATCGATAGTGCCGATGTAGAAGCCATCCGGTAGTCCCGTATGACGTTGCGAAGCAGTAGGATGTTACCGATTCGGCGCCTTGCTGCTTCGCGCTACGTTTTTCCCCGTCTGTCATGCATGCACCCGCCTTGGCGACAACAGCGCCTCCGCATGGTTCTCTAGTATGATACTGAGCCGGACCTGTACACGTTTGCAGACCTAGTGGCGCCAGAATACCTTCGCTTTGCCTTTGGACGTGTTTCGTGTGCTGGCCGGCTTGTTGTGTGGTGCCTATTTTGTGAGCTTACTGCAGCAAGTTCCGGACTTTAGCGACCCGGATGGTTTACTGGATCATGCGTTGTTGTAACGCATCTATTGGTTTACGCGTCTCAGCTTGTTCCATCCTGGCTTGCCAGTGTGGTTTTTCTATGGCGTGTTCGGCCTGGCCTGTCTGGGCGCATGCGGCATCGTGTTGGGCTACCGTGTCAAGCTCTGTGCTGGTGGGCTTTTCATCATCGCGGTGTCCACCTATCGGTGGAATTTCATCGTCATGTATATGGACGATGCCATCATCCACCTGCTCCTCTTTTGGCTGATGCTGCTTCCTGTTGGTCATACCTTGACGATAAGCGGCTGGTGGCGGCAGGGATCACGCTGCTGGGCAACCTGGCGCTACGTCACCGTGCCAAGTGCGACTCTCCGCTGCTTGTTGGCGAATGTCTGCCTAGTCTATCTGGTCGCCGGCTGGTGGAAATTGGAGAGCCCGCTGTGGCGCCATGGATTAGCCGTTTATGCAACCTTACGCTTGCCGCTGGCCTATACGCCCGAGCTTTGGGGTCCTGACGCACTCTCCCTGCTGCGGGTAGCTAATTATCTGGCCCTGATCATCGAACCCCTTCTGCCTATCTTGCTTACCAGGAGCTGTGGGCACCCCCTCAAATGGCTGGGCCTCCTCGGCCAGGTCGGATTCCATCTTGGGATTCTTGTGACCCTGCGCATTCCGTTCGCCAATCTCGCACTGATGGCCACAGCCGTGCTTTTTTTCCGGAATGAGATCATGTATGGCTGGTTTCGGAGCGAGATCGATCCACACACGCCCGCCATGCCGCGGCACAGTGGCTGGGCTGGGCGGCTGGCGTTGGCCTTTCTGCTGCTCCTGACGCTCGCCATGATGCGTCGTCTGCCAATTGTCGGAGCGGTGCACAAACCCGCCTATACACTCTTGTGGATAGGCGGGTTTGCTCAGGATTATCAATTGTTTAACTGGATTGACCGGAAGAACTATACGATACGTTACCGCGTCAGGGCCACGGATGCGGGTACCCGGCAACGCGTGTTGGAACCCTCGCAGCTATTTCCTACGTCATTGCGTGCCATACTGCTGCAATCCTACCTCCACAATGTGCGCTGGATCGCGGTGCCGCGGCAACACCGAGCAGCACTCAAGCGCAGTATCCTAACTCGATTGGCGCAACGTTTTTGCCGCCGTTCGCCCATCACAGACCGTGTGACCGCATGGTCCCATATCCGGCGAATTCATCCGGCCCGAGCGGCCTTACAACGAGAGCGCAGGCGATTCGTCATGAGCTTTCAGTGTTCCGAGGTGGGTCCTGTCCTGTGCCGGACGCTACTAGACCGACATGAGAATCCTGCCTGCCAATCCGTCCCATTGCCGGGGCCAGACGCATTCTCATCCGAGCCGTGACGATGGCGTATGCTGAGCGGGGACGGGTTGCTGCAAAAACCAGTTGGCAAAGCGCTGTATCCCGGTCGTAATATCGACCTGGGGTTGGTATCCGAGAAGGGCTTGTGACTTTTTGAGATCCGCAAACGTAATGGGGACGTCGCCAAGTTGGGCCGGTTGCCAATCGAGTTGGGCCGGGTATCCGAGCGCGGTTTCCAAAAGACGAATGAGTTCAAGCAAGACGACCGGATGGGAGCCGCCGAGATTGAAAATTTCGCAGATACCGGTTTGGGTATCGCCCTGTTGGAGCCACGCCCAGGCCTCGATCATCCCATCCACGATGTCGTCGACGTAAGTGTAATCTCGCTGTGATGAGCCGTCTCCATAGACAGGCAATGGCTGACCTTGGGCCATCAGGCGGGCAAATTTGTGAATGGCCAAGTCCGGCCGTTGTCCCGGCCCATAGACCGTGAAAAAGCGTAGGCAGGCAATGCGCATGGCATAGAGGTGTGAATACGTGTAGCACAGCAGTTCCCCGGCACGTTTCGTCGCGGCATAGGGAGAGACCGGTGTACTGACGTCATCGTCTTCGGCGAATGGCCCTTGCGTACGCGCGCCATAGACGGACGAGGAGGAGCCGAAAAGGAACGGTCGCACCTGGAATTGCTTACAGCATTCCAGCAGGCTCAGGGTTCCCTGCAGATTGATATCGCCGTAGAGCAAGGTGTGCTCGATGGAAGGCCGCACGCCGGCACGGGCGGCGAGATGAAACACGGCATCGATGGGCTCAGCCCGAAAGAGGTGCTGCAACGTCTCTTGGTCCCGAATATCGCCGTGGTGGACGGTGAGATAGGCCGCGACGGCCGGATCCTGCTGCAAGCGCTGGACATTGGCCTGCTTGATCGCCGGGTCGTAAAAATCATCCAGGTTGTCCAAACATGTGACCCGATGCCCTGCGGCACATAGACGGGCGCAGAGGTGCGACCCGATAAAACCAGCGCCTCCTGTCACCAGCACATGGACAACCATGGTTACCTCACTTTTTTGTTACACGCTGCGGAGCCATGTTGCCGAACAACGTGGTCGCACTCTAATGGTGTTCGTGTACCGAGACGGCTGGACACGGACGGGGTCAAGTGCCGAGGGCCGGACTCGAACCGGCACGGCCGTAAACGGCCAATGGATTTTAAGTCCCTTGTGTCTACCAAGTTCCACCACCCCGGCAGATTGGGAAAATCAAAAGCTTATGCTGATTGACAATTAGCCGCTAAGACCTGCTGTAGTCTTTGATTCTAACCGCCGTCAGAGTGCGGGTCAATATAGCACGCATAGGAACACGACGATGCGCTGGCAATTTTAGGTGTTGGATGATGACCTTGCCAAAAGGCCTCGGAAAGAGATCATACCGAGTTGCTTCCTCTATCATATTTTTTCCCATATGGAACGCTTGCAAACCTTCGGCGAGTTCATGGGCAGACGACGGGCAGCGGAGATAGGCGCAGCAGCAACTCACGCGAGCTGGGGCCGCGACAGCGCCAACAGCATGCCCAGCCCGCACACGAATGCAACCATGAGCGCCTTTTTGCTTGCTCTGATATGACCACACGTCGCTCGCGCCCGACCGGCATCGTGTCTACAGGCGTAGGTCTCAGATCCCCACGGAAATATCAACCGGCGGCCGTAACTCGGCACATACACTCAAGGCTTGATGCACCGGATGCTGCACAAACGCCTGGATGCGGGATTCATCGATTTCGATATCACTATCGTACGAGGTAAACACTTCCTGTTCGATGATGTGGTCAAAACGCGGACCCCATTTGCGGGCGCCTAGGCGCGCCGTCGTCGAGCAATTATCGACCATATAGGCCACACCTCTGGCATGCATATACGGGTTGAGGGAATCGACGGCCTCGATAATCGACTCGTTACACACCTCACTGTACGAATGGCCCTTGGACAGAAACAGATCAACCTGCGCCATCATCACCGCCGCGTACAAGCCAGCCGTCTCCGGATGCAGCGGAATGTCGCTCTCCACGCGCTGCGCCCGCACCCGCTCACCCACACGCCACATGCGCGTGCCGTCGATCGTCCCCATGGGGTATTGCGACAGCCGATTGCCCGCTGCGACGACGGAGCGCACCTCATTTCCGGACTCCACGTCCTCATAAATCTCGAGAATGAGACCGTAAAAGGTGGGATACGCCAGTGTATACATGCGGGTGAATTGGAGCTGGTCCTCAGGCGAAAGGGATTGATAGAGCGCCAAGATCCCCTCATGTGAAATCGTCTTGCTGATCGGCCCAGTGATCGATTCCACTGAATTTTGGAATGCCGCGTCATCCGAGCTCCCTCGGGACTGGACGAAACGTCGGAACAAGGCTTCGACCGCCCCATGCACCGCGCCGAGAAGAACCGCCCGTTCGCCGGAGACGTCGCTCTTGTATTCGTTCTTCAGCGTCGTGATAAAGGTATACGGCGAGCCCAGCGCAATCGACCAGCCCAGGGCCTGATCCGTGGCTTTGCCCTCGATATCCTGCACCACCGCAAAACTCGAATTGATCCCGGCACCATTGACTTCCTTGCCCTGTTCATACAAGCGGCGTACCGATGGTCCCATGCCCTTCGGGCACACGGCGATGACATTGACGTTCGGTGGAAAGGTGGCGCCCTCGTTTTCGAGATGTTGCAGCAAAAATCCGTGCGACAGGCCCAGGGTGACGCCGGGACGCAGCGCCTCGAAGATCGGTTTGTAGTTGTCCGCCTGCGCCGCATCGGAAATGAGCAGCAGGACCATATCCGATTCGCGAATCACCTCGTACATCTCGCCCAGCGTGCCATTCGCTTCTGTAAAACCGGCTTGCCGCGCCTGTTCCATCGACGCGCTACCCGGCCGCAGTCCCACTTTGACGCGGATGTCCGACCCTTCAAGCGAATCCCGCAAATTCTGCGCCTGTGCCGGACCTTGAGAGCCCCAACCGATCACACCAATTTGTTGGATACCTTCAAACGCTTTGGGTAACAGGGCAAAGCGATCCCTGCCGCCACGCACGATGCGCTCTTCCGTGCCAGCGAGGCGAATCACTTCGGTTTCAAAGACTTTCGAGGTAAAATCCCACTGCATAACGCGCTCATCCTCTGTGTAACCAGGCTATAAATTGAGAGTTGGTCTACCACGCTATGTGGTCGATGTGCCATGCATGATGTTTCGGAGCACCCTATCCTTACCAGAAATGGACGTGCTTGACAACCGCGCGATGCAGGTTTGAGTCCATGTGGCGCCGGGTGAGTTGGTGCGAAAAAAAGCCAATTGCGATAGCAAGGAAACATTTTTTAGGCAAGTGTGTGTCACAAACGGGTTGTACAGGGAATTTCGTTTTTGGGAGGTGTAGGCATCAATGGATGCTACCGCCGGCTTGAGCACGCCAGGAAGCGTTTGCGGGAGAAGATGCGGTATGACGCAGGAAAATGACCACGGCCAGCCTGAGGATGCTGACATTGTCCGTTGGTTTGAGGCGTTAGAACCGATCCGCGCATCCAGGGCGTCGCCGCATCTGCGGGCTCGGGTGCTAGCCCAGATCGAAGAACGGCGAGCACGCCACGGTTTCCGGGCTTGGCTACCCCCGTCGTGGGCGCCAGCATGGGGCGTTGCGCTGGCGATCGGCCTGGCGCTTTCTCTGAGCGCAAACATCTGGTTGGGCATCGGAGGATTCGGGGCACGCGAGTCGGATAGATGCGAGTCTACCCATCCCTTACCCATCTATCAATTTCAAATCCAAATACAGAGCACCGAGAACGTCAGAGCATTCGTCAAAGCCGCCCCACCATTGCGGCGCCCGGCACACGGGTCGGATTCATGCCCCAGGATGACCGCATCGCCTTCATGTGGCTCGGTACGCTCTATGCGGAGGCGTTGGCATTGTTGGGCAGCGAGGCATTCGAAGCTTCCATGCAGCACCTTGAGGTGCTCGCCAACGTCTTAAACCGCATACAGGCTCCGCAAGCCTTGTCAGATTACCTCAATGAGGTGACGAGGATGGTGCGGAGCCAGCAGTATCCCGGCAAGGTTGCGGCCACATTCCTCGCCCTGTTCGAGCCGTTGTACGAGGATGCCTACGGACAGGGTGATGAAACCGGAGCCAGCACGTTTTTTCAGCTCAGTGCGTGGTTGGAAAATATGTACTTGGCGGCGGCGGCTGGCGATGCATCGTCTCTGCGGCGGCAGACGGCGCTAGCGTCGTCTTGGCATCATGCGCTGCGCCGCCTGGCGGCGCCACAGAAGGTCGAGGGAACGTTCGAGCGTCTCGATCAGCTGATCGCTCAGCCGGAGATGACGGCTGCCGATACGCGTACAATTGTACAACTCGTGGAGCGTATGCAAAACCTCTTAGGCGTGGCGCGTCAGTAAAGGTTGACCGGCTGGTTCACTCGCCCAAGCTCAGTTTGCATTTGCATCCGACGGATCGGCCTCCCCGTCCGGCAGGGCTCGAGGCGAGCTTTGTGACGCATTTTTCTCCTCCTGGTACTACCTATACATCGAGCAGCACCCAATCTCCGGATCGGGTCCGGATGGGTTGGAGTTGCATTTACATACGGAGAATTCCCGACATGGTATACTCACACCACACAAGCTATGGCTACCCCGAATGGCCTTAAGTCAAGCCAACTCCTTTCTTGATGAAGCAGTTACGCCGATTGCCTGAGACCGACTCTCCTCT
>CBCXVS010000289.1:0-9474 GCA_965178525.1 uncultured bacterium | reverse complement strand
ATGAGAGGGGAGTCGGTCTCAGGCAATCGGCGTAACTGCTTCATCAAGAAAGGAGTTGGCTTGACTTAAGGCCATTCAGGGTATCCCCGGTTCGAGGCGGATACCGTAGTCGGCCAACCGCACACGCCGCACGCCGGGTTGGAAAGGCGGATTAAGTTTCGCGGTCAAAAGGGGCTCCGGACTGTCCAAGCCAATGAGGGTCAATTCGACCGGGTAGCGCGTGGCTTGCGAGATATACCAATACAACACCGGCTGCTCGTGCACGGTCACCCCGATATGGTCGGGCGCCAGCACCAACACCGTCGGCCCTGATATATCCCCAACGCCACGGCTTGTGCCGCTGCGCTGACTGTATCCGGGCTCACTGTCCAATGGTGGCATGTACGGCAACGCCACAACCGATACGGGTTGCTCAGAGCTGGCAAACGCATGCCGGAACAGGTGCTGCCTCCAACGCGCATCACCCATGACACTGCACACCAGGAAAACCAGGACGAACCATGCCCATGGCACGCGTAAGCGGCTTTCCCGGCCTAATGCCCGCTGTTTCCAACTCTGTATTTCCGCTGGCATGATCACGGTGCCGTAACCCGATTTACAACCAATTATTGATCAGCAAAAACGGCGCCCACAACCACGGGTGCCGATAGCGAAACGCACCTTGAAGCAGCTTCAACTGCGCGCGCTGCAGCGCCACTGCCCTGGACACCGACGGTTCCCGGAGCTGCCGGTAAAACTCGGTAATCAGAATGGACGACGCCTCATCCTCGACGCTCCACAGCGTCGCCAGCGCACTCCGAGCCCCTGCCTTGATGGCAATCCCGGCCAGGCCCGAGGCGGCACGCTCATCCCCAACCGCGGTCTCACCCGCGCTGAGGGTGAGCAGTTCAAGCGGTTCCTCACGGAAGCGCAACCGTCCGATGAGCTGCGCCAGCCGGTCCACGGACAATTTATCCTCGTAGGTCAGGATAAACGTCTTGTCGACGTCACCGGCGAACTGTGCATGAGAGGCAATATGCACGATGGTGAACGGTTCCTGCCGTCACGCCTCTTCCAACTTGGAAAAACGGAAGTCGCGGTTGAGCAGCATCTTGCCGCTATAGAGATCCTGGATGGCTTGCAGTTCCGTCAAGACATTCGGCAAGGGGGGAAATCCTTGTACGGCTTCCGTCAAGCCGGCCATCAGCACCTTAACGTTGCTGCTGGTCGATCGGGCGAGGATCGATCACATCGAGACCCGGTATGGCCGCCAGGGCGTATTTACGGATCAGGAAGTCCTTGCCATCATGCAAGGCCGCCAGGGGAATCGTCCACAGCGGGCCATCCGGCACAAAAACCAGCGTATCGATGGTGAGCGCTGCCAGGTCCGCTTCCAGCGGGCGCACGAGCCAGTCGTAGAGTTTCTTCGCGTGTCGGAGATACTGGCGCGTCGTGCGGATCTCGAGTGTCCGGCGAAATGCGGTGATCTCCTGGGTGAGAGCAGCAGCGCCGATGGGCACAGCAAAGCGCTTCAGTCCGGTTGGCAGACTCACCAATAGCTCGGTGCGATCCGGCAAGAGGATGGGGTAGACGACCACCGCGGTTTGGGAGATGGCATCAAGCGGCGTCGCCAGTTCCTGCTCGGCGACAATGCACGCGTCCTGGAAATAGTCCTGCAACTCGACTACCTTGAAGAGTTCGAGGGTGGCGCGTGCTTCCAACAGATACGGCTCAGCTTGCTCAGGTTCCGGCAGGGACGCGGCGCGTTGCAGGAGCAGGTCAACCAGCTCAGTGTAGACTGGCCCGGCCGTGTCACGGAATGACGGGGTCGCCCCATAACTCACGTCCATCTCGAAACGAATCGACCGTTTGCACGGGCAAGTTCGATGCTTTCGGCGTAGGCAGCCAGTGCGTCGTCATACCGCAATTCGGAGGTAAATAAATTCCCCAGATTGTGCAAGATGACGGGGACAAGGCCGCGATGCTGGGTCTCGCGCGCCATACGGAGCGCCTGGCGCAGATGCTGCTCGCCGCAGCCACTGTCGCGGCTATGCCGCCTCGAAAGTAGTTCTTGGCGCTTTCTTTTGCGCTTTGCTGTTGCGGTGTTAGCATGCGTCCCGCCTGCCCAGTCATGTGTCCTGTAGCAAACAGAAATTTACCCCTGCATGTCGTATTATCCTACCAGATACATGAGACATACGATACTATGGAGATCGCATTTTCGTGATTAAATAGCGCCCAGAAAGGATGAAAACGGGAGACGCGCAGGAAGCGAAGGGGATGGGATAAGTAGGAAATAGGAGAGGAGAAAGACAGTGCAGCAGAGTACGTCAAAAATACTCACAACCCATACGGGTAGTCTACCCAGATCGCCGGAACTGCAGGATTTACTGCATCTCAGAGAAGAACGCCGCGCCCCCGACCCAGAGGCGTTTAACGCCGGCGTTCGTGATGCCGTGGCCGACGTCGTGCAGCGGCAGATCAACGCGGGTCTGGACGTCATTAACGATGGCGAGCAGAGCAAATCCCAATATGCCGCGTACGTCAAAGAGCGCCTCACGGGATTTGAAGGCGAGCGGCTCATCCGCGCCCGGCCCCGGCTTGGCGATGACGAATTTCCGGAATTTGCCGCCCAGGGCGGCACGCATTTGTCCTCGACGTCAATTCCACAACCCGCTTGCACGGGGCCGATTGCGTGGAAGGACTGGGAGGCGATCCACCAAGATATTGCCAACTTGAAAGCCGCCGTAAATGAAACCCAGGCTGAGGAAGTCTTTATGACCGCAGCCTCGCCCGGCGTCATCGCCAATTTCCTCCCGAATGAACATTATCCCACGGAGGAAGCCTATCTCTACGCCCTGGCGGATGTGATGAAAGAAGAATACCAGGCCATTGTGCAGGCAGGGCTTCTGTTGCAGATCGACTGTCCGGATCTGGCCATGACGCGCGTCACACAGTTTGCCGACCTGACGTTGGACGCGTTCAAAAACGTCGCCGCCATGCACGTTGACGTGCTCAACTACGCGCTCGACGGCTTGCCACCGGAGCGCATGCGGCTGCACCTGTGCTGGGGCAATTACGAGGGGCCACACCACCACGACGTGCCCCTGCATGAGATCATTGCAACGGTACTCAAAGCCCGCCCGGCCGGCATCTCGTTTGAGGGCGCCAATCCGCGTCACGCCCATGAATGGAAGGTCTGGCAAGACGTGACGCTCCCGGACGACAAGGTGATCATCCCCGGTGTTCTGGACAGCACCACCAATTTCATCGAACATCCGGAACTCGTGGCCGAACGCATCGTGCGGTACGCCGTCGTCGTGGGACGGGAGCGGGTGATCGCCGGCACGGACTGCGGCTTTGGCACCTCCGCTTGGGGACGTAAAGTGGACGCCAAAATTGCTTGGGCCAAGCTCGCCTCGATGGTCGAAGGGGCGCGCCTGGCCTCTGCGGCCCTCTGGTGATGGGCCACTACTTATAAAAAATATGCCGCCCGATATACGCCGAGGGCTCCCGCTTTTTGAGCCATTTGGGCACGTCAAGTGATTCGAGATGAAAACCACAAGGCGCCATGGGTCGGGTCCGCCGGCGGATGGTGCAGGATCTGCTGCGCTACCTCTTGCGCCAGTTTCCACGACGCCGATTCTTTGGGTTCATCGCTACGGCCGTCGCACCACCAATTCCACTGGCAGGGCGGCGTTTGCCCGCCCTGCTGGATCACCTCGCAGATGGTGTTCGGGTACTTCGCATAGGCCACGCGGTTCAGCACCACCCATCCCACTGCGACCATCCCCTCACGGCCCTCTGACCGGGCCTCCCAGTAGAGATTGAGCGCCATGCAGCGGGCGGCGGCTTCGTCAGGTTGCGCCGCCACAAGGGCCGCGGGAAGCAGTAGGCAGACACCAAGCAACACGCGCACAACAATTATGGAACCCAGCATGCTGCATCAATCCTCCAGCGTGGTAATGTCCCCCGGATCCAACCCCAACTCATTGGCCTTGAGCAAGCGGCGCATGATTTTGCCACTGCGGGTTTTCGGCAATCTCTCCACGAAGTCGATCTCACTCGGCTGCGCAATCGGGCCGAGATCGCCGCGGACGTGCTGGCGCAAGGTCTGCACCATCTCGGTGGAGGTCTCATACCCAACACGTAACGTCACGAAGGCTTTGATCGCTTCGCCTCGGAGTTCATCAGGCTTGCCGATCACCGCGGCCTCGGCCACGGCCGGATGGCTGACGAGAGAGCTTTCCACTTCGGCGGTGCCAATGCGGTGGCCAGCCACGTTCATCACATCGTCGGCACGGCCCACCACCATAAAATAACCATCTTCATCTTTGATGGCGACATCGCCGGTAAAATAACAGCCCGCAATCCGTCCCCAATCCACATTGTAGCGCTCCGGGTCGCCATAAACCGTGCGGAAAAAGTGCGGAAACGGGCGCTTCAGCACCAACAGGCCACCCTGGCCGGGTTCCACCGGGGCGCCCTGCATGTCCACCACATCGGCGATGACGCCGGGCAAGGGCTTGCCTACTTTGCCGGGACGGGAGTCCAGACAGATGGGCGTGCCGAGGCAAGGGCCGCCGGTTTCGGTCTGCCACCAATCCTCCCCGACATAGCCCCACTCGCCATTGCCCACCAAGTGCTGATGCGCCCAGCGCCAGGCTTCGGGATTGAGCGGCTCGCCGGCACAGGTGAAATAGCGCAGGCTCTTCAAATTATATTTTTTCGGGTATTCCTCGCCGTAACGCATAAACATGCGGACGGCTGTTGGCGCCGTGAAGACGACCGAGACGCCATGACGCTCCACGATGCTCCACATCACGCCCGGATTGGGATAATCCGGCGCGCCCTCCCGAAATACCGTGGTCCCACCGCCCACGAGCGGCGCATAGACGATGTAGCTGTGGCCGACAACCCAGCCGATATCCGACATGCACAGAAAGACGTCCTCATCCCGGATGTCCCAAAACGATTTGAAATGGTAGTACGTGCCCACCATGTAGCCGCCATGCACGTGCACGACGCCTTTGGGTTTGCCCGTGGTGCCGCTGGTATACAGAATGTAGAGGGGATCTTCGGCATCCATCACCTCCGGCTCGCACTCCACGCTCTGCTCGGCCACCAGGGCATCAAAATCGACCTCCTGCTCAGAGCGCAGCTCAACAGCCGGGTCCTGCCGGCGGTGCACAATGACCTTTTCGACAAAGTCCAGGCCGCCGACGGCTTCGTCCGTAATGGACTTCAGGTCCACGGCATTGCCGCGGCGGTAGGTGACATCCGACGTCATCACGACTTTGGCCTGCGCATCCTCGATGCGGGTGCGCAGGGCGCCGGCGCTGAAACCGGCATAAACCACACTATGAACGGCGCCGATACGGGCGCACGCGAGCATCGCCGTGACCCCTTCGATGGTCAGCGGCATGTAGCTGACCACCCGGTCGCCCTTCCCGACCCCGAGGGATTTGAGCCCATTGGCAACACGATTGACACGGCGCAGTAATTGCAAGTACGAGACGGTCACCTCACTGCCGTCCTCCCCGATCCACACAAACGCGACTTTGTTACGGCGCCAGGAATTCACGTGGCGGTCCAGCGCATTGGCGGTGATGTTGCATTTCCCGCCGACAAACCACTGAAAGCGCGGATAATTCCACTCAAAGACGTTGTCCCATGGCCGAAACCAGTCCAATTCCTGTGCGATACCGGCCCAAAATGCCTCATTGTCCTCGAGTGACTGCCGATTCGCCGCCTCCAGATCTTGAAGATAGGCCGCCTGCCGCAAAAACGCTGGGGGCACAATCGTTTCGCCGTCATGACTCAAACTTTCGAGATTGCTCGCATCTGCCATCGGTCATCCTCCGTACGCCTGTGGCGCGGCATAGTCCTACCCGCTCTCTCAGGCAGCTATGTAACGAGATCGGGTATGCAAGTCACGCATTGCGCTTGTTGTAGCGCGTGTTGGCAGACGAGTCAAGAGGGGCGATGCGTGAAGCAGGTCAGCTGCCAACTGAATGAAAGAGTTATTTCAAGAGCGCCCACGCCGATTCCCTATCCGCCGCGATATACCGCGACCCACGATATATCACGGAAATTTTGATCCTGCTCTGGTGTTCAGCACATTTCGAGTCACGTCATAAAAGATTCAAAACCAATTGATTAGATCCCTACAGCACCCACATGCCAAACGTGGCACGCGACTTGCTCTACTCATGGGCAAATCAGCCGGAAACGCCGTTGCTAGCCAGGTGACAGGAAACCGCGTCAGGGGACATTTGAGATGGAAAGGAAGCATCATCATGACACGACCTGTTAGTGACATTGCATTCACACCTGCGGTCAAAGCAGTCCAAAAGCGCCATGGCTCCCGCCGGGCTTACGCCCGCATGGAACGCGAAGGCGGCTGGGCGCAGGCCATCACCCCGGAGCTCGCGGCCTTCGTTGCGGAACGGGACTCGTTTTATCTCGGGACGGCCAATGCCGAGGGGCAGCCGTACATTCAGCACCGCGGTGGACCACAGGGCTTTCTCAAGGTGGTAGACGCTCATACCCTGGCGTTTGCCGATTTTCGTGGCAATAAACAATACATCACGGTCGGCACGCTCGACGACAACGACAAGGCGTTCATCTTCCTGATGGATTATGCCCATCGCCGCCGCATCAAAATCTGGGGCCGAGCCCACACCGTCGAAGACGACCCCGCCTTACTCGAACAACTGACCGACCCCGGTTACAAGGGACAGCCGGAACGTGCCATCGTCTTTACCGTCGAGGCCTGGGACGCTAACTGCCCGCAGCATATCACGCCGCGATTCACAGCAGAGGACGTGGCAGGCACGGTACAGACGCTCCACGCCCGCATCGCCGAGCTTGAAGCGGAGAATCAAGCCCTGCGTGACACGCTCGTGGCCGACCCTCAAGGCGCAGGCTTGTGAACGCGTCGATCGGGGGCACAGGAACTTAAGCTCTCTGATCCACCGGCATGGCTTGCATCACCACGTTCAGCATCTTTTCGGCCCGCACGTATCCTTGCAGCTGCTGGCTCGTATGGCTGTCGATGACCGGCAGCCATTTGAATCCGTGCTCGTGCATCGCGATGGCGGCCAACCAACTGGAATCCTCCGCCGTGACGGCCACCGTCTCGGTCGTCATGAACGTCTCCACCGGCGTATCACGGCGCGCCGTCTCGAAGAAGGCACGGAAGATGTCGGTACGGGTCAGCACGCCCTGTAGCCTGTCCTCCCGGTCCACGATGCAGCAGAAATCCGCCGCCTCTTCATCGAACCGCTTGATGGCCTCGGCAAATGTGCTGTGCGGCCCTAAGTGCTTGCGCGTAAACGGCTCAATGAACGCGGTCAACGGCTGCTGTGAGAGGATGTCGTGGGCCATCGGCATGCGTTGCCATAACGTGGCCTTACGCCTCTGCATCGCGGTCGTGAGCAGATCCCGGAACGGGGCAAAGGCGCCGGAGATGTGGGAAAAAATGTTTTTCCCCATGATCACGACTTCCACCGAGGTGCGGGCCCGGACATGCGCATTGCACGGCTGATTGTCAATCAGCGCCATCTCGCCAAAGAAATCCCCTGGGCCAAGCACGTTCAAGAGTTCGAGGGTGTCCGTCGTGTCCGTCTGTTGCAGCACTTCGACCTCGCCACTCTCGATGATATAAAAGTGCAGTCCTGGTTCACCTTGCCGAATGATGTAATCGCCCGGCTGGTAGTGAGCCGTCGACACCCGGTCCGTCGGATCGGTTCTGGGGTGGGCTAAATCGCGCGGAAACACGAGCTCCCAGGCCCAATCAAACCCTACTTTGACGCGCCGCGCCCAGGACGGCAATTTGGACAGATAGACGCCGCGCCAGAGAAACTAGGCGAGCGCGCCGGACAGCCGGAGGCCGAAGAGTTCGGCCACGGCGCTATGTCCACCGATGGCGCAGAGTTGCCCGAGGGGCTTGAACGTAAACGGACGGGTCGGCTGACCCTGGACAATCCGTACGATATTGGCCGCTACCTGTTGCCCTTGCCGTTCTGCAAATTGTCCCGTAGGCGGGCTTGGTTCGTTGTCGTAATGATTGAGAATGTAGGCGCAATCGCCGATGGCCCAGACATTGTGGAAGCCACACAAACGCATATCCGCATCCGTGAGGAGCCGATTCTGTTGCTTCGGCACTTCCAGCCGTTCGATGACAGAGGGCATGGTGTTGCCCACCGTGCATATGATCGTGGCGCCGCGAATGAGGCGGCCGTCTGTGAGCCCGACCCCTTCCGGCGTGACGTGGGCCACACGACTATTCAATTCGACGCGAATACCCGTTTGTTCCATCTTGGCTCGGGCGAACTCACGCAGGCTCGACGTCACTTCCGGCAACAATTGACCGCGGGAATGGATCACGGTGACCGTGACATCCTCATGGCCAATATTGTGGAAAAAACGATGGGTCCCTCGGAGCAGATCGTTGATTTCCCCGGCGACCTCGACCCCGCTGAATCCACCTCCAACCACGACAAAGGACAGGTACCGGCGTTTCAGTTCAAGATCGTCGCAGACCTCGGCCTTCTCCAACTGTTGCATGACATGTAGCCGCAGGACGATGGCATCCCCAACCGTTTTCAGCGGAAACGCATGGTCGGGCATGCCGAGCACCGTGCCCAGATTCACCGCCGAGCCGCAGGCAATCACGATATGGTCATAGGACATGTGGTAGGTCTGGCCGTCGTATCCTTCATACGCGATATGGCTCGCATCCGGATCGATGCGCTGCACTTCTTCGGTGCGGCAACGCACCGTAGGCAGCATCTGACGCAGGGGGGCAGCAACAGCATCCGGGTTGATCGATGCGCCGGCCACTTCAGCCAGGAGAGGATGAAAAACCATATGGTTTTCACGGTTGAAGAGCACAATGTCGTACCTGTCGGGTGTGAGCTTCTTGCGGAGTTCTTTAGCGCACTTGACGCCGGCAAACCCGCCTCCGACAATGACAATGCGTGTCAACGCCATGAGCATGCACTCCCTGAGTAAACACAGTAAAGACGGCTGCCTGAACGCCCCCCTTTCGTCAAGGGGGGTGAGGTGGAGGGGATTTCGGGAGCCGTCAAGCCATGTGAGGATACCATACAAGGCGATCAGGAATGTAGAACAGATGCGCCGTCGTGTAAATGCCCTGCCGACAGGATACATCCGTTAATCACCTGGAAAAACCACACGAGAAGGAATTCAAGGGACTCGGGGCAGGCGCGGCGTGCCGATGGCGCTTCGGACCCGCCTCCTGGTTCGATCATCACTACCAGTGACTAAGAGCGAAAGATTTTTGACATAATGCGTGCCAATGCAAAGCGGATACGGCTAAATGAGCGCCACCAGGCCTGCAGCCAAAGTGGTAGAGGACTCTTGGCGTGTTGCTTATGGCTATCGATATAGTCTCTAAGCCGAAGTTCCTCCCGTGATTCGGCGACAACTTGTTGAAATAAAAACTCAAAAGCCTGAAACGAATTGACC
>CBCXVS010000288.1:0-9500 GCA_965178525.1 uncultured bacterium | reverse complement strand
TCTTCTTTATATCAGAGTTGACGTGCAGGCGTGCCTCATTTCATGAGACGGAGTGGGGAACTTCTGCATGAAACTTTGGGTGAGGCGAAGATCCCCACGATGCAGGACATCCCGGACCTGGTCACGGTGCTGGTGGAGTCGCCGGGAGGCGAGGGTCCCTACCAGGGCAAAGCGATTGGCGAGAACCCCATTTCCCCGGTGGCTCCAGCCATTGCCAACGCCGTTTATGACGCGGTCGGGGTGCGTATCCAGGATTTACCCATCACCGCAGAAAAGGTGCTCTTCGCGAGCCATCCATCGGGCGCCAAATAAAAATGAACGACAGCAAGTTATGGACAAACCGGTCCGCTCGTGACATGATGACAGAGGGGATTCATGATGCCATGGCCCTATATTCCCCTACCACCTTTACCGGAGGCGAACGATGAGCGAACTGGATGCCCGATACGAACGTGGACAGGAAACACGGCGCATGTTTGGCGGCGGCACCATCACCAGCGCCGGCTCAGCCCCCGCAGCCTGGGAAGTGGCTCCCGACCTCGAGCGGATTCTCGGCGAAGCGCTCTTCGGCACCATCTGGCGCCGCGACGCCCTCAGCCCGGTGCAGCGCGAGATGATTACGTTGTCGACGCTCATCGTGCTGGCCCGCGAGCCGCAGCTGCGCCGGCACCTTGGCAACGCGCTGAACGTCGGCTTGACCCCCGAACAGATTATCGAGCTGATTATCCACGACACTTGGTACGGCGGCGCTCCGGCCGGCCTGAACGCGCTGGCCCTGTGCAAAGACGTGTTCGACGAACGCGGCATCGCGTTTACGCCGCCTCGGGTGCACGATACCAACGAAGACCCCGACAGCTTGTTCGAGCGGGGCAACCAGTTTCGCATGCAGTATATGGGAACCCCGCCAGCGGCTCGGCCAGCGCCGCCGACCCAGGCGGAACGGGAGTTTAGCCGCATCACCGGCGAATACTACTGGGGCGCTACCTGGACGCGGCCCGGCCTCGACCTGCCCAGCCGCTGTCTTTGCACGATGACCTGCCTGGCCGCGCTGGGGCGTGAAGGCCCGCTGCGCAGCCACATCCGCGGTGCGCGGAACATCGGTTTCACCCAAGACCAGATCATCGAAGTGTTTATGCACATGACGCTGTACGGTGGCATCCCCTTCGCTCGGGGCGCCATGGACATCGCCAACGACGTGTTTGCCAACAGCTAGTACTGCGTACCGCAAATGAGTGAGCAGTTGACTACCTTGATCTTGTTGACGTTGCGGCGCACGCACCACCGTTGGTGATGCCTACAAAAGCCATAGGAGCCTTTATATCCACATTTCAAACACGACCCGGTAGGTCTCAGATTACCCTATTGATCCCGCAAGAGATGAGCATGTTGAGGAGTGCCTCTCTTTACCTCAGGGAGGATGATCATGGACGAGTTGGAATATCACCGCGAACCGCCTTCCAACTTAACGACGATGGTGATTGCTTTTGGAGGATGGATCGATGCCGGCGAGGCCGCGACCGGAGCGATGCGACATCTGGTCCGACGTCTATCGGCATCGCGTCTCGCCTCTATCGATCCCGAGGACTTCTTTGTTTTCACCCAGGTACGGCCTACGTCTCGGTATACAGCGGAGGGAAATCGCGTCATTCGATGGCCGAGTAGCGACTTCTTTACGTGGCAGCCGACAAATGGCCAAGCGGGTCTTCTCCTGTTTCGCGGGATGGAGCCCAATCGGAGGTGGCGAACCTACGCCAATCTGCTCCTTGACTTAGCCCAGCAATGTGGTGTGAAGCGGATTGTCTCTCTCGGCGCGCTCTTGGCCGCGCTTCCGCATACCCGGCCGCCTCGCGTTACGGGAAGCAGCACTGACCCCGACTGGCAGGCTCGATTAGAGGATTGGGGGATTTATCGTCGGCCGACCTACGAAGGCCCCACCGGTATTGCCTCGGCGGTCCAGGACGCGGCGACGCGACGCGGCATTCCTTATCTCACCTTTATGGGGCAAGCGCCGCACTATCTTCAAGCGTCTGCGAATCCTGCAGTGAGCCGGGCGCTTCTTACCTATGTAACCCGTCTGCTCGACATTGACATCGACGTGTCCCGATTGGATGAAGCCGTCAAGGCATTTCGCGCCCGATGTGATCAGGTGGTGGCGAATGATTCATCCACTCAGGCCTATGTTCAGCAATTGGAGCAGGAATATGACTCGGCGGTTGACGAGGAGGCGCCAGGACCTCTGCTTGACGAAGACCTCAACCCTGAGAAGCTGATGCAAGAGCTAGAGGACTTCTTACGCGAGGAGCGAGAAGGCGGAGGCGAGGCCTAAACGGCCTCCACGATTGCCGATTCGGCTCGCGACTTAGGCGCTCATGGCCTCGGCAACTGGCGGTAAGAGCCCGAGAAGATCGCGGGCCTGGGCCGGCGTGGCCGGCTCGCGCCCATGCCGTCGCGCCTGTGTCACCGCCCAGTCTACATAATCCGCATTCGACCGCGGCTCCAGGTTGTGAGGCGGGAACGGGCTGTCCTCAAACCCCACCCGCGTGTGCACGCCGGTGGCGATGGCCGCGAGCACGAACGTCTGGCTGCCGCTACTATGCACCAGCCACGTGGCCTCCGGGCAGTGTTCTCGAATCGTATCGGTGATCATGTAGAGGCGCCAGCATTATAACACCGCACGGCTTCTTCCGCGACCCCCTGCGGGGTCCATGGCACGTTCGGGTTGTCTTCACGTCCCCGACTGCCATTGAGGCAGGCCTTGATGATGAGGGTATTCATATGCCCTCCTCCCGTCAGGTATCCCGGCTTCTATCTCAAGGGGATCTTACCCCTAGCATCAACGAAAGTCAGCTATGAAGTCGACCCAAGCCGGGACAGAGATGGTATGCCGAGGTTATGACCCATGGTAAAATAACAGGCGAGGCGGTCAAAGCATAGGCGATGACGAATGAAGGAGGGATGAGGATGATTTACGAGTTCCGCACGTATGAGGCGACGCCTGGCAACCTGCCAGCGCTCAACACACACCTGGAAGTCGCCGCTGGCTTGTTCAAGACGCATGGCCTGGGGGTGTTGGGGTTCTGGACGGAAGAGGTCGGTACCGGTGGTCAGGTCAACTACATGTGGATATACGAGAATGTAGAGGAACGGCAGAAGAAGCTGGCGGCTTTTGGGTCGGACCCCAACTGGAGGAAACAGGTCGCAGAGGAGACGGCGGCGCATGGGGTCGTCGTGGAGCGGACCCACAACCTGATGCTACAACCCACCCCATATTCACCCGAGCCGGCGATGAGGGGCAATGTTCAGGAGTTACGCCTCTACGATGCGATGCCTGGCAAGATGCAACCTCTCCACGACCGGTTCGCCAACCACACCATCGGCTTATTTCAGAAGCACGGTATGGCCAATATCGGCTACTGGACCGAGACCTTTGGCACCAGCAACCGCTTGGTGTACATGCTGGGCTACCCCAGCCTGGCAGACCGGGAAAAAAGCTGGGCATCCTTTGCCGCAGACCCCGACTGGCAGAATGCCCGGGCGGAGTCGGAGAAGGACGGCCCCCTCGTGGCGAAGCTGTCCAACATCCTTCTGCGGCCGACGTCCTACTCGCCGCGGTCGTCATGAAGAGCGGTTAGCTCTTAGCTCTTAGCTAAAAAAGAAGATGCAAGATTTCTTCTTCCAGCGTCTTAGCTCATAGCTGATAGCTGATAGCTAAGAACTTTCCGACTGGGCCATGCTCCCTGCAGGAGGATACGTCAATGGTCGATGAGAAGATACGCATTGGGCTGATCGGGGCAAACGTGAACCGGGGCTGGGGTCCCAGTGCCCATATACCTGCTCTTCTGGCCCTGCCAGAGTACGAACTCACCGCCGTGTGCACCGCGCACAAAGAGACGGCGGCGGCGGCGGCGAGAACGTTCGGCGCTCGTCTGGCCTTTCATGATCACCAGGAGATGGTTCAACATCCCGACATCGATCTGGTCACCGTATCAGTACGGGTCCCGTTCCATTATGAGCTCACGACGGCCGCCCTCCATGCCGGAAAGCACGTCTACACGGAATGGCCGCTGGGCGTGACCCTGCAGGAGACCCGGGAGATGGCAGACTTGGCCCGGGCGCAGGGGGTCCACACGCTCATTGGGCTTCAGGGTCGGTGCGCCCCCGCCCTGCTCCGACTCCGGGAACTGGTGCAAGAGGGATACGTAGGAGAGGTGTTGGCCTGCCACCTGAGCGCCTTTGGCGCAGTGGGGCTCGATCGCACGTCAGACCGGATCTGGGCCAAGGATCGCAGCTCAGGCGTGGGCGCTCTGCAAATCCAGTTCGGCCACTATATCGACGCACTCTGCTTCTGCGTCGGCGAGATCACGGAGGTCTCGGCCGTGGTGAGCACTCAGGTCCCCCAGTGGACCTTCACGGACGTTGACACCACCATGGACGTGACCACTCCGGACAACGTCCTGATCAGTGCCAAGCTGGTTGGCGGCGCTGTGGTGTCCGCCCATGTGGCCTCCATTCCATGGCACGGTAGGGACCCGAAGATCGAGATATACGGGCGAGAAGGGACGCTGGTGTACCATGGTTCCCACATCTCCCACACCAAGCTGGAGGGCGCCAGAAGCACGGACACCGACCTGCAAGAACTGCCGATCCCGGAGCGCCTGATTTGGGTGCCGGCGGACGTGCCCCAGGGACCCCCCTTCAATGTGGCCCAGATGTACCGGCGATTCGCCGAGGCCATCCGGACTGGCCAGCGGATGGAGCCCGACTTCGACACGGCGGTGCGGCGGCATCGGCTGTTAGAAACAGTTCAAACGGCTTCGGACCAGGGAGGGCGCGTGGCCCTGGACTGATGCAAAGTGAGGCCGGGGTCAGCTCTTGAGTTTATACCCATAGCGCATTAACAGTTGCCCACACTCGGAAGCCAGCATACTATAACCCGCATAACGGCGGTAGGGTGACAACAACGGCAGCTTCAGCTCCGAATGGAGGTTCCCATGGCAGATATTCTAGGCGTCGGCATGACTCACTACCCAGGGTTGGTGGGCGTGGATGAGCCAGGCAGTTCGAGCTTGGCCCGGGTGCTGAAGAACAACCCGCGTATCCCGGAAGACAAGAAGGACCGGCGGAGTTGGCCAGAGGCCATGCGGTTGGAGTTCGGCGACGATGACGGCCTCACGTCGTCTATCGCGCATCGCAAGAGACTCATTGCCGGCTTTCGCACGCTGCGGGCCGAGATCGATGCGTTCAACCCTGACTTTCTCCTGATCTGGGGTGACGATCAGTACGAGAATTTTAAAGAGGATATCATTCCGCCCTTTTGCATCCTGGCCTGGGACGATATCGCGTGCCAGCCCCTCCTGAAGCGGCAACGCAACGCCTGGGACGAACCCCACGATAAAATGTTTCGCTATGGCGGCTGTTCGCAGCAGGGCCGCTATCTGGCCAGCAAACTTCTGGAGCAAGGGATTGATATGGCTTATGCTTATAAACCTTTGCATGAGGAGAGCGGGCTGGGGCATGCGTTCGTCAATACGCTGCTCTTCCTTGACTATGACCGCACCGGGCTCGATTACCCCGTCTTGCCTTTTCAGGTGAATTGCTACGGCAGTCGAGTGATCCGCAATCGCGGCTTCTCGGAAGAGTTCTCCACGATTCCCGATCCGCCGGGTCCTTCGCCCAAACGCTGTATGGAAGTGGGCACGGCCACGGTCAGGGCGTTACAGGATACGCCGTGGCGGGTGGCCATGATTGCCTCCTCCAGTTGGTCGCATGCCTTCTTGACGGAAAAGACCTACTGGCTACACCCCGACATGGAAGCCGACCGGGCGCGGTTCGAGGAACTTCGCAACGCCGATTGGGACGCCTGGCGGCGGCTGACGACCGCGCAGATCGAGGAAGCGGGTGATCAAGAGATGCTCAACTGGATGTGTCTGGCTGGCGCGATGGAAGAGCTGGGCCGGACGCCCGAAATTGTGGACTGGATAGAAAGCTGGACCAATAATTCCAACAAATGTTTGGCGCTATTCAAACCGTAGGCCGGGCAGAGAGGAACGATCATGGCGTTGAACGCGGCAACCGCTCCAGGTGCGATGACCGGTGCACGTTATATCGCCAGTCTCAAGGACGGACGCGATGTCTGGCTCGATGGCCAGCGAATCGACGATGTGACATCACATCCGGCGTTGAGCGGCATGGTGCACGAACTCGCGCGCATCTATGACCTGCAACATACGGAGCCTTATGCAGACGAGATGACGTTCATCTCTCCCGAGACGGGCAACCGCTGCAGCCTGTCGTGGCTGCTGCCGCGTTCCATGGACGACCTGAAGCGTAAGCGGCGCAACAGCGAACGCTGGAACGAGCAATGCTGGGGGCAATTGGGACGCGGGCCGGACATCCTGGCGCCGTATATCGTCACGCTCTACGATATTCGCGAGGCGCTGAGCGCCGTGCACAGCGAGCACTGCGATTTCGGGAAAAACGTGGTCAACTACCACCGCTATTGCATGGAGAACGACCTGTTCCTGACCCATGCGCTAGGCGATCCCCAGGTGGACCGCAGCGCGCAGCCCCAGAACGAGCAACGCGCCGCGCTGGAGGAAGACATCGCGTTGCACGTGATCGAAGAGACGAAAGACGGAGTCATTGTGCATGGGGCCAAACAGCTCGCCACTGCCGCGTCCATCAGCCACGAGACCTATGTCTCGCTCTCGGCCACATTTGTCAGACGGGCGGACCCGAGATTTGTCCTCGCGTTCGCCATTCCGACCAACAGTCCGGGGCTCAAAATTCTCTGCCGAGAGCCGGTTTCCCAAGGCGTTGGCGGCTACGGGCATCCGCTCGGCATGGTCTACGATGAACAGGACGCCATGCTCTTTTTCGATCATGTGTTGGTGCCCTGGGATCGGCTCTTTGCCCTGTACGACTCGTCCCCCATCCTGTTGCGTTATCAAAGCGGCATCAACTTCATTGGCTGGGCGAATCTGTGTCGCATCCATGCGCGCATGCGTCTGATGACGGCGGTGGCCACCCTGATCGCCGAGGCGATTGGCGTCATCGAGTACCGCGAGGTGGCGGCGAAGCTCGGCGAGATGGTGACCTATACGGAGATGTGGCGCCACGCCATGGACGGCGTCGAGGCCAATGCCTTCCGGACCGAGGGCGGTCTGATGTCTCTGGGTTCGATGTCAGGCATGAATATCTTTTTCGCCCAGATGTCAGCCCGCATGGTCGAGCTGCTGCGTGAAATTGCAGGTTCAGGATTGATCATGCAGCCGAGTGAGCAGGACCTGGCCAGCCCTGAACTCCGCCCCTACTTGGAGCGCTACATGCGGGGCAAAGGCGTCGGCGTGGACTACAAGTCGCGACTCTTTCGCCTGGCCCATGATCTCGCAGTCTCCGCCTTTGGCATGCGCCAGGAGGTGTACGAATACTGGCATGGCGGCGATCCCAACCGCAACCGCATCAATTTGCTTCGGATCAAGGATCTCGTATCGCAGCCCTTGCGACACGGGGCGACTGCATCGCCCTAGTATACGCTGGCAGAAGGAAATCCGTCAGCACGTTCATGGAACTCGATCAATGCCTTTACACCATTGGCCAAATCCACGTGTCCCCTGGCGTAGTTTTCACAACCACTGGATTATACGTCTGGTGGAATACCTCAACGCAGGGGTGCTGCCCTCCGGATTTCAGGCGCGTCCAACCGAACTCATCGTCGGTATCGAACCGGATTTATTGCTCCTGCAGGCGACAGAACATCATGCAACTCAGGGCCCGGCAACGCCGCAACCCACGCTGGGTGAGGCGACCTCAACCGCCGTCCTCCCTGTACCAGCCGACCTCCCCATGGTGGGTATTTATAGTGCATACGATACCACTCGACTCGTCGCCGTCATTGAAGTCGTATCGCCAGGGAACAAGGACCGCCCTGAAACCGTAGAAGGCTTTGTTGAAAAGATACTCTTCCTACTTCAAGAAGGCGTTCACGTGACGGTCGTTGACGTCATTCGCTTACCCCGCCAGTCTATGCGCCGGCCTATTCTGAGACGCTTGGGGTTGAATGACAGTGATATTGACAGCACGCCTTTATGGGCCTGCACGTATTGTTCATTGCCAGGCAGTGAGCCGCAACCTCATCTCAAGGTTCAGGAATGGGCATATACGGTCAACGCAAATGAGCCATTACCGACGCTCCCCTTGTTTCTCCGTATGGACCAACAGTGGGTTATGGTGGATTTGGAAGAGACGTATCAGGCGACGCTCGACGCTGGCCGATACGATCCCGTTTAAGCCGGATATACCACCATCCGACGAGAGCCACCATCGTATCCGTCACCATCGGCTCTCCGTCTCAGAAGGAAAGATATATGCCTTCACCCGTTTTGTCTCAAATCGAAGAATGTATTCATCAGCTTCCCATAGACGAACAGCTCTGGCTTATCGAGCGCGTCGCCCATCACATACGAGAGCATGTGATGCAACAACATACATTCGAGAAGCAACTTGCCGCGATGGCCGCAGATCCGGAGATCCAAAGTGAACTGCACAAGATTGATGAGGAGTTTTCTGTGACCGAATCCGATGGTTTGGAATCCCTGTAGGTGAAGCGTTACAACGAGTCGAGCAGGCAGTTCGGTATGGCCTCGGCCTTTAACGGCAATGCCTCTTGGGCTCCCCAAATCTCCTGAATCGCCGCCCATAAGGCTTGAATCAGAGGATCGTCTTGCCGCTTGGCCAAACAGGCGACATTCAACTCGCAGTGCATCGGATCGGATTCCCAAATGACCAGCCGACCGGCTTGCTGAGCCTGTTCGGCCTCACTGCGCTCCAGCATCGCCAAGCCAATGCCGGCGGCGACGAGTTCGGCTTTCGTGGCTTCGTCATGCGACTGCGCTGCAAGATGATAGGTCAATCGGCGCTGGCGCAACAGATCATCGGTAAGCGTTTCAAACGGACAATATCCGTCGGTGCCGATCCAAGGGAGTTGGGCCAATGCCTTCCAGTCCGCGTTAGCGATAGAGGCGCGCCACTGCGATGGCGCCGCAATCACCACCTCCGCCATCCCCAGACCGTGAGTGGCGATTAACGCAGATGGAGAAGGCCCAAAGATATAGCCGGTGTCCATTGTCTCCTGATGCAGCTCATCCAGGATGCTGCCCGTCGAACTGGCGATCAATTCAAGTTCAATTCCCGGACAGGTGTCTTGCATCTGTTGCACGAGGGAGGCCACGCGTAAAAACGCCGGGGCCGCGTTCAGCCCATGGCGTAGCCGTCCCATCAACTGCGATTGCATCGAGGTGGCGTGATTGACGAATTCTTGCGCGGCTTGGAGTGCTTGTTCCGCTTTGAGTTTGAGACGCTTGCCCTTTTCCGTCAACGCCATGCCTTTCGCCGTGCGCACAAACAGTTCAACGCCGAGTTCATCCTCTAGCCCGAAGTTCCTCCCGTGATTCGGCGACAACTTGTTGAAATAAAAACTCAAAAGCCTGAAACGAATTGAC
>CBCXVS010000287.1:0-9592 GCA_965178525.1 uncultured bacterium | reverse complement strand
GGTCCGCACACGGACCTGCATTTCCTTCAACTGGTTCAAACCACTTAAGTTATGCGTCTTCAGGTCGCACGCCCAGGATCCAGAACATCAGACGTTTTTCTGGGACGCGGTCGACGGCACGGATGAGGCGCGGGTGCGGTCTTTTGTCACCGCAATGGCGCAGCGCTACGGGCGTATCGATGTGCTGATCAATAATGCCGGCATGGGCGTCGACGGTCTCTTCCCGCTGACGCGCACGTCCGACATCGAGCAGGGTATTGCCCTCAATCTCACGGGCACGATGTTGCTCACACGGGTTTGCGCCCGAATGATGCTGCAACAGCAGGCCGGCTGCATCGTCAATATCTCGTCGGTCAATGCCATCCGCGGCCATGCCGGCGTCGCGGTCTACAGTGCGACCAAAGCCGCACTCGATGGCCTGAGCCGGAGTCTGGCCAAAGAACTCGGTCCCAAGAACATTCGGGTCAATTCCGTGGCGCCGGGCTACTTCGACAGCGACATGGTCGGGCACCTGAGCGAGACGCAGAAAAGCCGCCTGATTCGCCGCACACCCTTGGGACGTTTGGGAACGGTCGAGGATGTCTGCAACCTCGTGCTCTTTCTGATATCGCCGCAAGCTGCCTTTATAACCGGACAAACCATCGTGGTAGATGGAGGGCTGACATGTTGAACCGCGGACTCACGAGCCAGGATATCGCGCGCATGATTCACGAGGAAATCCTCAACATCCTGGAGGAGCGGGAGGAGAGCCGGAGGCATATTGCCAATGACGACACGCTGCATGACGACCTGGGGTTGGCGTCGTTGGACCTGGCGCAACTCGTCTCGGTGCTGGAGATGAAACTGCAGACTGACCCGTTTGAGGAATTGGTGGCCATTACAGATATCCGCACGGTTGGGGAATTGTGTCAGGCCTACGAACGCATGGTCAGCGGCAAGACCGACACCGCCAGTGAGGACCTGCTGGCGACGCAAGAACGGGCCCAGGCACGGCGCCAGAGACAGCGAGGTTGAGCATGGGGGCGTCGGCAGAGGTGGGTGGTATTGCCATCATCGGCATGGCGTGCCGTTTTCCTGGCGCAGAGACGCCTGCGGCTTTTTGGCGCAACCTGTGTCAGGGGGTGGAATCCATCACCTTTTTTTCTGATGACGACCTCCTGGCCGCCGGTGTCGAACCCTCTTTGCTGCAGGACCCTCATTACGTCAAAGCCGCGCCGATTCTGGCGCATGCGGACCTATTCGACGCCGCCTTTTTTGCCTATTCCCCCGCCGAAGCGACCGTCATGGATCCGCAACAGCGCCTCTTCCTTGAGGTCGCTTGGGAAGCGTTTGAAGATGCCGGCTACCATCCCGAATCGTCCGCCGGCGTGGCCGGCGTCTTCGCCGGCGCGGGCGGTGTCATGACGAGTTATCTCGTGGCCCACGCCCAGCACCCGGCCTTGGCCGGGCAAACCGGCAGCGTGCAACATATCGGCAACGACAAGGATTTCCTCAGCACCCGCGTGTCGTACAAGCTCAATCTCACCGGGCCGAGCCTAGCCGTGCAGATGGCATGCTCCACGTCGCTCGTGGCGGTGCATTTGGCGTGTCAGAGCCTGTTGAGTGGCGAATGTGATCTGGCGCTGGCTGGCGCCGCCACGGTGCGTGTCCCGCAGATTCAAGGCTATTGGGTGGAAAAAGGCAACATCAATTCCCCGGATGGACACTGCCGCGCCTTTGATGCCGCGGCGCAGGGCACCATTTTCGGCAGTGGCGTGGGCGCCGTGCTGCTGAAAAAGGTGGAAGATGCGCTGGCCGATGGCGACCCCATCTACGCGGTGATCAAAGGCGCCGCCCTCAACAATGATGGGGCGATGAAGGTGAGCTACACCGCCTCGAGTGTGGCCGGTCAGGCCCGTGCCATGGTCGAAGCGTTGACCTTGGCCGACGTGTCTGCGGACACGATTCGCTACGTCGAATGCCATGGCACCGGGACCATCGTCGGCGATCCGCTGGAAATACAGGCGCTGACCCGGGCCTTTCGCCTGCACACTGCGCGTCAAGGCTTCTGCGCCGTCGGTTCCGTCAAGACCAATGTCGGGCATCTCGAACAAACCGCGGGTATCGTCAGTCTGATCAAAACCGCCCTGGCGTTGCACCACAAGGCCATACCGCCCAGTCTGCACTATGTGACCCCCAATGCCAAAATCGACTTTGACCACAGTCCTTTCTACGTCAACACCACCCTGCAAGCGTGGCCGGCGCACGCCACCCCGCGCCGGGCCGCGGTCAACGGGCTGGGGTTGGGCGGGACGAATGCGTTTGCCGTGCTGGAAGAAGCGCCTGAGGTGCCGCGGGCGCTGTTGCACAAAGAGCGCTCTCACCACCCCTTCTGCCTCTCGGCGAAAAACGACACGGCGTTGGCGGCCTATGCCGGACGCTATCAGACGTTCCTGCAGGCCCATCCCGAGATCAACCTAGCCGATGTCTGTTACACCGCCAATGTGAGCCGCACGGCGTTTCCCGCCCGCTTGGCTCTGATAGGCGACTCCAACGCGGATTTACAAGACCAACTGGCCGCATGTATGGCTGGCGGTGCCGGCGTGTCGTGCAACAGAACCACAACCAAGCCCGTCGTCTTCTTGTTTACCGGACAGGGCTCGCAGTACCCGGGCATGGCCGTGGACCTCTACCACACCCAGCCGACCTTTCAGGCCGCCTTGAACCAATGCGATGCCGGCCTCCGCACGCACCTGGACATGTCCTTACTCGACGTGCTTTTCCCGCCGGACGGAGCCGCCGGACGCTTGCATGAAACCGCGTACACCCAACATTGTTTGCGGTCGAATACGCCCTGGCGCAGCTCTGGCAGGCCTGGGGGCTGAGACCGGACGCGGTGATGGGCCATAGCATCGGCGAACTCGTCGCCGCCTGTATTGCCGGTGTCATGCCGCTTGAAGAAGCGCTGCAACTCGTGGCGCAGCGCGGCAAACTCATGCAGGGTTTACCCAAGCAGGGCGCCATGGCGGTTGTGTTGGCGGCAGAAGCGGCGGTGCGAGACGTTTTGGTTCCGCACCACGGCCGCGTCGTTATCGCGGCGGTCAATAGTCCGCAAAACACCGTCATCTCCGGGGAACAGCAGGCCGTCGCCCAAATCCTTAAGACCCTGAATGAGCGCCATGTCCCATCTAAAACCCTCACGGTATCGCATGCGTTCCATTCGCCCTTGATGGAGCCGATCCTCGATGCCTTCGAAGCCACAGCGGCGCGCATCGCCTACCAAGCACCCAACCTGCCGCTGATCTCGAACCGCACCGGCGCGTGGCTCGATACGGCGCCCGATGCCCGCTATTGGCGCGACCATGTCCGCCACACCGTGCGCTTTGCCGATGGGATGCAGACGTTGTATGAACAGGGCTATGAGGTGTTCGTCGAAATCGGACCGGGCAACGCCCTGCTCGGCATGGGCCGGCAGTGTCTGCCCGAGGCCAACGCTACCTGGCTGGCCTCTCTCAGCCGCCAGCAGCAGGATTGGCAAACCCTTCTGCAGAGTGTGCAAACCTTGTATCTGGAAGGTTTTCCCATCAACTGGACGCAGCTCGAACAGGGGTTTCCGCGCCGCCGAATGTCGCTGCCGACCTATCCGTTTCAACGCCAGCGGTACTGGCTCGAGGCCCCGCCATCTTCTGACGCCCATGCGCTCAGACGCGCCAGCTCGGACGCCCATCCGTTGCTGGGTACGCGCTTACGAGCCGGACTCCCGGATATCCAATTCGAAGCCCTCTACCGTCTCGACGCGCTTCCCTATCTGCAAGATCACCGTATTTATGGGATGATGGTGCTGCCCACGACCGCTGGCATTGAAACGGCGCTGGCGGCGGGGCACGCCTGTTTTGGCAATACGGATGTGGCCCTGGAGAATCTCATTTATCATGAAGCCATGGTGCTGCCGGAGGATGAGGCACGTCTGGTGCATACGATTCTGACGCCGCAAGGCGCGCGTACCACCGCGTTCCAACTGCTGAGTACCGCTATGAGCGGCGAGGACGATTGGCGGCGGCATATGAGCGGCGTGTTACGGCTGGGGGCGGCGCGCGTCACGCCAGAGGACGGGGCATCGCCCGTGTTTTCCGTGGCGGAGGTACAAGCCCATTGCCCCAGCGCCATTCCTGCCGAGCGCTATTATCCTGCGATCCGAACGATGGGGCTTGACTACGGCCCTAGCTTCCAGGGCATCCAACAGCTGCGGCGTGGCGACGGCGAGGCATTAAGCGCCGTCCGGCTGCCGCCGCACGTGTCCGGCGCCGGCTATGGCCTGCATCCGGCTTTCCTCGATGCGTGTCTCCACATCTATCCGGCTTTAGCCGAAGCATCCGGCGATTTTTCCCAGCTCTGCAGTCATCACGGTCCGACGTATTTGCCCATTGGCATTGAGCGCTTCCGCGTGTATCAGGCGCACACCACGACCGCCTGGGTGCATGCGATACGCCGTCACCATCATGCCGAGACCGAGACTCTGGTGCTGGATCTGCGCCTGTACGATGAGGCGTCTAATCCGGTTGCGGCCTTCGATGGCTTATCCGTACGGCAACTACCCCCGGAGGCGTTGCGCCCGGCAGCCGCCGGGACTGCGCCGGCCATGGACTGGCTCTACCACATGCGTTGGGACGAACAACCCCCGTCCGAGCCCGCCCACGGGGCGGTGTCCGGGGAGCCATCGAGTTGGCTGCTGTTTGCAGATGCCGACGGTGTGGCGGAAGCGGTGCGACCCTGCTGCAACAGCGCGACGATCACTGCCACGTGGTGCTGGCGGACCGCACTTTCGCCCAGGATGCCCCCACACGCTGGCGCCTCAATCCCGCCCAAGTGGACGATTTTCACCGGCTCCTGCACCACGTGCATACGTCGGAACCCGTCCCCTGCCGGGGTGTGATCTATCTCTGGGGCTTAGACCTTGCCGCCATGCACGACATGACGCTGGAGCGCTTGCAGACCGCGGAAGCCGTAGGCGCGGGGGGGGGCGCTCTATCTCATCCAAGCGCTCGCGGCGGCGAGATCCCTGGAGACGTTTGCCCCACGGTTGTGGCTCGTTACCCGCAACGCCCAGGATCTGGGCGCGAACGCGCACCCCCCGGAAGCGGCGCAGGCCCCGTTGTGGGGACTCGGCCGGGTCGTGCCGCTGGAATACCCGCACATGTGGGGCGGTCTCATCGACTTGCCCCCGCGGCAAGACATGGAGGTACGACACGACGCCGAAGCGCTTGCCACCGAGATCCTGCAGGCCGGCCGCGAGGATCAGGTGGCGTTGCGCCAGGGCAAACGTTTTGCCGCCCGTTTTGTCCGCGTCCCGCGGGGGCGCGCCGAGCCGGTGGATAGGATATGGCGGCATGATGCCACGTATCTGATCACGGGCGGCTTAGGCATGTTGGGCCTCCGGGTGGCGCAGTGGCTGGTCCGGCAACACGGGGTGCGGCATCTCGTTCTCACGGGTCGGAGCGGCGCTCGGGGCGCGGCGCAAGACGCCGTCACGGAATTGCAGACCCAGGGCGCCCACGTGCACGTGATGCAAGCCGATATCACGGTGGAAACCGATGTGCAACGGGTCATGGAAGCCATACAAAACCAGTTGCCCCCTCTCAAGGGTGTGATCCATTGTGCCGGCATTCTCGACGACGGTGTCTTCGGTCAGATGCAATGGCCAAAATTCACCCGCGTTACGGCGCCAAAGATCAAAGGCGGCTGACTGCTACATCAGTATACAAAAGACCTGGAGCTGGACGTCTTCGTCTTGTTTTCCTCCATTCTCAGCTTAACTGGCTCAGCCGGTCAGGCCAATTACAGCGCCGGGAATGCGTTTTTGGATGCGCTAGCCGGACATCGCCGCGCCTTAGGTTTACCCGCCATGGCCATCAATTGGGGGCCATGGGACGAAGCGGGCTTGGCCACCGCCTCAGGCTCCCGAGGTGAGGCGATTTGGCGCGCACGGGGCACCCGGTACATTTCGCCGGAAGACGGCATGCGCGTGTTCGAAGACCTCATGCGCCGCCACATCGGCCACGCCGCGGTGACCATCACGGACTGGGCCACCTACTTGGCGCAGTTCCCCGAGACTCCGACTTTGTACACCGAACTGGCGCGGGAAGTAGGCCCGGGGACGAGGCGGCAAGGCGCTCGCGGTGCGCCAGACATCCAGGCCCGTTTACGCCAGGCCGCACCGCCGGAGCATCGCGCCATTCTGGTGGATTTTGTGCGAGAGCAGGTGCGGGATGTCTTAGGGCTCGACGACGCCATCGATACCCAGCAGCCCCTCAATGAACTGGGCTTGGATTCCCTCATGTCGGTCAATGTCGTCAACCGCCTGGAAGCCGCCCTGGAGGTCGCGGTCCCGGTGGTGAAGTTGATCCAAAGGCCGAGTCTCGATCAGCTCGTCGACGAGCTATTGTCGGATCTGGCCGGCCTTATCGAGACCGTCATGCCGGTGGACACGGTTACGATTGCAGACACCACGCGCGCTCCAGACCTGGCCCGAACGTCCGCGACCGCCGGTGCGGGCTGGCTCGTCTTTCCCAAGCCGAACGCTGCAGCCGCGATCCGATTGTTTTGCTTTCCCTTTGCCGGAGGCGGAGCCGCAACCTATCGCGCCTGGGCCGACGCGGTGCATTCGTCCGTTGAAATCGTGGCGATCGAACCGCCAGGCCGTGCTAGCCGTATCCATGAACCGCCCATTCGCAGCTTAGACGCGTTTCTGCATGCGCTTTTACCGGCGATGACGCCTTATCTCGACAAGCCATTTGCCTTTTTCGGCCACTGTTTGGGGGGCATGACCCTCTTTGAAACCGCACGCGCGCTCATCCATACCCATCCCATACCCCTCCAGCATCTCTTTGTATCGGGAGCGCGTGCGCCCCATCGCCTGCTGCAAGAGGGCGCATTTGAAGAGAACTTGCTGGCTGCTTTACTCAAACTCGACAAGTTCGATCCCTTTCTGCTCACGCATGAACAGCCGGATGAGGTGTTTGCCGAAATCATTCGCCATTTCAATATCGGCGCGACGGAAGACTTTCTGGCAGATCCGGAGTTGCGCCAGCTGATGTTACCAGCCATCCGGGCAGAATTCGAAATGACTTTTCGCTACCGCTTCACCCCGGAGCCGCCATGGGAGGTGCCCATTACGTGCTTCACCGGTATTGATGACGCCTACGTCACGCGCGACGATGCGTTCGCCTGGGGGCAATATACGGCGGTCGCCTTTCGGCTCTTGATGCGCGACGGCGCGCATTTTATCGTTGTCGATGATCAGTCGTTTATCCTGGACGTCATCAACCGTGAACTCGCCTCGCCGGCAGCCACTCGCTCATGAGGGGGTGTTGCAACACCACGTCCTGTCGCTCGGGGCGGTCTCGGACGGCGCGGATATGATCACGATGACCTCCTCTCCGGCGACAGCAGCGATCAGGACCGTGCCATTGACGACTTGCCGTTACCAGTGATTGCGGTGCCCGAGGCTGAAAGCGCACTGCAGGCGGCGCCCATCCCCATGGAGGACGAGGTCGTGTCTCAGAGTCACCACGAGATCGAAAACGACGAGACCGACGAGCGGAACACTTTGCAGGGATCATCAACTAAGGAGAGGGACATGGAAACCCAACACGCAGCACACACCGGCGGCTGGACGCTCGATCCTGAGAAAGTCGCTACGCAAACGGTGCTAGTCCTCGGGGGTGGTGCGCCGAACTCGACGTTAATGGCCGGCACCTTGTGTGCTTTCGAAAAAAAGAAGATCAAGTTCGATATGGTCTATACTTCCGGGGCTGGCGCCGTCATGGGGCTACTCTACACCGCCCCCAACGGTTCCAATCCTTATGATGCCTTGCGCGGCACCGTTGATCTGATGGGTGTTGCGGATTCCATTTATCGGGTCTTCCCGGAAAGCTACTGCGATAAATGGATACTTCCCAATGAATTTCTCAAAAAATATGTTAATTCTCCAGGGTTCTAACCATAGAAGAAAAGAGGCAAGAAGAAGTGTACCGGGAAAGAGGTAGGCAAAGAATTCGCTCAAACCAAACTTATCGACAATATCCTTCACCTACAACCTCCTATGATGTAGTCAGCTGCTGGAGTGCTTCGGCTTTTGTGTTTGTCAGGATAAAATTTCGCAGGCTGGGGAGCCCAAGGATGGTGAGGGTAGAGAAATAATCCGGAGGGTGGTTGGCGCAAATGACTTTTCCACCTTTCTTCTCGGCGACCTCTTTCCAGAGGTCAAAGAGTCCACGTACCAAGGCACTTCCGGAGATCTCGGATTGAATGTCAACGACGCATGATGCGGCTTCACCCTCTTTTTCTTCTTTTTTGGTATCGAGGAGTTCGCGATAGCGCTCTAATAATACTTGGCTAAATTTGGCGCCAGCTTGCTGCTGCAAGAAAAATTCGGGACCATAGCTGACCGCTAAAACGATCACCCCGTCTTTGTTGACTTTTCCATTGACTGTGAAACCGTTTGCCATTCTCTTATACCTTCTTTGATGGCTGCTAGTCTGGCTTGCACTCACGCGACACGTGCGACTGTGCAGAGACCACAGCCGGGTAAAAACGCATGCGAAGCTTCCGCCCCAAATCCGTGACTTGAATCCCATCGGCGACCCGGAGCATGATAACCGTTCCTCCCATGAGGGACTGACCCATACGGACGGCTCTGCGGCGTCTTTCTCCCAGCCTCTTATCCCAATCCTCCCAACGCTGGGGCTGTGTGATCTCGACCTCCAGAAAGCCCTCTGCTCCAGGTGGCATGAGCCGGATGTCGATGACATCCCTCGCCCGGCATCCATATTCGATCGCATTCTTGATTGCTTCCAAGGCTGCGTCCCTGATGTGTTCTGTTCTCTCCGAAGAAAATCCCTGCTTTCGTACCCAGGTTGTCAGGTGGTTCCGCAGCTCACCATGGATTGCAACGCTTGTGCTACGGAGTGCAGTGTCCGTGTCACCGGCCTTGAGCAGCCTGAAGACGCTATCTTGCCCTTTCAGCGTTTTCACCTGCAACCCATCTGACGTTATCACGTGCACTCCGCTTGGCGAAATCCAGCGCGTGACGAGCCACTGTTTCTGCCTCAAAAGGATCACGGGAGTCAAAAGGAGTAAAAGGAAGCTAGGCCGTATTCCCGTGCGAGAGAGGGAGGACAACTTAGCATCTGTACTGGCTTCTGTCAAGACATGACTTGCAGTCAATTAGAAACATATCGTGTACCATAATTACCAGGCTCTTCTCCTCCAAGCCCCCTTCTGCCTACCACACCAGCCTTGCCCCCTGCTCCGAACGATGCTCGACGTGGATCTTTTCAGGGAGACGAGCCTCATAGAGGCCAGCTGTATCGATGCACAGCGCAATTTTCAAATAATCCCCACGTAATCCTCACATAATCTTCGTGTTTCTCATTTTCGGAAAGGCTATAATAGAGGTAGTTCAGATTGGCCACGTAAGAAAGGTCTATCATCGAGAGGGAAATTCATCCTTATAAGCTTTCAGCGTCTTAGGCTATTTTACTCCTGAGTCATAAGTTCTGACATCTGATCGGGGACGTCGAGGCATGATTCGAGCACATCGAAGTGATGAGCA
>CBCXVS010000286.1:0-9670 GCA_965178525.1 uncultured bacterium | reverse complement strand
ATTCGGTGGGCATCTGGGCTGGGCTAGGGAACCTGATCTTATGCTATTGAGGAACAACTCTAATATCAATATATAGTTTCTATTCTATTGTCAGGAATAATAGGGTAAATTCATGAAAATTGCTTTTTTGGTGAATTCGTTTCCCGCTTTGTCAGAAACATTCATTTTGAATCAAATCACAGGCCTTATTGATCGTGGTCACGATGTGAGCATCTACGCCATTCCTCCTGTGAATATAGCCAAGATATATCCGAATATTAAGCAATACCAACTCCTCAACCACACTCATTATGTTCCCCATCTTCCTGAGAAGGGAATTATGCATGCTGTGGTTGGCATTAAGGTCGTTCTTGCCCATCTACAGAAAAATCCACAGTTTCTCCTAAAGTTTCTAGGAACCTCTAAATGTCATCCTCCCCTCCAACTACCAAAATACCTAACTTTATCGGATTAGGCGCTCAAAAGGCCGGCACATCTTGGATCCATGCATGTTTGTATGAGCATCCACAAACTTTTATGCCAGTAGAAAAGGAACTCCATTTTTTTAGTCGTTACTATTGCAATGGTACTGAGTGGTATGAATCACTCTTCACCAGATATCCCCCCGACAAGATTTCAGGAGAATTTTCGCCTACTTACCTGTATGATGAACAGACTCCCAAGCGGATACACAAACACCATCCAGATATTAAACTTCTTGTCTGTCTACGTGAACCAGTGTCACGTACAGTATCCGCCTATCGCTATGCCATTCAGACAGGCATGATTCCTCATGATATGTCTTTTGATGATGTCATAGAGAGATACCCTGCATACAGAGAGCATAGTTGCTATTATACACAAATCGAACTCTATTTGCAGTTCTTCGATAAAGAACAGCTTTTAATAACACTCTACGAAGATATTTTCCAAGATCCGTATGATTTCATACAACACATTTACGAATTTCTAAGCGTTGACTCTAATTTTCGTCCCACCATGGCTGAACAAAAAGTGAACGCAAGTCGTAGTGCGCCACGGTTTTACTTCCTCGATCGCTTAATGAATGGTCTGGCCATACGTCTCCGTCAAATGGGGCTTGGGCATTTTGTCTGGATTGTGGGTCGCTCCAGCTCTATGGAAAGGGTCCGTCAGCTGAATACACGTTCCAGTGCACAGCCGACGGTCTCGGCAACCCGAAAGCTCGCCTTGCAACGGTTCTTTGCCCCGGATGTTCGTTCTTTGGAGAAATTGCTACGGCGTGACTTGTGCAACCTGTGGTTTGACTATGGCCGGGCCATGGCTGACTGACGATATTTCCTTACCAAGATGCGTGGTGAATTGGATGAGCATGATGTTGCCGGAATTGTTAATCGGTATTAGTGGCGGAACCGGCTCGGGCAAGTCTGCGATTGCCGCGATGCTGGCGGAACGCTTTGCCCCCATGGGTGTCGAAATCCTTAAGCAGGATTCGTATTATGTCGATTGGAGTACAAGGACAATCGCACATCGGGCACAAGTCAACTATGATGAACCTGCGGCATTGGATTTGGAGTCGCTAGCAACGCACCTCCGAGCCCTACGGGCCGGAACCGCAGTCACGGTCCCGGAGTATGTGTTCGCCACACATACCCGCGCGGCAACGGGTCATAACGTACAACCCGTGCCGTTCGTGATCGTTGAAGGATGTCTGATCTTCCACCCTCCCTATCTCCGAGATTGCCTCGATTTCAAAGTGTTTGTGGATACGCCAGCAGATATTCGTCTGGCCCGGCGACTTATACGGGATACACGAGATCGAGGCCGGACGATGGAATCCGTGCTGACGCAGTATACCGAGACCGTGCGTCACATGCACAACCGCTATGTCGAGCCGACTCGGCACTGCGCCGACCTTGTGGTGTCGAACGATGGCCACTTGGAAGATACTGTCGACACGATCGATGCTGAGATCAAAACAACGCTGAGTCGGCGAGGACACGCCGCCGACCCCATTCTACATCTAGAAGAAAACGAGGAGAAGCTATGTTTGGACGCGAGAAGATGTATGGCGAGACCGACTGGAAGCGACGCCTAGGCTACGCCTTGCTTGGCGAGATGCATATCCCCGGACGGTTGCGCATCTGGCATTTGGTCAAAGAGTTAAAGCGTTTGGGATACTGGAAGAACGCGCCGCTTTCTCTGTTGGATGCGGGAGGCGGAGAAGGTGCATTCGCCTACTACTGCGCCCGACGCTTTCCGCAATGGCAGGTTGTCGTGGCAGACAACGAGTCCGATACCCTGAATCGTGGTCACAAGATAAAGCAGCAGTTGAACCTCGACAATCTCGATGTCCGCTTTGCGGCTCTCCTGGCATTCAATGAGGTGGACACCTATGATGTGGTGATCTGCAGCGACGTTCTTGAACATATTGAGGATGACGAACTCGTGGTGCAGAATCTCGCCCGTTCGCTCAAACCTCGGGGCGTCGTTATTCTGACGTCGCCTTCCATACCCCAGCGGAAGCACTTGCCACTCGTCGCACGGCGTGAACGTCAAATTGGGTTTCACCCGTCGGACTATGGCCATGTCCGCGATGGCTATGCGAAAAAGGACATGTATCGCATGTTCGCGGATGCCAATCTGGAGGTCAACGCCATCCGCTGGACTTATGGCCGGTTTGGCACCCTGATGTTCGATCTCTTTTTTATCACCGGAGATAGCCGCCCCAATCCACTGGTGTATATGGCTCTGTTTCCTCTGTATATGGGGCTTTCGGTGCTCGATGTGAGCCTGCCGAATGCGTCTGGTTGCGGGATTCTCGTGGTAGGGCAGAAAGGATGAAGTTGGCGCGTGCAACGTTTCCTCTTTGTGCTGAAGCCCAGCGCGATGCCTGGCTCCGTCCACTCCTGGAGCACAGCGTACAATTCTTGTTGCAGGAGGTTGGAACCGACGCCCTGGAAGCCGTGATTTTGACAGGGAGCGCGGCCCGGGGCGAAGCGAGTGTTCTGGTAACGGACGACGGCTTTCGTCTTTTGGGAGACCTCGAGTTTATTGTGATCGTCCGCCCGCCTATCGATTGGCCGGCGGTGCGGCGTCGCATGGCGGCATTGAGTCACCGGGCCACCCATCTCGTGGGGTGCGAGGGGGGAGGCGCATCCATTGAATATGGCCCCGCGGGCACCGGATATTTCCGGCGAACGATCCGTCCCTGTATTTTCGCGTACGATCTTCGGACCTATGGCAAAGTGGTCTGGGGACGGCAAGATATCTTAACGGAGATTCGCCCCTTTGGCATCGAAGACATTCCCCCTGACGACGCCTTGAAACTGGTGATGAATCGCATGATGGAAGTTGCTCTATTCGAGGAGCTTGCGAGCGATGCCACAGTATGTGCGGTGCAAGACCGCGCCTATCATCTCAGCAAGGTCATCCTCGATCTGGCAGGGTCAGCCCTTACCTTTATGGGCCAATACATTGCCCCGTATCGCGACCGTAGCGGCGCATTCCGCTCCCTCCTCGATGCCGAGCCGGCCCTCCGGGCTGCGCTGCCGATGCCAGAGCAATTCCTCACCGCCTTAGATTGGGCTGCGACCTGCAAGTTGGCGCCCACTGCAAGCCTCTTGGCCCCCCCCCATATGATTGCCACAGCGTATCGGCAGGTCGAATGGGGACGTGGGCTGTGGCTCTGGGAAATGCAACGTCTGGCCGGTCTGCAAGACGCAGATTTTGGGATGGCTCTCGAGACCTATGTGTCGCGCGAATCGATGCTTGAACGCTTGAAAGGATGGATGAAATTTCTCCGCCATCCTTTGCGGCCTGCTGGCGCCCTGTCCTGGCCACGTGTCATACGGCTCCTACGCCGGGCCAGCCCGCAAACCTTGACATATGCCGCTGCCCTGCTCACGCAGATGGGTGCCGCCGGCCACGCCGGGGCAGATTGGAGGCAGCGCTTGCAATCGCTTTCCCCCGTGCCTATCTTGGCGCAAGATCCTACCAGGGCGGCCCAAGAAATTGGCGCTGTGTGGCAGTGGCTGATGCGGAACAACTGAATTGAGATGCGCGTATCGATGATGATACTTGCATAACGCCTTGCCGTCTTTCTCACGCTCTCGCCCTTACTCTCCCCGTCCTCTCTACAGCCTTCTCTGCCATCCGATCTCTATGATAACCCATTAGATTATCTACAACACATATCTCCGGAAAAATAAATGCTATGGAAAATCGAATGTGCAGCCCTTTGAGTATGTGCTTTGCACGATCTCTTCGTCAATATGTCTGCCGTCGTCTGCGTCGAAAGCTCTTCGCAGACGCAGATGGCATACCGCAATCACGCTCCTCTGTGACTGAGAGGGCGAAGCTATGTCGATATGCATTTACGAGAGGACAAGATACTGATGCAGCGAGGTGATGGGGTCGCTATATACGTGCTGGTAGACGCACTCGGGTGGGAAGTCTTGCGCGACCGTCCGTTTCTTGATGATATCCTGCAACAGCGCGATCAGGTCGAAACTATTCTGGGATACTCCTCGGGCGCCATTCCCACGATCCTGACCGGGCAGTATCCAAACGGCCATGGCCATTGGAACCTGTTTCACCGCTCTCCTGAAACCTCACCGTTTCGGTGGACTCGCCCCCTGCAGTGTCTCCCCAAACGGCTGCGCGAATGGCGCGGCACACGACGGGTCGTGAAGGAAGTGTCGAAGCGTCTTTCCGGCTACAGTGGCTATTTTGCCATCTACAATTTACCCCTGGATCGTCTGGCCAACTATGATATCTGCGAGACCGCCGATATCTACCAGCCTGGCGGACTCGCTCCCGCTTGCTCTCTTTTCGATGTGTTCACCTTACATGGCATCCCGTACGAGTGCTACAACTATCATCGCTATAGCGATGAGGAGACTCTCCAGCTCGTGCCGCAACGTCTGGCAGAGTCGGATTGTCAAGTATACTTCCTCTACCTCTCCCAACTTGATGCATACCTCCACTTTCAGGTGCAAAATGCGCCGGGGGTCGACGCGCAATTACGTTTTTATGAGGACCGTCTACGCCGTATCTATCACGCGGCGCAGGCACGTTGGGGACGAGCCCAACTGACGATTTTTTCCGACCATGGTATGACATCCATTCGACGCACGTACGATCTGATCCATGAAGTGAAACGCCTCGGCCTCCGTATACCGCAAGACTATCTCCCCGTTTACGATTCGACGATGGCCCGTTTCTGGGTGGAAAGCTCATGGGCCGAGGCCCGCTTACGAGAGCTCCTGGATAACTTACCCTGTGGCCGGTTGCTCTCGGATGACGAAATTGACCGCCTTGGCCTTGCCTTTGACGACGAACGCTATGGGCAGCTGATCTTTCTCATGGAACCCGGCACGCTCATCAGTCCCAGCGACATGGGGCGTATTACCTTTCAGGGTATGCACGGTTTCCATCCCCAAGAGGACCCGGACGCTTATGCGGTGTTTCTCTCATCCGAGCAGCGCCCTGCACCGATACGGCATATTGCCGACATTTTCCCCACCATCCTGCAGGACCTGGAGCTGGCATGAAGCGCTGTCGTCTGCTGTTTTTTCTCACCTCAGATGTGCGAGGCGGGCTTGAAGAGCACGTGCTGTCTCTTTTGCAGTGGCTTCCCACCGAGCGCTTTGTGCTCGGACTCGCGTGTCCTGGCGCCTTGCTGCAAGCCATGGCGACCGAACTGGCGCCCTTGCCGGTTGCCATCTTCCCAGTGGAAGCAGCCGGGTGGACACGGCTCCGCGAGCTCTACCGCCTGCTGCGTGTGTTCCGACGTTTTCGTCCGGACATTGTACATTGTCATCTCTTTCGCTCCACGTTGGTTGGGGCGCCGCTCGCACGTGTCGCTGGCATGCCCATTGTGCTTGAAACTTATCATGGACGTGAGTATTGGCGTCAAGGCACACTGAAGGGCACGTTCCTGGTGGATCGGCTGGTCTCCAGGTGGGGGGATCGAATCATTGCCGTGTCTGAAGCTGCAGCGGATTTTTTAGCCGAGGGGAAGAGGATTCCGTCGGACAAAATCACGGTGATTCCCAATGGACGCGACCTCAAGGCTTTTACACCGGGGGACACCCGTGACGCCAAGGAAATTCGTCGACGTTTTCGCATTCCTCATGACGCTCCGGTCCTGGGTGTGGTCGGGCGCTTGCAGGAACAGAAGGGCCATCACTTTCTTCTGGAAGCCCTACCTCATGTACTGATGGCGTTTCCTACGGCCCGACTGCTCGTGGTTGGGACCGGGCCTTTGCAAGCCAAGCTTGCCTCTCACACAGCATACCTCGGCATTCGCGATGCCGTCATTTTTGCAGGATTTCAGCAGGATGTCCCTACGTACCTCAAGGCCATGGACATCGTTGTACTTCCGTCGCTCTCTGAAGGCATGCCACTGACGGCTATTGAAACCTCGGTCATGGCAGAGCCACTTATTGCAACGGCCGTCGACGGTACGCCTGAGGTCGTCCGCCACAAGCAGACCGGGCTGTTGGTTCCACCTGCAGACCCGGACGCGCTCGCTGACGCCATCCTCACGCTGTTACACAAACCTGACCTCGCTCGACAGTATGGTGAGGCCGCCCGCACGTGGGCGGTGAAGCGTTTTAACCTCCAACAGCAGGTGGCTGCGACCGTGCGCGTCTACCAAACGGCCGTTGCAGCAAAGGCGAGGTAGTCGTCCATGTGGATCCTTCTCCTCATGATCGCGGTCATGCCTTTTGAGATGAACCCGTACCTGACGATCAGCCAGAGCTTTCTCGGACTGTTGCCCAATTTCACCGTGATTAAACTCTTGGGTATTGTCATTCAAGCAGGACTCGCAGGGTATATGATTGCCGCCACTTTTCTTAGCGCACAATATGAGAAGTTCTTCTGGCTCATCGCCTTCCTCTCCATCACGTTGGAGCGAGTTCTGGGCCAAGCTGCAAACCCGGAGGAAAACCAGATCGCAGAGGCTGCCCTTGTGGAGGAACCCGTATGGACATGGCGATAGACCTTTGGATCTTCTGGCCGGTCATCGGCATCTTAATTTATACTTACCTCGGCTACCCACTGCTGCTCACCCTCATCAGCCGCCGCGCCTGTCGCTCGGCTCTGACCACCGCCTACCCAACAGTAACCGTTGTCGTTGCGGCCCATAACGAAGAGCAGTGTATTGCCCAGAAGATACGCAATGTCCTCGATCACGACTATCCAGCCGAACGGCTCGATGTGGTCGTTGTATCCGACGGCTCTACGGATCGTACAGAGACCATTGTCCGTGCTCTCGAAGGCTCCCGTGTACAGCTCATGATGCAGCCAGAACAGCAAGGGAAAAATGCTGCCCTGAATCGCGGTGTGGACGTCGCACGTGGGGATATCATTGTTTTCACAGACGCGAACGCCATGCTCGCAGCCGGCGCCTTACACCAGTTAGTCACCCCCTTTGCCGATTTGCGTGTGGGCTTAGTAACCGGTCAAGGGGTCTACGGTGAACTCGGAGGTGGTACCACACGTATCGTCTCAAACGCTTATGTACGGTACGAGGCATTCATCAAAAGGCGGGAGTCGGCGCTCGGCTTTATCGCTGCTGCCGATGGGGCTCTCTACGCCATGCGTCGGTCGCTCTACCGCCGTCTTCCAACGACCCAAGTGCACGATCTCTTCCACCCCATCGACGTGGCGCGTCAAGGCTACCGCTCGGTTTTTGTGCCAGAAGCCTACACGGTCGAGCCGCCTTCACAAGACGCCGAAAGCGAATTTCGGCGGCATGTGCGGATCGTTTCCCAGGGTTTCGTGGTCTTCCTCACCCAGGCGCCCTCGCTTGTCGTGCATGGATACTTCAAGGCGTTCTGGATGCTCCTTTCCCATCGCTTTTTACGCTGGATCAGTGCGCCTTTTCTCCTGACAGCCTTGATGAGCAACCTTCACCTCGCGAGTTTCAACTCTGTCTACATGATCCTGCTGGGAGGCCAAGTTGGATTTTATCTCCTCGCTGTGGGGGGGGCGCTTGCTGAGCGTTGGCATCTCCGACTCCGACTCTTCGCCGTGCCATACTTTTTCTGTGTCGTCAGCTTGGCGGGTGTGGGGGGATTGGTCAACTTTCTCGGGGGGCGCAGACAAGCTATATGGGCCCCAACAGGAGGTATGCAATGAGCAATATACAGGTTATGGATTGGCAGGAAGACAGCAAGGCATGGGATACGTATGTCGACGCCTCGCCAGAGGGTACGGTATGCCATCTCTATAATTGGCGCCAGGTCATCCAACATGCCTATGGCCATCAGACCTTCTACTTGGCGGCCACAGTCCATGGCACGATTCGAGGTGTCCTCCCGCTCGTACTCATCACAAGCCGACTCTTCGGAAGAAACTTAGTGTCCATACCCTTCATGGATTATGGTGGCGTCCTCACCGAGGAGGGACAGAGCGTCCGGAAGATGCTCCGACGCCGCCTTGACACTCGCTCAGGAGCATCGGGCCACTCTGTGCTTACGCTGCGCAACGGATCAAGGACTGGAATTGCCGCTTTGGCTCGAGAAGATGACGATGCTTCTGGACCTGGGTGATAGTGAAGAGACACTGTGGAAGCGCTTGCCCTCTGAGCGACGCAACCGAATTCGCAAAGCCCGCAAGAACGGTTTGGACGTGTCATTTCACGGCGCCGAGGAGATCGAGACGTTCTACCAGGTATTTGCTGCCAATATGCGTGATTTGGGCTCCCCTGTTCATAGTCGAGATTTTTTTTACCAGATGTTTGCCCATCTCAGTGAATATCTCCAGATTGTGCTCGTGCGCCACCAAGGCCAAGCGATTGGAGCCGTCTGCTGCCTCCTCTACAAAGATCGTATCATCATTCCGGGCTGGGTATCGTCCCTGCGCCCCTTCTTTCGACTTTGTCCCAATCAAGCGCTGTATTGGGAAATCATGCGGTTTGGCATTGCACAGGGCTATCGCTTCCTCGATTTTGGCCGGTCTTCGCAGGGCTCCGGAACGTTCGAGTCCGAACGCCAGTGGCATGCCGAGCCAGTGCAGCTCTATTGGTATTATTCGCCAGTGGCCCCTCCACCCGAGGGGGAAGCCGACCGCTTTTCCCGCCAGACCTCCCTCTGGCAGCGTTTGCCCCTACCCATTGCCAATGCGATTGGGCCATTCTTTCGCAAGAATCTCCCGAACTAAGAGGCCAATCGGCTCTACGAACCTGAGACGGCCATCTTACCTTTGATATCTCTCGTAGATCGTATGTGGGCCTATGCAGCTCGTCTGATCGCTACCTTGGCGCATGTATTGATTGCTCTCCGATTTCTCTATCACGATAACTAGTTGAATGGTCTCGATATTCTTTGATGTAAAACATGGTGCGGCGCAAAATAGGTGTGCGGCATTTTTCGGTATGTGTCTTGCTCTATGCCTGTGTACCAGGCGTCCAACCGGCTCAACGGCCGTAGCGTCGCCGCAGATGATGCCCTGTCAAGGCTGCCCGTTTTCATCATTGAGCGAGCAAAGCCGGAACGAGCAGGAGGTACACAACAGATGGACATATCGTCCTCACCACCCGTCACCATTGCGATTTTGAACTACCAGCGGCAGGACACGCTTTGCCGGACCATTGAGGCGGCCCTGCGCCAGGATTATCCCGCCCTAGACCGAAGTTCCTCCCGTGATTCGGCGACAACTTGTTGAAATAAAAACTCAAAAGCCTGAAACGAATCGACCT
>CBCXVS010000285.1:0-9715 GCA_965178525.1 uncultured bacterium | reverse complement strand
CATGCGGCCTAAAGGAACCCGGCCAATCAGGGTATCCAACCAGTCTGCCTCGCGATGGGGTCCACGGATCATCGGTGTATCGATGGGTCCCGGATGGAGAGAATTGCACCGGATGTTTTCCTTGGCATGCTGCACTGCTGTGGCTTTGCTAAACAGGCGGACGCCACCCTTGGACGCGGCATAGGCCCCGGAGGTTCCGGGGGGCGGGGCGATCCCAGCGCCGGAGGAGATGTTAATAATCGACCCGCCGCCGGCCCGACGCATGGCCGGAATGGCATGTTTGACGCCTAAAAACACCCCTTTCAAGTTGACCGCCATAGTACGTTCCCAGTCATCTTCAGAATATTCATCAACGGCGCCCGGAATCGATATACCGGCGTTATTCACCAGGACGTCGAGTTGGCCGTACGTGGATTCGGCTAGGGCCACGGCTTGCTGCCACTGCGCTTCGCTCGTCACGTCCAGGTGGACATACGTGGCATCCCCACCCTGGGCCCGAATCTCGGCTTCCACCTGTTGTCCTTCCGGATCGAGAATGTCGCCAAAAACGACTTTGGCGCCTTCTTGGGTAAAGAGCCTAGCCTCCGCGGCGCCCTGTCCCCTGGCGCCGCCACTAATTAGAGCGACTTTGCCTGTGAGTCGTGCCATGGTGCTTCCTCCTGAGCCTCGCTTACGCGATGCGTAATTCCCCTTGTATATGCAGTTCGGTCAGACTAGCATAGCATAGATAACCCCTAACCACTTCTTTCTCGCAGCGTATAGGGAGAGCGATCATGACGGTGGAAGAGATTGCCGAGCGTTTAGTGGCGAAGGAACAGCGGGTCTCGGTAGCGGAAGCAGACACGTGCGGTCTGGTCGGGTACATGCTCAGCACGGTGCCGGGCAGCTCGAGATATTTTCCGGGTGGCGTTATCGCCTATACCGGCGGTCTGAAGCAGAAGGTCCTGGGCGTCTCCGACGAGGTGTACAACACGAAGGGGAGTGTGAGTCCGGAGGTCGCCATGGCGATGGCCAAAGGTGTGCGCGACCTGACTGGTACGGACTATGGTATCTCCGTCACCGGCGTTGCCGGTCCGACAGGCGGCCGCTCCGGTTTCCCTGTTGGGACCTTCTATATTGGTTTAGCAGGGCCTGCGGACCTCGAAGTGGCGGAGCGCATTCATACCGATGCGGGGGACCGTGACGGCAACAAGCGCCAAGCGGCCCATGCCGTGCTTGACCTGCTTGGCCGTCACTTGTAAGTGTCTGCACACAACGCGAGACATCGTTTTTGCAGCGGAAAGACCTCTCCATGATGCTTTCCGGGTCGGTTGATCACCAGTTCAGCAGATGCGGCTTCTGCTTTTTCCAGCCCTCGTCCGAAGGGAAAATCGTACTCATGCTGACGCGTTGCGGTTCGCCATCGAACCAATCTTGCACGGTCTCGCGCCACTTGATGTAATGTGGAGCGTTGCGGTGCAAATTGAGGTGGGCGTCCTGATTCTCGTACACTTCGTAGAGATGGAACGTATTGGGATCCTCGGTACTCTGGTGCATGTCGAACCGGAGGCAGCCGGGTTCATCCCGCACCGAGCCCTGGGCATCTCCGAGACTGGCTTGCTTGAAGGGTTCGACGAACCCCGGCTTGATTTTGATGGTCACGAACAGGGCGTACGTGATCTTTCCTTCTGTGGACACGCGCATACGTTTTCAAGAGGTTGTTGAGTGGACGACGGCATTATAGTCGTGCCCCAACGCGGTTGCAAGTCAGCCGGAGAGGCTGCCGACCCACATCGGTGGCGGGTCTGTACGTCGAGCCCTGTGTCGGCCATTTCCCGTTTGCTTTTGAGCCATCTGGCCCGGTATCCTTGCATAGCATTCCACAGATTACCGACACCTTTGCTGTGCTGAGGAGTACCCATGGTAGATGGCATTTCGCTGGCACATGTTGAAGCAGCCCAGAAAGTCGTGTATGAGCACATGCGGCCAACCCCGCTGATTCACTACCCCGGTTTGTCGCAGGAAATGGGCCTGCAAGCTTATATCAAGCATGAAAATCACACCCCGATTGGCGCCTTCAAAATTCGTGGCGGCATCAATCTCATGGCGCACCTCGCCCGCGAGGGCGTGCCGGGGGTGATCACGGCGACACGGGGCAACCACGGCCAGTCGGTGGCGCTGGCGGCGTATTGGTATGGCATACCGGCAACGGTGGTCGTGCCAGAGGGCAACAATCCGGAGAAAAATACGTTGATACGAGCGCAGGGCGCCGAACTCATCGAGCACGGCAAGGATTTTGACGAGGCCCGGAGTCTGGTTGAGACGTTGCAATATGAGCGCGGTCTGCGCTATATCCATTCGGCCAATGAACCGCTCCTGATCAACGGCATTGGGACGTGCTGGCTCGAGGTTTGTCAGGAACTTCCGGCACCGGATGTGGTCCTGGCGCCAGTGGGCGGTGGCAGCGGCGTGTGTGCCGCCATCACCGTGCTCAAAGCCCTGCACCCGGCGGTGCGCATTATTGGCGTGCAGGCCGAGAAGGCCCCGGTGGTGTACCAGTCCTGGAAACAAGGCCGGTTGTGTGAGACGGACAGCGCGGAGACGTTTGCCGACGGTCTGGCGACGCGTGTGGCCTTTGAGATGCCCTTTGTGATCATGCAGGAGGGGCTCGATGACATGGTGTTGGTGAGTGAGGCGGAAATGCGTCAGGCTGTCCTCCGCCTCTTGCGTACCACGCATAACCTTGCCGAGGGCGCGGGCGCGGCGCCGATGGCGGCGGCGTGGAAGCTGCGGCGGGAATTAGCCGGGCAGAAGGTCGTCATGATCCTCAGCGGTGGCAATCTCGACTTGGCCACACTGCGCTGGGTACTCGATGCCGCTGAAGACTAAATCATTTTGAAGAGCCATTAGCTATCAGCTATCAGCTGTCAGCTAAAAAAAAGATGAAAGATTTTCTCTTCCAACGTTTTAGCTGACAGCTGATAGCTGATAGCTATTAAGGGGGCTACTGTGCCGGACGCCGTACGCTATGATCAAGATGCTCATGTCGTTACCATCACTTACCATCGGCCCGAGCGCATGAACGCCATCAATGGCCAGATGCGTGACGAATTGAACGCGGCGTGGTTGCGTTTCCGCGACGATGAAGACGCCTGGGTCGCCATTCTGACCGGCGCCGGCCGCGCCTTCTGTGCCGGTGCTGACATTCGGGAAGGTGGCGCCGCAGGTACCTTTGCCGGGACGTTCTGGGAGAAACCGACCATCAACTCGTTTGAAAGCGGGCTGGAACTCTTTAAACCCACCATCGCGGCGATTAACGGCCCGTGCCTGGGCTACGGCGTGACGGCCGTGTCGTTCTGTGACTTCGTGCTGGCGTCGGAGCGTGCGACGTTTGGCTTCCCTGAGGTGCGCATTGGCGTTCCGACCATTGTCGGGGCCATCCGCATGCCGCAGCGCATCGCCTGGGCCGATGCCATGGAACTCCTGCTCGTCGGCGAGGCGGTCGATGCCGCGCGGGCTAAAGAGATGGGGTTGGTGTGGAAGATCGTGCCTCACGATGACCTCATGACCGAGGCCCGGCGGCTAGCGGATCGCCTGTGCAAGTCGGCGCCGTTGGCCGTCCGAGCCACGAAAGAGGTGGCGGTGCGCTCCCGCCATCTGCCCTGGGTCGAGGCCGTGCGCTTTGGGGAAACGATGCGGATGGTGGCGGGTGACGCCGCCGATGCCGCAGAAGGCCGAGCGGCCTTCCGCGAGAAGCGATCCCCGAATTGGCAGGGGAAATAGAGGCATGACAAACTGGGGTGGTGTCGTGCGATTGCGCGTCTAGAAGTAGGCGAGCGCCGCCCGGAAGCAACCGGCGATTTAACGATTCAACTGCGCCTGCAGCTGATCATACGCATCGCGGATCAGGGTCAAGTGCCGCTCTTCTTCATGGGCAAATTGCTCAAAAATCGCCCGGCCTTGCGGATAGTCCACCTTCTTGGCGTAATATCGGAAGACGTCGTACGAACGGCGTTCGGCGTCCATCGCGATATGCAGCGCTTCTATGGGGCCGGCGGCTTGCATGATCCGGCCAATTTCATCCCGATCCTTCGGGAAAATGCTCTGCAAACGTTCGTTGTCGAAGTAGAGGAGCGACGGCTCATCCTCCAGCCACGTATGGGCGCGCCGCAGGGCCTCATATTCTCGTTGTAAGACGGTCAAGTGTTCCTGCTCTTCATCCGCCAAACGGGTAAAAACCATGCGCGTGGTCTCGTCCATGGTGAGCTCGATGGCGTGGCTGTAAAAATGGAAGCCCTGTTCCTCGTTGGCAATGGCGATCTCTAAGGCGTCGCGGGACAAAATCGTCTCCAGATCTTTCCCATGCCGACTGGGAGATGCCGCGGCTTGCCCGCAGTCTGCGCAGACGCTGAGGACGCGGACGGCATGCGATCTGGGCATGAAATCGTGATCTTTTTGCACTTGCATGAGCAGGGATTCTAACTCGGGACTAAGAAACTCGATGGTACGACTGCATGAGGTGCAGATGATGTGATGATGTTGGAAGCGGTCGGGCTCGTACCGTTGTGTCCCGTCGCCATAGTCCATGGACCGCGCCAGGCCACACTCCTCGAGAAGTTTGATCGTGCGGTAGACCGTGGCAAAGCCAATGCGGGCGTTTTTCCGCTTGACCTGTTCATACAGCTCTTGGGCCGAGAGGTGTCCTTTAGAAGCCAGGAACACATCGACGATGTCCTGCCTGGGCTTGGAGTGCTTGAGATTTTTGGCGCGCAGAAAGTTTTCAAAAACCTCGGCTTCGTTCTGCATGAGGGCTACCTCTCTTTCCTCCAGCTCCATGAATAGTTGCTTCCATTTTACTGAAAGTCGGGTCAGCGGGTCAAGGTGTCTTCGTCGGGTCATTCAGTTCTCGATCATGGCGGATACATTGAGCGCCGTTGCTTGATCCCCCTTTTGCAAAGGGGGGAATCGCATTCAAAAGATGTATGCATGGGCTTCGCGTTCCGTCGTGTCTTTGGTGGCTCCCGTGTTAATCAAAAATGAACTTGAAACCGATTTTCAAAATCATGATAATAGGTCCAGGGCGCAGCGGCTTAACGAGCGGGGTTGCCCGCATCGGCAAGATGGAAATGGCACAGAGATGAATCGCAGTCTGGTTTCTTCACGGGTCTGGCCAGAACATTGGACCTATCCCAGCCCCTTGAGTCTAACCGCCGGTCTCATTGCCCTGGTGCTCGTCTTGCCCCTGACGTATGTGGTGGGAAACGCGTTTCTCGTGCCCGGCGAGGTGTGGGCGCAGCTCTGGGTGGGCCGTGTTCCGGGGCTCCTCTGGAATACGCTGCGGTTGGCCGCTGGCGTGGGCATCGTGACACTGGTCTGGGGTATTGGCTTGGCTTGGGTCGTGGTGCGCTATGATTTTCCCGGCCGGCGTGTGTGGAGTTGGCTGTTGGCAGCGCCCCTGGGGATTCCGCCGTATATTATGGCGTATGTCTATACCGAACTCTTCGCCTATTGGGGGCCGTGTAGCCCTGGCGCAGCTCTGGGGACCCGAGGCCCGGCTGCCTTCTCTTTACAACTCGTTTCCTAGCGCCGTGTTGGTCTTGAGTCTGGCCACGTTTCCGTACGTGTATCTGTTGAGCCGGGCCGCGTTTGTGCAGGCCAATGCGGCCTACGAAGAGGCGGCACGGCTGTGTGGGACGGGCCGTTGGCGTTGCGGGTTGCGGGTCGTTTTACCGATGCAACGTCCCGCGATTGCGGCTGGGCTCTTTCTCGTGTGCCTATATGTCATGGCCGATTTCGGCGCGGTGTCCATTCTGCGGTATTCGACCTTCACTCGGGCCGTGTATGTGCAGATGACCGGACGCTACGACCTGACCGGGGCCGCGGTCTTGAGTCTGATCTTAGTGGTGCTCAGCCTCGCTTTTTTTCTCGCAGAGCGGCATTTTCGTCGCCGGGGCCGTTTTTTTCAGACCACGGGAAGCTATCGCCCCGTCGCGCCGCGCCCGTGCTCGCGTTGGGGGGGGGGGGCGCTCTGGTGTGTCTGTCTACTGATTTTTCTGCCGTCGTTTGGTGTCGTGATCACCTACCTGGGCATCGAAAGCGTGGCGCAGATCGGACAAGGCGCCTTGAATTGGGATTTCTGGCGTTATGCACGCAATAGCATGCTCGGATCGGCGAGCGCGGCAACGCTGGCAGTCGCCTGTGCCGTACCGCTCGCCTATGTCGCTTTGCGGCGGCCAACACGTTCGCACCGCACGTGCCTGCAAGTGGCCTATGCCGGGTACGTCTTGCCCGGACCGATTATTGCCTTGGGATTGATTTTTTGCACCGTCAACCTCTTCACCCCGATCTATGGCACTGTTGCCGTGGTGATTTTGGCCTACATGGTGCGTTTTTTCCCGCAGTGTTTGCAGGCCGAGGAAGCCGCGCTACACCAAATCACCCCGGCTTTGGAAGAGGCCGGGCGCTCGACCGGGACGCCGCTCTGGCGGGTTCTGTGGCGCGTCACGGTGCCGCTCATGCGGCCGGGATTGGTCACGGGCTGGGTGTTCGTGTTTATTAATGCGATGAAAGAATTGCCCGCCACGCTCTTGCTCCGGCCGGTCGGTTTTGATACGCTAGCGGTCCGCATCTGGATTGAAACGAGTGAGGAATTTTACGAACAGGCCGCGCCCGCGGCCTTGTTGCTGGTGCTGATCACCCTGCCGCTCTTGGCCTTTGTGCTGTCTTATGGTAGCACGCGAAGGGGAATGGCATGACGCCCATACTCTCACTGCAGGCAGTCGGCAAGCAGTTTGAGCCGGGTCTACCCGTCTTGCAGGATATCGACCTGCAGGTGCAGAGCGGCGCCGTGGTGTGCCTCCTCGGACCGAGTGGTTGTGGCAAGACGACCTTGCTGCGGTTGATCGCGGGCTTTGAGGAACCGACGGCAGGGGATATTTACCTCATCAAGCGCCTAGTCAGCCGGCCGGGTCTCGTGGTGCCGCCGGAAAAGCGGCATATCGGTATGGTGTTTCAGGATTATGCCCTCTTTCCGCACATGACCGTCGGCCAAAATATTCAGTTCGGCCTCTTTCGCTGGCCGGCGGCCTGGCGCCGCACACGCCTCACGGAAATGCTTCAACTCGTGGGACTTGAGGGCATGGCGAAACGCTATCCGCACGAGCTCTCCGGCGGCCAGCAACAACGCGTGGCGCTAGCGCGGGCGTTGGCGCCCAATCCACAGCTTCTCTTACTTGACGAACCCTTCAGTAATCTCGATGTCAACCTGCGCCAACAGCTCCGTGAAGAGGTGCAAGCCATCTTGTCGCAGGCGGATATTACCACCGTGCTCGTTACCCATGATCAAGAAGAGGCGCTGAGCCTGGGGCATATGCTCGCCGTCATCGATCATGGTCGCATCGTGCAATACGCCACGCCGGATGAGGTCGTGCAGCAGCCCCGCACGCGCTTTGTCGCTCAATTCCTGGCGCTTGGCCATTTTCTCGCGGGTGATATTCAGGACAATTGTATTGCAACCGAGATGGGGGCGGTGCCGATTCCGTCCGCCACGCACCTGACGGCGGGCAGCCAGCACGTGGAGTTGCTTGTGCGGCCCGAGTGGGTGCAGTTGTGCGGCAATGGCCATGGCATACCCGCACAGGTCGTCCGCACCAGTTTTCGCGGCGCCCGCAAGCTCTATACGGTACGTCTGCCCTCCGGGACCCAGCTGTGCGGCTTGTTCTCGCAAGATGTCGCTTTGCACGCCGGCGATCAGATTCGCGTACATTTGCAGGCAGCAGAGCTGGTCGCTTTTCCCCGTGACATGTCCCCGCGCTGACCGCACGCGGCCGGAAGCGTACCTGGCGCATGACACCATGGCTGAGCTTCTGCAATGAAATCGACGTGCTGTAGACGTTATGAACGCAAAGGCAGGGCCTGTCGAGATTGTCCGATACCGGAGATGCTGGCCCGCAGCGGCCGTTAACGCGGGTATGGGCACATCGATAAGCGTGCTGTCCTGGCCTGCCTCATCGGACCGAAATGGACGCTGCAGCTCCGGCGGCTGAAGCGGGCGCTGAAGGCCGCCTTTCGACGTCCGTCTCACCGCTGTAATCGTTGACCTACTAAGGGAATGCGGGTCAGTGTTTTACTTGACACGCGCTCGCTTCTTGCCCATGAGATATGCAGTGTGACCCGCAGGGCTCCGACACCTTCTCATACGCCGTCGATATAAAGTAAAGAACTGTCCCCGATCTCTGTTCCATCGTAGAGGCTCCCATGTCACTGACTGGTGTAAGGTGTTATGATATCCCTATGCGCGAATACCCAAGCATCCCAATCCCATATGGGATGCACGATTACGCATGGGGGAATTATGGATTTATCTACCACCTTAGCTGAGATTGTCTCGCTCAGCGTGGATGAACGACTTCGTCTCGTGGAGGCGATCTGGGATAGCATCGCTGCCGAGCCCGGCCAACCCGAATTGACCGAAGCCCAGAGACAAGAACTGGAGCGGCGGTTGGCAGCCTATACCGCTTCTCCCGAGGATGTCGTCCCTTGGGAGGAGGTCAAGGCTCAAGCTCTGGCGAGAGCGCGTCGGTGAGCCTACCAGTTGTCCTGCGGCCGGAAGTCCGGGTCGAGTTCGACGAAGCGTTCGATTGGTACGAACAACAGCGGCCTGGAATTGGCGTGGATGTCGTCGAACATGTACAGGAGGTTTTGGACCGGCTCAGTGACAGGCCGGAGTTGTATGCACAAGTGTTTCAAGATATTCGCCGTGCCGTGGTACGACGTTTTCCGTTCTCGGTTTTCTATCAGGTCGAGCCACGACAAGTGGTGGTGGTGTCAGTGTTCCACAGTCGGCGTTGATCCCAAGATCTGGCAATTGCGAGCTTAACATTGCGCTGCAGGCAACGGGTGACATTGGAGAGTAATGTACTCTGACCCCGTTTCCAGGCCAATCCAATGATAGACCCCTTGACCCTGGTTTTGACAGCCAGTCGCCGGGTAGAGCCATTCGGGTCATGTGCAACTCTACCCGACAATCGGTCAATGGTGTGTGGGCGTAGAGCCCGTCATGCTTCAGCCCTCATGGAGAGCGGCACGATTAACCGAGATGATCGAGGCTCTCACCAACAAAGCTCTGCAGAGCGCTCCAACTCGCGCCCCCACCTAGGGCAACCGTCTGGTGCACCTCCGTATTGCCCATGGAACCGAATTGGATGACGTCTTTAACCCCATTAGCCATATCCGTCACGAGGGCCTGAGCCACAACGGCTTCACCCTCTTCGAGAGGAATTTGCCCTGCTCCCAAGCGGCCTAACTGCTGGAGCACCCATGGGCAAGCTCCCCGAAGTTGAAACATCCGTCTGTTCTCTTGCTCCGCTTGGTCGAGCTGTGCATTGATCTGTTGAAGCGACGTACGAAGGCCGTCTTGGACGGTTGAGGTAGCTTCATCGATCCGTTTCGCAATGGCCATCATCATCTCCTTTTTGTTTCACTCGTTTTCATGGGCCAATAACACGATGTCGTCCGATCGGTCATGAAAGACTGGGCTACATTGTCACCCGCTCTATCACGACCAGTCTATACACAAAGACGTTGGAGTATGAGCAGACGTGAAATTTTTGACTTTTATGACCCTAGGCAACAATCATGCTCATGTGCTCAGCCTATCACCACCGGTGCCAAAGCAAGGGGTCAGCTCTTGAATCTTTCAATATTCAAGACCTAATCCTTCCCCACCGCACTGTGG
>CBCXVS010000284.1:0-9849 GCA_965178525.1 uncultured bacterium | reverse complement strand
ATGACAAAACCCCCTCATGTGTTGGGTCAACCGTTGACACGACCAGCAGTTAGAGCTTCACTTAAGGCCATTCGGGGTACGTGTTAAAACGTGTCGGCCGATGACAACGGAACAAAGAAGGAATCACGCATGCCTCCTTTACCGCTTAACGGGATTCGCGTCCTCGATTTTACCGTGGTATGGGCCGGTCCCTATGCCACGATGATGTTGGCCGATTACGGTGCGGAAGTGATCCGCATCGAGTCTCTGCAGCACTTCCCCAGCACCACGCGCGGCTTGACGCCACGCCCGCCGGAAGCGATGATCGCCAACGCCTCGCATCTGCTCGGTGGCTATCCCAATTGGGATCCCGGTGAGCGCCCCTGGAACCGTCACCCGATGTTCAACGTACACGCCCGCAATAAACTCAGCATGACCGTCGACCTCACGCGTCCCGAGGGCAAGCGATCGCGCACCGTCTCATCGCGCTCAGCGATGTCATGATCGAAAATAATGCGCTCGACGTGATGGCCAAACTGGGGTTAGATTACGACACCGCGCGGGCCATCAAAGCCGACATCATTTACGTCTCGATGCCCGGCTTCGGCCGTACAGGCCCCTACCGCGCCTTCCAAGGCTTTGGCAGTAATGTGGAAGCCCTCTGCGGCTTCACCGCCGTGCGCGGCTATGCCGATGAGCCCCTCACGACCAGCACGCCGGTATTCTATATGGATGGCGCCAGTGGCGCGGGTGGCGCCTTTGCCGCGCTCTGTGCCCTGCATCATCGGCAACGCACCGGGCAGGGACAACTCATCGATTTTTCGCAGGCCGAAAACATGATGCCTCACCTCGGCGAGTTTTTTATGGATGCGGCGATGAATGGCCGCGACGCACAGCCCATGGGCAATCGCCACCCGGCCATGGCGCCGCACAACTGCTACCCCTGCCAGGGCGAAGACAGCTGGCTCGTGCTCGCCGTGGCCACCGATGCCGAATGGCGGCAGTTGTGCCAAGCCCTCGGGAATCCGGCGTGGGCCAGGCAGGAAACACTCGCCACGCTGGCCGGGCGTCTGCAGCATCAGGATGATCTCGACCGTCACCTCGCGGCCTGGACGTGTACGCAAGAGGCCCGTCACGCCATGGCGCATCTGCAAGCCCGTGGCGTGGCCGCCGGCATGGTGTTAAAGGAACCGGATGCGTATGCGGATCCCCACCTCAATGCCCGCGGTTTTTTTGAAACCGTGACGCAACGCGATAGTGGCACGCATCGCTATCCGGGCATGCAATGGAAGATGTCCATCACGCCTGGCAGCATACGTCGTGCGGCCTGTTGCCTCGGGGAGCATAATGACGACGTGTATCACAACGTCCTGGGGATGAGCGATGTGGAAATTGAGCGCTTACGCCAAGCAGGACACATCGGGGATACGTATATTGGGGTGTAAACACGGGTCGGCGCTGTTCGAAAATGTGGAGCCGTCGAGCAACGCCGTGCTCACAAGGACAGTAGGTTTTACCCCGCTTCTTCATGTCTCTCAGGCGGATGAAGGATTTCCCAGGCTTGGTGTCGAATGGCGGCGATTTTTTTCCACGTCGCCTCGCTGATATGACAATCGGCAATGGTGCAGAGCTTTTCGTATGTCGTAATCTCGTGATAAGCGGCGAGGCGTTTGTGCTCGTCACCCATTCTGATGAGAGACAGGGCGCTCTCTGCCTCATGAACGATAACGGCCTCGATGGTGGCTTGTGACACCGTGCCATCTGACCGCTGGGGTTGAGGCTGTAACGGTTGCCCCTGATCCTGGACACGGGGATGAGGCTCAGTTGTCTCGGGCAACTCGTCAATCGCTTCGAGCACCTCTCCCCACCCATCTTGTTCGCGTGCCTGCGGCGCTCGCCGCGCTGGGAACACGACTATGTAGAGCCTCCAGAGCACCCAGAGAGCTACCACCACGAGCACGATACGAAGCAGCACAACGAATATCACACTATGTCCTCCAGCTAGCCTGTGAACATCTGTGAGACAATGTGGCTATGATACACAGATCTTGCGGCCGTCGCAACTGTACATATCCTGGCCGTTTGTCTATAGAGGCCCGTGTGTCGGATACGCCATCAAGCACTCTGGACGGCATACGCCACACCATGGTCGCAAGCGCTTGCGAAGACGCGCGATAGCACCGGAGGACGGCATTGGCAGGGCTGACGGCTTCGTGTAAGATGCGACGTACAGCACAACCGGCAGCCCAACCGGAGCGGCGTCATCCTTTGCCTATTACGAGGTGCCCTATGGACCGGACCACTGAGCTTTTGAGTGCATATGCGTGCGACCTAACCTACGACGACTTGCCACTGGATGTCGTGCACCATGTCAAGCGGACGCTCATCGACACCGTGGGATGCGCCCTTGGGGGCTTTCATGCCGAGCCGTGCCGCGTGGCCCGGCAATTGGCGGAAAGTGTGACCTGTACCACCCCGTCACGTCTTCTGGGCACAACCTATAGCAGCGCTCCCGATATGGCGGGATTTGCCAACGGCGCCATGGTACGCTACCTCGATTATAACGACTCCTACTTCTCCCCTGGTGGCGGCCATCCCAGCGATATGATTCCGGCGGTCTTGGCCCTAGCTGACCCGCTCGGTCACGACGGCCGGACGGTCATCACGGCTATTGTCCTGGCCTATGAAGTGTTTGGCAGATTGTCCGATCACGTCGTCATTGGCGAACTCGGCTGGGATCAGGGCATGCTGAGCGTGATTGGCGCCGTCTGTGCGGCCGGGAACGTGTTGGGACTTGACCGGGAAGCGATGGGGAACGCCATCTCGCTCGCCAGTGTCTCCAATTTGCCCTTGGGCGCCATACGGGTGGGCGAGCTGTCGATGTGGAAAGGCTGTGCCGCCGCCAACGCCACGCGCGCCGCGATCTTCTCGGCGCAACTGGCTCAGCGTGGCATGACGGGTCCGGAAGCGCCGTTTGACGGTCGCCGGGGGCTGTGGCAACAAGCGGTGCGGCAGCCGGTCGACATTGCCCCATTTGATCAGGATGACACCGACTTCCGCATCATGTCGAATATTTTTAAGTTTTATCCGTCGCAAATTCATACGCAGGGACCGATTGGCCTGGCCCTGGAATTGCGCTCCCAAGTCGACCCTTCAGACATCGCTGCGATTCGGATTCGCTCGTATCGCACGGCCACATCCAGCGCCGCCACCGAACCGGAAAAATGGGCGCCCAAAACCCGAGAAACGGCGGACCATAGCATTCCCTACTTGGTGGCCTATGCCTTCCAGCACGGCGCCGTTACACCCCACAGCTTTAGCCAAGATGATTTACAGGATGCAGCCATCCGGGCGCTGATCGGCGCCATGAGCATTGACGAAGATCCCGACTTCACCCAGCGCTTTTCGGCGGAATACAACTGTGATATGGAGGTGACGACCACCTCGGGGCGGCAACTGAGTGCAGCGGTCACCTATCCCAAAGGTCATTGCCGCAACCCGTTGTCCGATGCGGAGGTCGAAGACAAATTTCGGGGGCTGGCTCATGAGGTGTTGTCGCCCGACGCCTGCAAGACCGCCTTGGATTTCCTCTGGTCGATCGAGCAGGCGCCGAATCTGCACCCTCTATGGGATAGCGTCGTGATCGGCCGTTAACGCTTTTGCCGCCGTTGCGCCCTGGCTCTTCCCCATGCGAGCCCCATACCGCTGAGGAGTCCAAGCAACGCCAGGACGAGCCAGGCAGCTCGAGGCCCCTTCATGAGCAGCTGCGCACTTCCGACCACAGGCGTGAGGCCGATACACACCATCGTGCGCAGCCATGCCCGGTCACGGATCACATCCGCCAGTGGCGGGCTCAGTCGATAGTACTGCGCCACGAGCCCACGCCCCAGGGCATGAGGCGTCAGGTACGTATCCCGAAATGCTCGCAACACTTGAACCTGTGGCGCTAAGGGCGATCCATATGCTGCGGTAGCGATAAAACATGAGCTGCCACCGCTGCCGCCAGGCGTCCCGGCCCCGGATGTAGTGGTCTGAAAGGTCGACAGGGCGAGCGGGTCCGCGGTGCAGATGGCCCGTAACTCGTCGTCACCATCGTCGAAAAGTGTGGTGTCCCATGCCGTCACATAGGGTGCGGTGGCCGCTATGCCGATATCCTGCCACCCATCGCCGGCCGGTGCGTCGGACGGCGTGGCAACGGTCTGTGTCAGAGGCACGTCGTCGCTTGCGTCACCCACGACATGCATGCTGCCATCTGCAGCGCGAAATACGCCGATCAGTCCGATTCGGTCGGTCTGTACAACCATCACATTGGCCGTTGGGATGACCACCGCCTCGGGCCATGGCGCCCATGCCGTTTGCACCGCGTCATAGCGCCACAGGGTGAGCAGGGTCTCCGGGATGACGGAGCCGGTCCCATCAACGCGGCCATCCTGATCCACATCGGCGTATGGTAGGCGCAGTGTGACCGGGCTGCCAAGCTGCTCCAGCCCACTTGCCAGCGTGAGTTGCCAGAGACCGGCCACGGGCGTCCCCGGTAAGGGATGCGGGGCCTCGCCTGCCGCTACCGCTGTCATATCGAGTCTATCCTCCGGCGCCAGCGTGTTGGCAGGTACGGCGACCAAGAGACCTGCGGCCGTGACCACCAGATGATCCTGCTGGCTCAGTATGGCCTCCGTTTTAAACCCTGCCGCCTCGACGATGTCGGGGAGCTGCGGCTGCAACGTATTCGCCACCATCACCGGAACCGGCGGGGAAATCGCTGTTCCTTGACCTGGCCCTTGCATAGCGGCGACCGCCACAGCCGTGCCAGCGACCACCTGTGTGGCCTGTGGTGTTGTCACCGTCAATGCCTCCAGGATCGCTTGTCGGCTGCTCAACGCCCCAGTTGCTCCCTCAACCGGATTATCCTGCAGATCGGGACTCTCGGAACTGGACGCTGTTTCTCCCGCCGACGCCGGGCGCACCTGAAATAGACACGCCCCCGGCGCCTCGGAAAGAACAAATACAGTCGGATCGTCCATGGCGGGGGTGCTCGGATCATCCGTGTAGACCGAGACCCCATCGTCTACCGTCCCATCCCCGTCGTTATCCCAGTACGCTTCGGCTTGATTCTCCAGCACACCGAAAAAGCCTGGAGGCGTTAACACGCGGAACGTCATGACGACTTCATGCCGCGCATTCTCTTCCGTCGATGCCCCTAAATCGGAAGCCACGGCGCCTTCATACACAATCCGGTTTGCCTCGGGCTCAAAGACACAGCGGGCGACCGTCGAGTCACCTCTCGCCTCGCAGGTCAAGCTACCCACGACATACGTGGCGCCCGCCGGAATGGTGTCCGTGATGCGCACAGGATTGGCGACGAAATTGCCGCTATTCAGCCAGACCATGCGCCATTCCAGTTCGGGCAGGTTGGCGGGATTGATGATCTTGCGGCCGGTGGGGGGATCAAAAACGTTCGTCAAATTAACGATCACGGTGGCGGTCGCCATGCCGCCCCGGCCGTCCGCCACCGTGTAGGTGAATGTCTCCGGGCCACGGCTATCCGCGGCTGAGACATAGGTCAGCATGCGATCGGGGTTGAGGATCACGGTACCGGAGGAAGGCGGACCGATGTGGACGAGGATCAGCGGGTCTCCATCAGGATGATGGTCGTTGGCCAGCACATCGATCGTCACCGGCTGACCAACTGCGGTGACAACGGTATCGTCCATCGCGACAGGAAGCGGCGGTGGCGGCGGCGGTGACGGCGGTGGTGGTGGCGGCGGCAGTGGTAGCGGCGGTGGCGGCGGTGGCGGTGGCGGCGGCGGCGGTGGCGGCGGGGTGCTCGTATCCAGGACCACCGTCACCTCGGCCATGTCGCTCACGGGTGTGCCATTGAGCGTCTCGCCTGTCACCGTCCCCGGGTTGGTAAAATTCCCGGGCGTATTCACGAGCAGAATCACGCGAATCTGGGCTGTTTCCTCCCCTGAGCCATCGGCGCCGAGACCGCTGCCAGGGCCGAGGAGTTCGGTCAAGCCCGCCGTTTCGCCATTGAAATCGGGTTTGACCGCAATGCTGCCAGGGCCGCTCATTGCCGTGACGCTATGCAGCGACCAGTCGCTTCCCGGTACGCCGAAGGTGGCTTCCAGATCATCCGTGAGTGACAAATTGACCACCGCATGACTGCTAGCATTTTCCACCACATAATCGATGGTCACCGTCCATGAAGAACTTTCTACAGTGCTGATCGACATGGTCAGACGGATTTCGCCGGTATCACCAATCGCCGTGGGACAGGCCGCACCATCGCTGTTGGATACCGATGTCGTACTGGCGACTGGCGTTGCGGCGCCCGTGCTGATATCAAAGCGGAAAAACGCACCATCACTGGCAAGACCGTACAGGATAGCGGCACTGTCGAAGAACGCCGCCTCAATCGAGAGATTGTGGTTGGGACCAAATCGCGTCACGATTCCGGTAGCCGGGTCAACCTGCGTCACTTGCCCACTTTCCCCAGCCGGACGTGTATTAATCCCGTAGAGCATGCCGTCCACAGGGTGCAGCGCCAGATCAAGTGTCCGCAGACCGCCTAGCGGATCGACCAGCGGAATTGCGGTTGTCGCCAGTGTCGGGCTGGAAAGATCGAGGCGATACAATACGGTGGCATCCGGTTCGAGCACGTACATCAAACCATTGGCATCGATGTCTCCAGCGTCATAGCGCTGGGTAGGCGGTGGCAACCCGGCGGCGGCTCCCAGATTCACAGGTTTCCCGTCTGCGCCGAGGCGCAAGACCTCGTTGGTAGCCGCGCGTATGGCGTACAGGAAGTTATCCTGTGGATTATAGGCAAGGGCGTTGTAGGCCATGCCATGGCTCGTATTGCCAATAGGGAGCAGTGTGAATGGTAGCACGGATGTGTCGACTGTGGCGAGTTGGGTCACCGCGCCCGCACCCATGCTGACCAAGAAGGTCCCATCACAGCTAAAGGATATGAGCATTGAGACCTCGCGGTAGTCGACATCGCCGCCGGAGCCGATGTTGCCGTTCGTGTCCGGTAGGTCGGCGGACGGGGTGTCAATCTCGTCGTTGACATCGAAGCCATCACCGACGTCACTGCCCTCGAACCCATCGTCGAGTCCATCGCCATCGGTATCGGTCCCGCTCGGGACGTTGACCGTACCATTCTCGGCAATATCGCATACGGTATCATTGTCGGAGTCCGGGTCCCGATAGTCGGGCACATCGGCACCATCCGTATTCATCGGCGGTACCGGCAGACCGCCGTCGTCCGGGTTGTAGGCGTCATCGAGCCCGTCGCCATCGGTGTCCGCCCCACTCGGTGGCACATAGCCAGGTGTGGGCTGAGTTTCCACATTGTCGGGAATGCCGTCATCGTCCGCGTCGATATCCTGGAAATCCGCCGGACCGGTACCATCGGTATTGGGGATCGGCAGCGGGGCGCCATTCGTCACGTCGCCCGTGCCACCGCCGTTGTCGACATCATCGACCGGATCGTGTAGGCCATCGTTGTCCGTGTCGATAAATCCGTCGATGACACCGTCGCCGTTGGCATCGGTCCCACCGGCTTCGGTGACGTCAGGAATGCCGTCGTTGTCGCTGTCGGCATCGCGCACATCAGGAATGGTGTCCCCATCGGTATCAGTCGGACAGAACAGTAACGCGATGTTTGCCGGATCACACTCATTTACATCCGGTATACCGTCGTTATCATCGTCAAGATCACGGTCATCGGAGGTGCCGTCATGATCGGTATCAACGTAACACCATACATAGATGGTGATCGTGGCGACAACTTCCGGGCTTGCACCGCCACCGCCTTCGTCACCGCCTTCGTTACCCTCACCGCCACCGTCGTCACTGCTGGCAGTTTCGATCACCATCTCGATGGGGTCGCCGCAGCTCACAGGTGCTCCCAACTCATCGCGTCCATTCCAAGCTTCGGTATTGGTTCCCACGCTTGAGAGACCGGTCAACCGGGCATCCTCGGGGTCATCAAAATCTCCATCCCGGTTGACATCAATACGCACTTGATAGAGAACGCTCCGGCTAAAATCGAATGACAACGTGCCACCGACGGGGATACCGTCAGGGTCGGTGACCATTCCCCCCAGATTACCCTGTGTATCTTGAAATATCACATTCGTGACAAGTTGTTGTCCGACAGCCACGCCACCAATGAGTCTCATACTCCCTATGAAAACGAGGACATACAAGACACGTGGCAATGTAATAAAGGATGCAAGAGGTGTTGTTTTCATATATCTTTCATTTTGCTGTTTGTATTTATTCATTTATTTTCTTCTTTACAAGAAATCATATCCAAATATCCTCAATATTATCTAATAAATTCAACCTAATCATATATAACCATAAGCTAGTTTGAAAAAATAAAGTAATACATTAATTGTTTTGCATTTCTTTGTAATATTTTGATTTTAATATAATAATACCATATTGTGATTTTAGTAAAGTTTGTCATATATATAAAAATAAAATACAAATAGCCTATTTTCACCATTAAGTATCATATTTTGATAACTAAAAGTTTCTTGTTGGTACGTGCATGATTAAGGATAGAGAGCAGACGGGCAGCAAGCTATACCGCACGTCTTGACATCGCGGATGACACCCGCAGAGGATTGCGGTACATTCAAGACTGTAGTCGCAGGGGCATTGAGATCGTGGCTGTTTTTTTAGGCGTGAAAGGAGCGCACCATGGCAGAGACCATCCACGAAGCGTACATTCGCCGCAACCCGAAATCTGCAGAACTCTACACGCGGAGTCAAGACGTCTTTCCCTCCGGTGTGACCCATGATATGCGGTTTACCGATCCGTTCCCGCTCTCGATCGCTCGCGGGGAAGGAGCCCGGAAATGGGATGTAGACGGCAACGCCTATATCGATTTCGGGCTCGGCTCCGCTTCTCTCCTCTTAGGCCATGCCCATCCGGACGTGGTGCAGGCGTTAATGCAGGTGGTGCCCGACGGGTCGCACTTCGGTCTGCCCGTCGAAGCCGAATTGGAATGGGGCGAGCGCGTTTGCCATTTGATCCCGTGCGCCGACAAGGTGCGCTTTGTCGCCTCTGGCGCCGAAGCTACCATGCTGGCCATGCGCATTGCCCGTGGTTACACGGGGAAAAACAAGATCATCCGTTGGGAGTCGCATTACCATGGCTGGCACGATTACGTCATGCCCGGTACCCTGCCGCCTTTCGATCGTCCGGCGTCGCTTGGGATTCCGAAGGGCGCGCTCGAATCCGTCATCATTCTCCCCCCGGATCTGGATGCGCTGGAACGCACGCTGGCCAGTGACGATGACATCGCCGGTGTGATCACGGAGGGCTCTGGCGCTTCTTACGGCACGGTGCCGCTCCCATCCGGCTTTTTACAGGGCATCCGCAGCCTGACGCAGCAGCATGGTGTGGTGATGATTTTGGACGAAGTCATCACCGGCTTTCGCTGGAGTCCCGGAGGATTGCAAAAGAAAATCGGCCTCACGCCCGACCTCTGCACCCTAGCCAAAGTCCTTACGGGTGGTCTCCCCGGTGGCGCTGTGGCCGGCCGCGATGACGTCATGCAGGTGATGACGCAGACCGGCGACTCGGATCATGACCGCTTCGAACGCGTGTCCCACGGCGGCACGTTCAACGCCAATCCGTACTGCGCGGCCACCGGTAATGCCGCCCTCAGCATCGTGGCGACAGGCGACATGCAAGAGCAAGCCGACCGCATGGCGGCGCGCTTGCGTAGTGGCTTGCAAGAGTTGCTCAACCGCCATGAAGTGCCGGCGTGTGTCTATGGCGACGCGTCGACCTTTCATGTGTACTTCGGCAGCCGGTCGATTGAGGGTCTGGATGCCAACACGCTCAAA
>CBCXVS010000283.1:0-10100 GCA_965178525.1 uncultured bacterium | reverse complement strand
AAAGGTCAATTCGTTTCAGGCTTTTGAGTTTTTATTTCAACAAGTTGTCGCCGAATCACGGGAGGAACTTCGGCTTAAATAGAACGATCAACACGTCCCGCAGGGTGATAGCCTCGTCCATATGACCCGATGAACGATCGTATGTGAGTGCGGGTTGCACGCGCCGGATCCTGCCTCTCCACCGGATTGCATAGGGCGTAGACGCGCTTGGCCATAGCTTCGCCCCGTCGGTTACAGAAACCGCTGCACACGGCGTTCCCTAGAATGCCCATTCTAGTACACGCTGGCAGAAGTCCGTATGCCGTTTGCGGGCCATAAGCTTAGCCACATCCAGGGCATCATCTGCCCACTCATTTGCGGTACGCAGTATGAGCGCATCGCATCTGCGCTAGGTACCAAGCGTCATATTGACGGCTCAGTCATGTCAGATAAAGGGAAATGTCTTCTTCCTCACCCCAGCGTAGTCATCAGACTTCCAGCAGAAGTATCAACCTTTCCGCAACCAAAAAAATATGAATCTGGTTTCGCCGTGTATTTCACGCTGACCAGCCCAAAGATTTTACAGCCAGGTATCATGACCTTGCATCGTATTACAGCGATTTTAGATCGAATTTCATTGATTGACGAGTCGAAATAGTTCGAATAGGAGTAGGATAATGAGTAGGAACCTCAGAGAAGTAGGACAATAGCCGCGGAGCGTATCTAACACCATGCCCAAGCCCACGTGTGCTGGCGTCGCCACCCTTCTCGGGCACCCCAAGTCATGGATAACAATTCACGGTATCGAGTGGAGTCAATGCAAAGTTTCGTGATGGATAGAAGCTGATTTTTGTCAATTATCTTCATCATTGTTATGAATAATTTATCTTGCTATGATGAATCGACTCAAACGGTATTGAATTATGAACATATAAATTATTGCAACACACATAATTAATGTACTATTATAAATCATACGAACACGATAAAATAAACTACATCCACATCGTACCTCGGATGAGGCTTAGGTTACTTTCTGTATCGCTATCATTGTTATAGCAAGCGGAGGATGGTATCCTACAGTCGGAGGGAAGGAGTCACACCATGTATGTACAGCGGCTCTACGTTGTCATGCTCGCTCTGTCAGCGAGTATCGGCTGGCACGCCATCGGGTCTACTGAGCATGCTGCGTCGCCAGACCGAGGGCAGACGCCGGTCGGGCCGGCCCGACCGGAAGAGCAGAGGAAGGTGCGCGAGATATTGCAGGAAGGTCTGTCGCGTCTCGAGGCGACACAACAACATTTGGAGCAGTGGCTCCAGGAACGCATCGAGCAAATCGAGGAGCGGCAGCAGTCTCTGGAGACGTTGAAGGCAAGTATCGACCGGATTGAATAGCAGCAGCAGCATATGGAGCAGTGGCTGCGGCAAGGCATGCCCCCAAACGTACGACGCGACCCGGAACAGGCGCTGGCAGAGGATGAACAGCCTGAGGCGGACCATCCACTCCTGGACGCGTTGCAGGAGGCGATTGGGCGGCTCGAGGAGACGCAGAAGCAAACCTTGCGAGCGTGGTTACAGAAGAGCACAGCCACAGCCTTCACCATAAATTACACGCAAACGCAGGCTGAGATCGCACGGCTCGAGGGCCAACACGAGCAAACGCTGCAAGAATGGATTGAAGCCCGGCAGAAGCAACTGACATTATTCCGGTCACCTTTCGTGTCTCCCAAGGCCGTACTCGACGCTCTGCCTACGGAGTGCACGGCACATCCGCAAGAAGCCAAAGCACGCTTAAAGCAAGAAGGCCATAATAAAGAAGCCTGGTTTCATCACGTGTTCGAGTGTGAAGCATGTTGTGCGCCTTTGCTACAGGATATTACGGATATTCATACCCAGCATGTCATTGACTTACCGCATACCATCGTCTTGTTTGAACTCGATACTTATACCGTACAAGACAAATATCAAAAGCGGCTCGATGCGCTCATGCAGAACTTCGATGCCGCACATGACCAACTCTTACTCATAGGGCGAGCGAGTAAAATCGGAGATAGGGCATATAATATCGTCTTATCCGGGCAGCGAGCTGGTGAGATCAAAGACTATTTCATAGAGAAATTCGCCGTAGAGGACACGCAAATACGCTATCTCTATTTCGGCTATGATCCGCCGCAGTTGACGCTGGAACATGCAAAACGCTATGGCGTCACTGCTGGCGAGTTGGCAGCCATCGACGCGGAGGGCAAAACCAAGGCGGAAAATAAGATCAACCAGAGTGTGGTGATCGTAGTTTACAAAGCCAAAACCAAAGATTCCTAAGCAACGCACCGAGACGATGGTGGGTATGGCACAAGATCACGAGGTGAGATAGCTCCACATAACGTATAAAATATCACACTACTTCCAGATGATGACGACGCTGCCGATTTCTCTTCCACCTGACATCGGTGCTCTCCCAGGCATGATGCCGCAACGAAATCAAGGGCTATAATGAGTGGATTTTTATGCTTGACTCCATATTACCAGCCGTATTATGGTACGACCTACTGGATTTATATCATATTTATAGTATAGGTTTTGGGTGGTTGCCTGGTATGTTGGGATGCTGTGTTGCCCAGTCCCGCCGATGCCTCATATGGATTCCCGAGCGCTAGGCCACGGGCAAGCTTAGGGGCAGCACAACGTGTTCGCCCACATAGCGGAGCGGGAAGGATAAATAGATGTCTGTTCTCTTTTACAAAAGGTTACAGACCCCTTCATGTCTCTCCCTGTGGAGTTGGGTATGGCTGGCAGCGACCGGATACACGGCGCACCAACGGGCTCGTCATATTATCCATATCATAGCACTGGGAATGCCCGTACGGACACGAAAAACGCGGAGCGCGGCTGACGGCGCAGCCGTACGCGTGACGTATCCTGACCACAAGCCAACCATGATACAAGGTTGGATGGATCGAATGTGTGGTATACATGTCAGGGTCGTCAGAGGAAGACGGCAGAAGCAACAGACGTTTTCAAGTTTGTACAGCGCTCAAAAAGCGCGCGGCTCCAGCTTGCTTGATGTGTTACTTGCGTACAGTTCAAAACAACCATCATCATACATAACGCAAGCATACATCCCTCATAATAGCCACGATGTACATTGCGCATAGCGCGAGCTCGCACATATTTCACAATAGTCGCAAATATACATAACATACAAGGCAGTAGGTACGCGGACAGGACACGGCAGTGGTTTGGCGTATTGTTGCCCGCAACGTGTGCCTAGATGTACATCATGCTACGCCGCATCACGAGTGCGGCTGGTGACATTCTTACCATCTAGGATGAAGCGCAATCATATGGATATACAAGAGAATGGGCAAACTCCCGATCGTGGGATGCCATGGGAAACGATGCACCACGTGCCTCCACGTGCCCCGCGTCCGCAAACACCTCCGGATCGCCTACCGCAGATTGAGCAGGCCAAGCAAGAATGGGAGGTGGTCGTCGATACGCTTCCCCACTGTGTGTGCTTGCTCGACGCGCAAGGACGCATCTTGCGAGCCAATCGCACCATCGAGCGCTGGGGATTGGCACGGGTCAGCGATGTCTACGGGCGTGAACTCCATGAGCTCTTGCATGCTCATTGTCCGGACCGGGAATGTTACCTGCAACGCTTCTGACAGCACCGATGGCCGGACGTTATGCGAGGACACAACGCCGTGTGCGAAGCCGATGATCGTCTGCTCCAGCGTTTCGTTCGGATTGAGCTGCTGCCGACGAAAGCAGCAGAACGAAAGCGCCTCGCGCATGCCGGCTTCGCCGTCGCCACCATAGACCACATCACCCAGCCCAAGCAGGCTGAACAGGTGTTGCAGAAGCAGTTACAGCAGTATCAAGCGCTCGTCGACAACAGCCAAGGGCTGATGTGTATGCACGACCTAGACGGTCGTTTCCTCTTCGTCAATGCCGCCTCGGCCGCGCTGCTCGGTTACCAGCCCGCAGAAATGATCGGAAAGAACGCCCGGCAGTTCCTTGCGCCCGACGTGCAATATCTCTATGACGATTACCTGGCACGTATTCGGCGTCAACGGACGGACAGCGGTTTTATACGTGTGATGACGAAAACCGGCCAGGAACGGATCTGGCAATACAGTAACGTCCGGTACGAGGAAGCGGGGAAACCGTCTTATGTACTTGGCCATGCCCAAGACGTTACCGACCGGATAGGGGCAGAAGCAGCGCGACGGGAGAGTGAGAAGCGCTTTCGCACCCTTATTAAGGGCTCCATCCAGGGCATTGTTATCCACCGGAACTGGGTGCCACTCTTCGCGAACCAGCGCTACGCAGAAATTCTGGGTTATGCCTCCCCTAACGAGATCTTGCAACTCGACTCTCTGCTGCCGATCCTAGCGCCCCAGGAACGGCAATGCGTGGCAGGCTACGTGCAGGCGCATCAGTTGGGGCAAGCCGTCGCAGCCCAGCAGGAACACCAAGCGCTTCGGAAGGATGGAACGCCCATCTGGTTGGATGTCCAGATACAAGAAGTCTGGTGGGATGACGAACCGGCGCTCCAGGTTGTGATCTCTGATATCACCGCGCGCAAGCGGCTAGACGCGGCCTTACAGGAAAGCGAAAGGCGCTTTCGGGATCTGATTGAAGGCTCCATCCAAGGTGTGGTCATACACCGCCAAGGCAAACCCCTCTTTGTGAACCAGGCATACGTCGAGATCTTTGGCTATGAAACGCCTGACGACATTCTGCAGATGGAGCACCTCATATTGGAGATAGGCGTGCCCCACGAACGCACGCGTCTCCTCGGCTATCTACAATCCCGGATGCGCGGCGAACCGGCTCCGATGCACTATGAGTCCCAAGGCATACGCCGGGACGGCAGCACCATCTGGCTCGACAACGTGGTATCGGTCGTGAGCTGGGAAGGGGTGCCAGCGGTTCAAACAACAACGATCGACATCACACCACGCAAACAGGCCGAAGCGGCGTTGCAACGGGCATATGACGATCTCGAAAGGCGGGTGGAAGAACGCAGTGCGGCACTCCGAGTCGCCAATAGACAACTGCAGCAGGAAATGACCACGCGTCAGCTCATCGAGGAGGAGCAACGCAAACTGGCCGCGCTCGTGCATCATAGCAACGATTTCATTGCCATGGCGACCCTTGAGGGCCAGGTCGTCTTTGTGAATGACGCCGGCCGCAAGATGGTCGGCCTCGACCGCCTCCACTCGGCGTCGCCCAAGGTGATTACGGATTTCCATTTTAGCGACTACGACGCCCTGCTCCGCGACCATATTCTGCCGACGGTCCAAGCGCATGGACACTGGATCGGCGAAACGCAACTCCGCCATTTTAAGACGGGTGAGCCGATCGATGTCCTGGCGGATTGTTTCTTCATAACCGACCTCCACAGAGGCAATGCCGTGGGCCTTGCCACGATCCAGCGCGATATCACGGCACGAAAACGGACTGAGGCGCGCATGCGTCACCTCCACACCCAGCTTCGTTCACTTGCCGCACGGCGACTGGAAATTCAGGAGGAGGAGCGCAAGCGTATTGCCCGTGAACTGCACGATGAATTGGGGCAAGCCCTGACCGCCTTACACATGGACTTGGCATGGTTCAGCCAGCATAGACCCTTAGAGCCCATGACCATCCCACATAAGGTTGCCGGGATGCTGGACCTGACGAACAGGATGTTCCGCTCGGTTGAGGGGCTCGTGACCTCATTACGCCCGAGAATCCTGGACGACCTCGGGTTAGCCGCCGCCGCAGAATGGCTGCTTCAGGACTTTCAGATACGTACCGGCATTGTGGTGACGCAGAGGCTCGACGTAGACGCGAGCCGCCTGGATGCCCAACAGTCACTCGCCATCTTTCGGATTCTACAAGAAGCCCTTACCAACGCCGTGCGTCATGCTAACGCCACGCGTATCGATGTGGATCTATGTACGGAGCATGCATCACTGCACCTCATCGTACGCGATAATGGCTGTGGTATCACCGAGGAGGCGCTGACCAATCCACACGCGCTCGGGTTACTCGGCATGCGTGAGCGTATCGCCCCATTGGAAGGCGAGGTCCACGTCGTTGGGGATCCGGACCAGGGGACCGTGATTACCGTCCGCCTCGCGCTGGCAGATCAAGGCTCGACCACGATAGGGGAGCAGGCATGATTACCATTCTCATCGTCGACGACCATGCGATCGTCCGTCAAGGTTTGAAACAAATTCTGGCGGATACATCCGACATGAGCGTAGGTGGCGAAGCCAGCACGGCCCAAGCCGCGCTCGATGCCATCCAGAGCGCCACGTGGGATGTGATCGTACTCGACTTGTCCTTACCCGATCGCAGTGGCATCGAGGTGCTCCAGCACATCAGGCACCTTCCTGACCGGCCGCCCGTCCTCGTGTTGACCATGCATACCGAGGAGCAATATGGTACCCGCCTCTTACACATGGGCGCCGACGGTTACTTGACGAAGCAAGCCGCGCCACAAGAATTGGTCACCGCCATACGCCAGCTCGCCCAGGGCCACAAATATGTGAGCCCCACGCTAAGTGAATATTTGGTGGCAATGCAGATGCCGGATGCGGCTCGCCCCCGACATACCGTGCTGTCTGATCGGGAGTTTCAGGTGTTGTGTCTGCTTGCCGCGGGCAAAACCATCACGAAGGTTGCGGCCGAACTATCTATCGGTATCACGACCGTAAGCACCCACCGTGCCAATATCCTGCGCAAGATGCATATGCGGAGCGTGGCGGACCTCATCCAATATGCTATCTGGCATCGGCTGGTACCGTGGTGTCCTGAGGCGCCAACCCCGTCATACAGCCCCTCTCACTTCCCTGAGTAAAACGCATGGATATGTTCGCACTTGCTCCTTGCAGAACAAAGCCGTAGCATGAATATATACGGTGGACGTCTCAACGGGTATCCTCAGGAAGAAGTGCGGCCATGAAACGCAAAGCGATACGCATCTATTGGATGGGCTCCTGCCTCGCTCTGCTCGAAGCGTCGGTGCTCTTTATTCTCGGGTTGGAGCCGCGCTTTGAGCAAATTCTGATCCTGTTGTTTATCGTTGCCCCACTCCCGGTCACCCTCATGTACGTATGCGACCGCTGGCTCATTACCCGCCACACTCGCCCTATTGATACGGTATTGACCGCGCAGGAAGCCGGGCAAGCCGTCTCACACTAGGCGCTGCGCACCGCGTATGTGCAGGCGCTCAACTTACCCATTCTGACGCTTCTGCGCGTCCTCACCATTCATGCGCTGCTGCTGCTTCTGCCGATGACCCTGCTCTGTGTACTCGCCAATCACGGAGTCAACTTAGGCTTCACATGGTGGCAATTCTTCGTGATCTGGTCGCTTTGGCCCATCACCGCAGCACCCCACGCGATTTGAATCAGCACAAACTGCAGCATGGCGAGACGCCGTTCCGCATTGGTATTGGCATTCACACCGGCGAAGTGGTCGCGGGCAACATCGGACCGGATACGCGCATGGAGTACGGGGTCGTGGGTGATGCGGTGAATCTGGCGAGCCGCGTGCAAGGTTTGACCAAGGAGGTGGGCGCGGCTATTTTGGTTACCGACACGACGGCAGAGCAGTTGCACAACCGCTTCAGATACGGGAAGCAGGCTGTGCATCCCGTACGCGGGAAAGCCCCAGCCTATTCGTGTGATCGAGGTGCTAGGGGAAGCGTCGGAACATTAGCTGCCAGCTCTCCGGCTGCCAGGTCGTCTGCGGGCAGGGGCAATTCAAACGTAAACATGGCGCCGCCATCGGCGCGATTGTCCACCCAGATACGTCCTGCATGCTCGGTGATGATCTCGCGGCAAATCGCCAAGCCGAGTCCCGTGCCTCCCGCGCCTGTATTGGTTTTGCTCGACTGCACAAACTTGTCAAAAATCGATTCGAGTTCCGTGTCGGGAATGCCCGTTCCCTGATCACACACCGCCACCCGGGCATGTCGTGCCTCACGCTCCAGGTTCAACGTCACGGTACGAACCTTCCGCCGTAAATTTGATGGCATTGCTGACGAGATTCCGCAGGACTTGCACGATACGCACCTCATCGAGGCTGAGTGGGGTCGGCGTCTCCGGTACATGCATGGCGAGCGTCAGATGACGTTCGTCGGCCAACGCCCGGAATTCCTCCGCGACACGGGCCAGTAAGAGGTTGAGATCAATGGTATCGAACGTAAAGGTCATCTTACCGGCTTCGAGTTTGGCGAGATCGAGCAAATCGTTGAGCAACGTGAGGAGCGTCTTGCCGCTCTGGTCAATGTGCTCGAAGTACTGGAGGATTTTTTCCGTCGGGACCTTGGCCGCTTTCTGCAAGCCGAAGCTGGCAAAACTCAAGATCCCATGCAGCGGGGTGCGCAATTCGTGAGACATATTGGTCAAGAACTCTTGTTGCGCACGGCTGGCGCTTTCGGCCGTGTCCTTGGCTTCTTGTAAGGCCAATTCCGCCCGTTTCCGCGCCGTAATATCCAAGAGGGTCGACATCACAGCCGGCGTGTCATCCCACAAGACGGGAGACACGACATATTCGCACCACAACGGCGAACCATCTTTTTTCATGCCCAAACATTCATAATGCGGCGGTACCGCTTCACCTTGCATGCGCGCTTGAATATAGCGTTCGAGGGCGTCGCGCTCGTGCGGTGCGACTAAGGTCGTATAATCCCGGCCCAGCAAGTCGTCCGGCCGGTTGTAGCCAAAAATCCGGGCGGTGGCAGGATTCGAAAACTGCACCAAACCCTTGACATGGATAAAAAGGCCCTGGACCGAACTCTCGATCAAGGTCCGGTAACGCGCCTCGCTCTCGCGCAAGGCGCATTCCGTCCGTTTCCGCTCAGTCACTTCACGGCTCAACTCCTGCGATCTGTCGTGGAGTTCTTGGGCCCGCCACTCGGAGATGTTACGGGCCTCCGTGAGTTCCATGAACGTGTCATTGAGGCGATGGGTGGAGGCTTCGAGTTGCTCGGCCATGTCATCGATGCCGGCGGCAAGTTGCCCCACTTCGTCTGTATGGGCAGAACCCACCCGATACGACAGATTGCCTCGCCCCAGTTCGTGGGTCGCACGCGCAATATTCCCAATATGACGGGACAAGGCGCGACTCATCAAGAGGCTCACGACAATACCGGCAACGACGGTAAGGATAGCGCCCCCGGTTAGCACCAGGAGGGTGAGCTGGAGGGATACGGTCAGATCGTGGTTCGTGCCTTGGATAGATGCCGCCAGCTGCGTGCGGACCTGGTTCGCTTGCGCCACCGCGTCCGCGATGGCCTGGGCAACTTCGGCACGTATCGCGGACGAGTAGGCCCCAGGCGACGCTTCGGCCCGTCCCGGCGTCACCGTCAGGCCCGATACGGCCATCCGTAACCGCCGCTCTTGCCTCGCCAGCGCTTGCACATGGGTCTGCTCAACCGACGTCAAGGATAGCTGGGCTAGAGCCGCGAGCTGATCCCGAATGTTGTCCAACTCCTCGAGCAAGCGAGGGAGTTGAAATTGCTTGTCAACCTGCTGCTCGAAAAAAATCGCACTCGCTTTGGTCAACCGAAAAACGATGGACTCGAAGCGGTCCTTTTTCGCCTGTTGTGCGGTATACGAGACGTCATGGGTATGGAGCGTATGATGCAAGACAAAGAGTGAGACCGACGAGCGCAAGATGATGAGACTGAGGAGTACTGCAATCCCGAGTTGCCGTATACGAGCAAAGGAAAACGTCATAGAGCCACCGTCAGATGGTTGCGATGGGAAGCTTGACCGTAAACTTCGTTCCTTCCCCCTTCGTGCTCCGGACTTCAATCGTGCCGTCGTGCGCCAAGACCATCTGCCGCGCAATCGCCAGGCTCAAGCCTTGCCCATCGGTGAGTAGCCTGACGTCTGCCTGGGCAAACTCATCGAAGATATGTGGCAGCAACTCCGGGTCGATGCCTTCTCCCTCATCCGTCACGGTGAAGCACGCCTGCTCGTCCTGCTTCCTGAGGCTGACCACGACCTGGCTATCCATCGGGCTCAGACGGATCGCATATTTCAATAGGGTTGTTCCCCAATAGTTAATGAGGTAGGCTATCCTCCCCCAAACGATGGAGGGAGCCCAGCCAGGTC
>CBCXVS010000282.1:0-10142 GCA_965178525.1 uncultured bacterium | reverse complement strand
ACCTGTTGATCTACTTAACCCTCCGCCTATTCTGCCAGGGGAACTTCGGTTTAAAGGTCAACAGGGGAGCTGCTGCAACGGCGGCGCTGGACTCGGTCTGTTGCTGCTTCAACTGATGCAGCCAATTCATGGTGTGGCAGGCTTCCAACAACGCCTTGCGGTGGGCTTGCAGGGGTTCTGAGCGGGCGGCCATGCCGACGGCGCATTCAGGAGGGGCGCCGTCGCGGTTTTCCACGAGGGCAATGCGGACGGGCAACCCGGTGTCGGCCGTGGTGGCATCGAGCACGGTTGCTTGTATCCGTTTGGCGGCAAGACGCCGGTAGATCTCGTTGAGTACGACGTCGTCGGCAGGTGGCCGCAGCCGTGGCAGCTCAAGGCCGTTGAGCCAAGCGATCATGATCGCATCGCGCTCCATCACTTCGTATAATCCGACGAGACGTGCGACCTCGTCCGTCGCGCTGCACGCCAAGCCAGTCGACACGGCATGAAAGATGCACTGCCTGGCACCGGCGCAAGGTTCTTGATATACAAAACAGGTGGGGATGTACTGAGGCCGCTGCTGGGTCCATGACCAACCTTCCACCCAATCCAGCACGGTCGTATCCGTGAACCGACCAAAATGAAGGGCCGGGTCAGTGTATTGTTCCTCGGCATACAAGGCAAAATCCTCGGGATTGACCGCTTGCTGTCCGAGTTCGCGATACGACGCCCGCACATTATCGTTGGCGCCACGTTGCCAGGCGCTATACCGTTCCAAGGCTTCACCAAAGGCGCTGGCCTGAGCGGTCGCACGCGTCAAGCCACAGCCCGAGCCGTGAATCCGCTCGGCCGGTTCGCTGTCAGGATACGCACGCGGCAGGCGAGCCCGAACAGAGCTTAAAAACACCGGAATATCGTGCGGGGCTAGGAGGACGTCGGATGGTTCATCGAGGAGGGCGCCCGGACCGATCAAGTGCCGCCGGACGCGTTGGATCGTCTCTTCATCCGCGCCAGTCGAACGAAAACGCATGTCACCGATCATTCAAGGCTTCCTTCTGGCAGCGCCTCCTGCTGCGGCGGCAGCGCGAATGGCTGCGGTGACGGTGTGTGTCCTTGCAACCCGCAGGCCGGACACCGCGGCAGCTTCAACACTGGCGTGGCCTGGAGCTGCCAATCCTGGAGACTAATAAACAGCTCGCGGCCGTAACTCGCCGGTTGACGATACTGGGGTCAGAGCCGTGACGATTTCACACGCCGCGATGGAAGCAACGGTTGACGCCCATGGCAGCAAAAACGCGGCCTCCTGCCACCTCGGCATGGTGGCCTCCTCTTGGTGTTGAATGGCAAAGAAATCATCGCGCGAGAGGTGCTTGCGGCGCCGCAGCTCCATGCAAAGCAAGCATGGGGTTTCATAGGGCACCACAAGTGGTCCAACCTGCGCTCCGGTGACTTCCATCCACACCGTCACGTAGGGCATGGGCTGGGCGAGACAGGCCTGATTAAAGGCGTGCAACAGGGACGACTGCGGCTGTGGCAGTACCAACACCGCCAAATCGCAGTTGCTGAGAACGGCGTCCCAGTCCAGCCGTGCGCCGGGTGGCGCATCGACGCCTTCGTACCGCGTGGGACAGCCAAGCGTGCGCAGCCGATGCGCCATGAGCGCATGGCGTCGCGTGGCCTGCGCATCGGTCTGCCCATGTGCCATGAGAGTCACTTCTGCGGCCTGCAAGATGGGGTTTCCGACCGCCCGCACGTGTCCGACGCCGGCAAGCGCCAAGTGTTGCACGAGCAAATCGCCGATGTACTCAAGGCCAATGACGGTGACCGTACTCGTTTGCAGTCTTTTCTGACACGCTGTCGGATACGCCAGGTGTTGTCCGAAATGCGTGATTTGGGCGAGATATTGCTGCCGCAAGCGTCGGTCACCCGGGGCCTCCTGATCGACCACACATCCCCCCATCTCGACCAGCATGCGAAGGACGTGTTCCACCCAGTCCGGCGTGAGGTCCCCGGACTGCGACGCCATAACAGCGATCTCTTCCCGCGTGGCAAACCCATCAACCCTGGCCAACACACGCTCGACGACCGCCTGAGCGTCTTGGCCCTGGAGCGCGTATGGCTGTCCCCCGATCCGGAGGTACGGCCCGTCTTCCACAGACGTCAGCGGCGCACTGCGGAGCAAGGGCAGACGTCCCTTTGGCCCTCCGTTGTCCATAGCAATCTCCTCCATGCGATTGTTCTTGCTGCCGGTCAGGTAGCCGCAAGCGATACTGCCATTGCGGCTACCTCCTCATCGACACGGCTTGGGATCATGAGGCACATCGTCTCTCGCAGGGGCCAGGTCGCGTGTGCTCCCTGACCCCTTTCACGCTATGACTTCGCAGGCGTGTGGAGAGGCGCAGCCGCTGTACAAGAGCAGCATCCTTCAGCCAACTCCGGCGCTTCGGGCCGTGGAGCGGTGCGAACCGGTACTAACTTCACATCTGGCGTCATGCTGGATCACCTCCTTTCTTTGCAGGATTCCCCCTTGGCGCCTCAGGGGGCCGTAGCGACAGTCTCAGAACGTACCCCCTGAGAAGCCGTTGTAAAACCATCGCAACGATTGAGAAAAACAGTGCCCACCCGTCTGTGCACAGCAGGCCACGCCTTCCGGCCTACCAATCCAGCACATAGGGCGGATGGATAGTTTCAAAACGCTGCATGACGGCCTCAGAGCCCCGCACGCTAAAGAGCCGCGAGCCACCGGTAGGCCGGAAATTCAGGGCGTGCAGCACGGCGGATGGAATGGCGCGATGGTCTAACATACTGACGACAACGCATCCCTGGCGCTGCAAGTAGTGACACAGATGGTGCAGGGCCTGCTGCAGATGTAGCGGCGTGCACAGGTGGGCATACACCGTTTGAATGTTGCCTGCGAGCCCGATTTGGTGTGTGTTGTAGAGCAAGTTCGCCATCTCGAAACTGATGCAACAATGCGCCCCCTTACCGTGGTCGAAGTCATACCAAAACGTGCCGGCTAGCGATGTATCGGGGTGCAAATACCGTGTCCGGAAACTGGCTTCCGGACCGAAGGCGACTTGGTAATGGGAAGAGAGCGCCTCGGTAAAGGCCGTGACCGAGGGCAGGGATAATGGCGGCAGCGACGCCTCACCAGACGCAGGGGTCAAATGGGCAGCACCAGCGGGTAGAGCGATATGTATGGCCGCTGGCGATGCCTGCTGGGCAGGGAGCGGCTCGTCGTCGAGCCGGCGTACCCAGAGGTCGGCGGTGTGGAAGAAATTGATCTTACAGTCCGAGATAGGCGCATACGTGTGCTGCATCGTGGGCAGTCCGGCTTTCCCGGGGTGAAATGCCGCCACAATGACGTCCGCCCCCCGCTCATTGAACATGAGATGCTTCATCCAGTTGAGTATCTACTGCCCGAGCCCACGGCGGCGATGCTGCGCAGAGACCGTGAAGAGGATGGGGTAATACGCCAACAAAGGGTGCCGATCCACATATAACATACGTTCTAAAGCCATTTCGAATCCCACAGGAATACCTTCCAGGGTGAAAATCATGCAGGCCACCCAGGTGGATTCCCGCATCATGCGGCGGAGGAATGGCTCATCAAATGCAATCCGGAACTGATCACGGTAATCGGCCAGCCATGCATCATGCAGCAACGCTTGTAAGGCTGGGAGATCAACATCGTCCAAGACCGTGGGCATATAGCAGGTGAGACTGTCGCGCGCATCAAGTGCCTGTAGCATCGTCATACTCTCCTTGGCTATGCAGTTGCTATCTATAATGTGGATCGCAATACAGCGAATATAATTATTAAAGTTGTCCTTATGCACATAAACAGAGTATTATGATTGATCGTTTGCTCTCACCGTCGCTACAGCCGCCCGGAGACTGACCATGACGCCCTGATGCTATGGCATGGCCAGTCTTCGCTTTCGTTATCTGAATTCCATGGGCAACGCTTGATCCGCATGCGGCGCATCTTGGGGAGAGAGACAGCCTCCCTTTTGCCTAAAAAAACAAGGCATTATGATGTCGTGAAAAAAATTCTACAGGGAGGCATGTCACAAATGGCTTGCGAAAGGCATACCACTCGGGGAAGATATGGCCATCGACTGGACAAGGCTGCGGAACGACGAGCAATACCGTGACGAAGTCATCGTGACACTGATGCAGAGTTATAACGATACGATTGCCCAATACTGTGTGGCGAGACTTGGAGAAGGCATTGGAGAGGAAATCACCCAAGAGGTGTTTGTCACCGCTTGGGAACGATTACCGACGTTTCGGCCTGAGGCATCACTGCGTTCCTGGTTGTTCGGCATCGCCAGCAAAAAATGTCAGCAATATTATCGCAATCGCGTCCGCCGCCGCGCGCTTGATCGCGCCTTTATGGGTGATATTCGGCAGTAGGCGCACGTGGAGTCGCCACAGATTCCAGGGGTCTCCCCGTCTAGGGAGATACACCTGAGCCAGCTGTGTACCAGCCTTGAGCAGCTCGATGAACATGAGCGCATCCTGCTCAACTTGCGATACTGGCGCGGCCTATCGATTGGAGATATCAGTGAGATTGTAAGCAAGTCCGAAACGGCGATTCGCAAGCGACTCGAGCGCGCTAGGCAACATTTGCGGGAGAAAATGCAGGATGAAGCAGCCGCATGAACAGCGGGGTCACAAATCCGATGAAAACATTGATCCATGACGCGCCGTCGCCGTTTGACGGGGAATATCTTCACCGTGGTCAGCATGCTATGTTGGGCCACGGGATTCCCGGTGACCGAAGTCCTGCTACGCGACTGGGATCCCCTGACGCTCGTCACCGTCCGGCTCGGATGTGCAGGACTTGGGCTCGCCCTGATCCTGCCGTTCACCCATTCCGGCGATGCTTGGCGCCACCTTCCATGGCGCCGCGTGATGCGGGTGGGGGGTCTGGGACTTGGTGGCAGCACACTTTTCCTGGTGTGGGGTCAACTCTATTCCAACCCGGTAACGGTCGCCGTGCTCGCGACGACCGTGCCACTGGTGTCCGCCGTCATGGGGGCGTTCTCCAGGACGGAGCGCCTGACCGGGCGCTTGCTTCTGGCCATTGCACTCGCGATTGCAGGCGGCATTCTCACATCACTTACCGGTACCGAGCACGATGTGGGATTTGGCGGTGGTGAAGGGCTCGTGCTCTTATCGGTCGTGCTCTGGACGTGGTTTTCACGCGCTTCGGTCACGCAACTCTCCAGCATTCCTGCGTACCCCAAGGCGACGGTGACGCTGCTGGCGGGAACCCTGTTTCTCTTATCTGTCGTACTCGTTGTCAAAGGCAGCGGTGTTTTCGAGCTGCGCTACGCCGTCACGCTGTACTCCGTGAGCTTGATGGCTTGGATGGCAGCGATATCGATTGGTCTCTCCACTGTGCTCTGGCTCGCGGGCGCGCAGTATCTGGGGGTGACGATCGCCTCGCTGCATCAAAATGCCGTCCCCTTCTATGTGCTCCTGTTTGCCATGTTGGCCGGGGCAGCACTCCAGGTGACCCAGCTTGCCGGCGCCGTCCTGGTCGCCTCCGGTGCGGTGTTGGCCCAGTTATCCTCAGCAGACATGGCCATGGCTCGAACAACCGTTCCGGATGGCAAAAGGTGACGGCTCAGGTCATGGGCATCGTGCCATTGATGGTGTACTCAAAGATGTTGTGGCTGCGCAACGTCCGGCCCGCTGCCCGCGCCCAGTAGTCGTCGTTCAAGGGCTCGGAGATGAGAAATGGGACCTTGGACTCCGACACGCCGCCATGGGTGCGCAGACGGTGCCCCGCCAGGCCGGTCAGATCATGATCCTTTTGGGCCGCGCCAAGACACACACCCGCCTCACTGACGACAACGACATCGCCTTCGCGATCAAGCGGCAATTGGAAGGTTTTGGCAGCTGAGGGCTTATCCCACACCGACTCGATTCCGGGCAACTGTCGAGCAAACCCGATGATATCTTCGGGCTGCATGCCATCGTGACAATAGACCCGCACGAAGCCGCCCAACGAACCGTGGTGGGCCAGGAACGGATCCGTAATCGGACAGATGACCGTCGTCCGGTCCGGCCCGAATCTGTCATCCAGAAGATCCTGCAGCCAGATGACATTGGGAGCGCCATCAGCATCAGATTTGTCGTTCATGCCATGGTCAGCCGTCACCCCGAGCACCGCTCCGAGCTCGACCAAACGCCCCAACGCCGCGTCCAATTTCGCGTAAAAATCCTGTGCCTCCGGCTCATGCGGGGCATATTTATGTTGAATAAAATCCGTGAGCGACAGGTAAGAAATGTCCGGCTGGCGCTCTTGCAACAGCTTGATACCGGCTTCCAGGACAAACAGGGACAGCTCGGCTGAGTACATATCGGGCTGCGGCATACTGACGAGATCGAGCACCTCTTCGATGCCATTATCGTCCAGGGTGCAATGCTCGGCATACTGAGCCGAGAAGCTCATATGACCTTGGGTCAGGTCGAGACCTTTTTGTAACTGCTGCCGCAGCTTGTCCTTCGCGGTAATCGAGACAATCCGGGCGCCACGCTGGGCATACTCCGCCAGCACCGTGCGCGAGCGCAACAGCTCCGACCCGGTCATGACGACGGGTGTGCGGGTCTCGGGATCGAGATAGAAGTTCCCCGAGATGCCGTGCACATCAGGCGTGGCGCCGGTGACAATGGACATGTTGTTCGGACATGTGAAGCTCGGCACCGTGCCGTCAGCAACCGTGTAGAAACCGTGGCGCATGAATCGCGCCATGTGCGGAGTGATACCGTCTCTGAGATTTTGCTCCATATAGGCAGGGTCGCCACCGTCAATACAGACCACGACCACTGGCTTCGCCGGCCAGTGATACGTGACCCCGTTGAGTTCAAAGCACTCACCACGCATGCTGTCTTCCTCATGTCGAAGGTGTTATATGCCACGCACCACTTCTTTCGAGATCAGATCTCCCACGTTTGTTGGCGGTAGCCCATATCCCAGAACATATACTCGAGCCGCGAGGTCATGACGACATGTTCCGCCATGCGCTCCTTCTCTTCCGCCGCCAACGTCTCGGCCACGCCATTGGTCAGCGCCAGGACCCGTTGCACCACGTCACCGAATTCGTCGCCGGCATAGGTATTGATCCACTGTTGGTACATCGGCACGGAGGAGCCGCGACGCTCCAGTTCTTTCCCCACTTCCCAATAAATCCAGTAACAGGGTAAGAACGCGCTCAAGCCTTCATGAAACGGCCGCTCGTAGGCCACACGCAACAGATACGACGTGTAGAGGACATTATTGGGCGCCTTTGGCGTCGCATAGACATCCTTCGACGAGAGATTCCAACTCTGGAAAAAGCTCCCATGCAGCGCCCGCTCAACCACAATCGCATTTTTGGCGTGATCATTGAACATCACCGATGTCTCAGCCGCGGGCGCCTTGGCTGCCAGGAGCGACAAGCCTCGGGAAAAATCCCGCAGGTACAGGGCGTCCTGAATGGCGTAGAAGCGAAAGGCATCTTCTGCTAGTGAGCCATCAGTTAGTCCCTGCACGAATGGATGCGCCAGAATCCGGCGGTAAATACCCTCGATGCGCTCAAAGAGTTCTTCGGAAAATACGGCCATCGCTGTTCTCCTTTCCCCCGTTCGTCCATGCGATGGGCATGGCGCGGCGGTCAGATCATCATCTCTCAGGTCACTGCCTTCACGTACACCGCAGGGCGGTGCGTCTCGGCGCCCCATCATGACCCGCTCTTTTCACCGAAAAAAATGATGCGGCTGTAGCTGTCCGGGGATTTGGGCTATCAGAGCCGATGGGCCTGTAGTATACTTGCATCGATTCAGGATAAACATACAGAATATCTTTCCGGATGTGTATGATGAGCAAGGAACGCTATGTCTACTCCCACTGCGCAACCGCAGGAGCAGCCGCCAAGCACATCGTCTACGCTGGATGCCTCATGCCTGTATATCAATCGTGAAATCAGTTGGCTGCAGTTTAATGGGCGTGTTTTAGAAGAAGCGCTAACCACCTCCCATCCCTTATTGGAACGCGTCAAATTTCTGGCTACTTTCTCCAGTAATCTTGATGAGTTTTTCATGATTCGCGTTTCCGGCTTGCGCCGCCAGGTCACCGAAGGCGTCTTCGCCGCGCCGCCTGACGGCATGTCTCCTTCGGAACAACTCGCCGCTATTCGCCAAACCTTAATGCATCAACTGACGCAGCAAGCGGCATGTTGGCACAACGATCTGCTTCCCAAGCTCCATGAGGCCGGCATCCACGTGTGTGACTACAACGCCTTGTCACCCGCCCAACACAAGCGGCTGCAGGGCTATTTTTCACGAGAAATTCTTCCTGCGCTCACGCCCTTGGCATTTGATCCGGCCCATCCGTTTCCGCATATTTCCAATCTCAGCCTGAACCTCGCCGTCGTCGTCAGCGATCCCAACCCTGGCGAACGCTTTGCGCGTCTCAAAATTCCGGATATGTTTCCCCGTCTGCTGCCCATTCCGAGCGATGACCAAGCCGATGCCTATACGCAGCTCGGCTTGGCGGACGATCTCGCCACACGTTTCGTGTGGATCGAAGACGTCGTCGCCGCCAATTTGGACCGCCTCTTTCCCGGGCTCGATGTCGTCGCCAGCTATCCCTTCCGCATCACACGCGATGCCGATTTGGAAATCAAGGATGACGAAGCATCCGATCTCCTGACCACGATTGAAGAGCAAGTGGGGATGCGGCATTTCGGCTCTGTTGTCCGCCTCGAAATCGATCAAAGTACGCCGTCTCACATCCGTGATATCCTCATGCACAACCTCGATTTGGCGCCCTATCAAGTGTATACGGGCAACGGCCCGCTGGGGATGGCCGACTTGATGGAACTCACCCGGCTCGAGCACCCGGTTCTGAAAGATCCGTTGTTTCTGCCCGCCCTCCCCGGCCCATTGGCCATGCAGGACAGTATGTTTGAGGTACTCCGGCGTCACGACCTGCTGCTCTATCATCCCTACGACAGTTTTATGCCCGTCGCGGACTTTGTACGCGAGGCCGCCCATGACCCGGATGTTCTGGCGATCAAACAGACCCTCTATCGGGTTGGCGCCAACTCGCCTATCGTCCATGCGCTCATGGAAGCTCGGGAAAATCATAAACAGGTTGCCGTGTTACTCGAACTCAAGGCGCGGTTTGACGAAGAAAATAACATTGTGTGGGCCCGCGCTTTGGAAGATGCCGGCGTACACGTCGGCTATGGCGTCATGGGGCTGAAGACCCACGCCAAGATGTGCCTCGTGGTCCGGCGTGAAGCGGACGGGATCCAGCGCTACGTGCATATGGGCACGGGAAATTACAATACGGTTACCGGGCGCCTCTATACGGATCTGAGCTACTTCACATGCGATGCCGCCATCGGCGCCGATGTCTCGGACTTATTTAACGCCCTCACCGGGTACTCGCTGAAAACAACCTACCGAAAACTCCTCGTCGCGCCCGGAACCATGCGGCAAGAGATACTGCGCCGCATTGACCGGGAAATCATCCGACATCGCGAACACGGAGACGGCTATCTGGCCTTCAAGATGAATGCCCTCGTTGATCCGCAGTGTATTCAGGCGCTCTATCGCGCCTCGCAAGCCGGGGTGACGATTGCTCTGCAGGTGCGTGACATCTGTTGCCTACGTCCCGGCGTGACGGGCGTTAGTGAGACCATCACGGTGACCTCCGTCGTCGGCCGCTTTTTGGAGCATGCCCGCATCTATCATTTCCACCATGGCGGTCAAGATGAGGTCTTACTAGGCAGTGCGGATTTGATGCAACGCAACCTCGATCGCCGCGTTGAACTCTTGTTTCCCGTTGAGCCGCCACCTCTGCGCGAGGCCATTATCCGCGACGTGCTCCAGCTCCATCTACATGACAACGTACAAGCCCGGCAGTTGCTCGCCAACGGCACTTACGAACGCCTCCGACGCCAGGCCGGGGAGGCGCCCATGTCATCGCAGGCATGGCTGCTCCAGCATTGGCCAGCTCGTATCCTCTATGACGTCTAAACCGCGTCTCACACCATTTTCATTCTCGTACATGCCGCAGTCAACTTCTAGCCCGAAGTTCCCCTGGCAGAATAGGCGGAGGGTTAAGTAGATCAACAGGTTGGCCCAATTCAAAAGTCCAT
>CBCXVS010000281.1:0-10145 GCA_965178525.1 uncultured bacterium | reverse complement strand
TAATTAGAACGCGGCGTGTGGGGAGAGCGCATTGATTCATGTCTTGACCTCTGTTGGATGAAGCGGCAATTCTAGCCGAAACGTGGCGCCGCAACCCGGTCCCTCACTGTGTACCGTCAACGCGCCACCGAGTTCCTGCGCCGCGAGGGCACTACTGTGGAGTCCAAAGCCATGTCCGTCTGGTTTGGTCGTAAATCCGTGCTGGAAGATCCGGGTCAAATGGTCCCGCGCAATACCAACGCCATTGTCGATCACTTCTACGGCAGCGCGAGCTGTGGTGGGGTGGAAAATACGCAGCGTGAGACATGGGTGGTCGCGGTTGGCATGGATTAAAGCGTGTTTGGCATTTGCAATTAAGTTGACCGGAATTTGCAAGACCTTATGTTTGTCCGTGAAGAGACGTAGAACCTGGTCACCTTCGCATACCACTTCCAAATGGGTATGGAACAGCGATACATCGAGCGTTTTCAGGGCATGTTCGACGAGGCTCAGCAGATCGATGTCTTCTTGAATCCCAGACATTCGGGCAGACAATTGTTGTAGGCGGATGATCTCCTTGATATGCTCGACGTTATGCCGTAGCGATGCTAACTCCCCAACGAACGCCTCATGTTCCGCCTCCAGTTTGTGGGCGAGGGCGCTGAAGAAACGCGGAAAGTGCTGGCCTCGTTCATCATCGCTAAAGAATGTTCCGAGTTGCGTCGCATGGTCCTGGATGACGGCATTGGCTTGGAAGAGACGGGTCACCTCGCTCTGGTACAGTTGTTCGCTCAAGAGATGGGCCGACACGTTGACACTGTTAAGCACATTGCCGACGTTGTGCAGCACGCCAGTGGCCATCTCGGCCTTCCCGGCTTGGCGAGAGGAGTCGAGCAACTGTTGCTGCAGGTGTTCACGTTCGGCTTCGGCGTGTTGGCGCTGCGCGATTTCATGTTGTAGCGCGGTGTTGGCTGTCCGCAGTTGCTCGATGAGCTGCGCCTGTTTGATGGCCAGCGCCGCCTGCGCACTGACCGCGGTCAGCAGCTCGAGATCGTCGCCGGTAAACGACTGCACACCGATGCGGGTGTCCAGTTGGATCACACCAAAGAACTGGCCCTCTATCAGGATGGGGGCGCACATCAAGCTTCGAATGCCGCGTGCAATGACGGAATCTTGTAACTTGAATCGTGGGTCTGCAAGCGCGTCGTGTGACAGGATGGCGCATTTCTGCTCTTTGACGGTCTGCACAATGGTGCGCGACAGCACCGGCCCGTCCTGTTGTAGCTGTGGCTCGTGACGGGTTTTGCCGGCTAACGGTAACAGGTCCGTACTATCAGAGGCGGACAGCAACATGAAGGCTCGCTCAGCTCTGGGATAGAGTTCCAACAGGCCGTCTAGGAGGATGGCCATCATCGCCGGCAAGTCCGTCGTCGTTCCAAGCGCCACATGCATTTGACACATCGCCTGCAACTGGCGACACACGCGCTGCACCTCCTCAGGGGTGTGATGCTGGCGGGCGATGACCTTACATGGATCGATCGTCGCGTCGCGCGTCGCGATGATCACAGGAGACGCCGCCTCTTCCTCGACCAGGTGGAGAACCTGAGTCCGAGCCGATTGTTCGAGGGGTTGTACCGACTCGGATGGCTGGGCTTGTGAACTCTGGCCGGCTGGGTTGAGGGCTTCATGACGCCCCTCTACCGCCCGCTCAGTCGCGTGGAAACATAGACGCGTGGTACCAATCGTAATCACATCTCCCGCCGTCAGTGCACAAGAGATATGCGGCCGGATCTGAGAGCCGCACAGCTCGGTACCATTGAGAGAGCCTAGATCTTCCAGGATAAAACCCGAGCCCTGTCGTGTAATACACGCATGATAGCGGCTGGCCAAGCCGTCGGATAGACATAGGTCATTGTCGGTGTGGCGCCCCAGGCCCATCATGTCGTCGGTCAGTGCCACGATTTGGCCGGCCTGATCACCTGTCAAAATTTCCAGACATGCCATGGCATGTCTCTACTTTCTTGACTCGACTAACGCTAACCCGTCTTCGCCCCGGTTGGAATCTGGCGAACATCGTCGTACATCAAGGGGTTTGAGGTGAATCGGCAGTTCTAGCCGAAACGTGGCGCCGCACCCCAGTCCCTCACTGTGTACCGTCAACGCGCCACCGAGTTCCTGTGCGGCGAGGGTACTACTGTGGAGTCCGAATCCATGTCCGTTTTGTTTGGTCGTAAATCCGTGCTGGAAGATCCGGGTCAAATGGTCCTGCTTAATACCAACGCCATTGTCGGTCACTTCAATGGCAATATGGGTATTCGAGGTGTGGAAAACATAGAGCGTCAGGCGTCGCTCAGCGCCATCCGATTCGACTAATGCATGCTTAGCATTCGATATTAAGTTGAATAAAATATGCATGACTTTATATTTGTTTGTGTATAACAGTGGCACACGATGTAATGAGAGAGAAAGTTCTATGTTGTGGCGCAAAAACGATATATTAACACTCTTGAGGATATCGTCAAGAATGTCACTTATCTTAATTTCTTCCTGTATATCACCTGCTTTTACATAAGACTGTTTCATACTGACAATGTCATTAATATGTTCAATGTGGTGTCTCAAATCATCCAACTCTCGGGTCAATGTCTCACGTTCGGATTCTAGCTTTTGCGCCAGTTGACTCAAGAACCGTGGCAGGTGCTTACCTCGGGCATCCTCGGTGACAAATGTCCCGAGTGCTTCGGCATGATCATTGATCAACGCACTAGCTTGCGAGAGACTCCCTACCGAACTCTCAGTAAGTTAGTTGGCCATAAGATCAACGGAGACATGGATGCTATTGAGTATATTGTCCACATTGTGCAGGACACCGGTGGCGATTTCTGCCATGCCCGCTTGATGGGCTTTCTCCATGAGTTCGGCCTGAGCGGCGCGGAGCTGGCTGGTGCGCTCTTCGACCTGCTCTTCCAAACTCGCGTTGAGTGTTTGCAGATAGGTGTAAAGGCTTGCGTTCTCGAGGGAAATCGCCACCTGGGCACTCAGGAGATCGAGCAATGCCACCCGCTCCGGCGCAAACGCTCCCACGGTCATATTATTTTCTAAATACAACACGCCGAGGGTTTGAGCTTGGCGACGTATAGGCAAACAGACAATGGACTTGATCGCGTGCGTGTGTATATAAGGATCGTCCGCGTATTGGCTGGTATGGCTGGCGTCATCGAGCACGAGCGGTGCACCGGTCCGCATGGCATAATCGATCACCGCATCACACACCTCGATATCGGCTGGCAGGTGCTGCACGTCAATGCCGTGCGCGCCAGCGCGCCCTTGAGCGCGGAGGCGCAACGTGTGCTGGTCATCGGCGAGGAGAAGACAACCGCGTTCCGCGCCGGCATTCTGCATGAGTTCGCTCATGATCTTTTCGATGAGTGTGGCGGGTACCATCTCACTCGATAACAAACGCGACGTCTTGACCAGGGTCATCAGATCGATACGCTCTGTCGAGACCAGCGTCGGCTGTGCCAAACGGGCGCCAAGCTCTGTCGGACGCCAGCTTGCATACGCCTCGTCGAGGTAGGCGACTTTGCCATGCGCCCCCCATTGCACGTAGGCGTGGCGCGCCTCCTCGAGATAGGCGAGCGCCAACTTGACGTGAGCGCGTTGGTAATAAAAGATCGCGGCGCGCTCAGCCGCCAGACCGACGAGGTGGGGAAAGCCTTGCTCCCGCGCCGCGCCGATCGCTTCGTCATACAAGTCCATGGCTTCATCCGGGCAATTCTCGACCCGCGCCAGCTCGGCTTGGAGCAAGACAGACCGGGGTAAAAAGTTTTCCGGGCAGCTTTCCGCCCATAGACCCGCGCGGTATATCGCTTGCCCAATATACAATGGTGCCTTTTCCTCTGCGGACATCTCCGGACCCAGAGCCAAGAGGGCGAGGGGATAATACAATCCGTTATCCGCAATCACCGCCATACCCGACACCCCGGGCTCGCATGCCATACATGCATCGCCGGCCGCAACGGCCTCGTGCCATTGCCCGTACAAGTAATGCAGCATCACTTTGGCGCCATGGTAACACGCTAAGCCCGTTGGGTTGGCGTTCTGCGCCTTCATCCACGCGATATACGCGCTCTCGTCAAAGTCGCGATCATTGAGTCGAACCGACTCGGGCGTGAGCCCGCGCAACGTGGCGACGAGTTTCTGATACATCTGCACGATCCGATAGCACAGCTCGTACCCCATTGGCTGAATCCACGCGAGATCCTGATTGATGTCGTCGTGCAGATCCGGCAACGCAACGCCTTGGGCGATCCGCGAGGCGGTGCGTGTCACCGCTAAAAAGTTGGCGTAGACATAATCGCCAGCCTCATTGAGTGCGCGGTCCGCGGCGCGCCAGTAGGGTTCACAGTGGCGAAAAGGTTCGGACCAAAACTGGATCATGGTAAATAATGTGGTCACGCGCCCTTTCATCGCAAAGTTGCCGAGTCGCTCGTTCAACGCCATGCCCAGCTTGCCGAATTCGTAGACCTCACGATAGCGATCGAGGTTCGTGAGGCAAACCGCATAGATGGCATAGGCTCGGACGCAACAACTTTTTCTTATAAAATGAGGTGAGCATCTGGCTCAAGAAAAACGGGTTGCCGAGCGTTTTGGCCATCATCAGGGCTGCTAGGGACGCGGTATCGCTCGGTAGGCGTCGCAGGCTGTCGGCCAGTAGGGCGTTGACATGCTCTTCTTGTAGCGGCGGCAACGTGATGGTCTCGACCGACGCGCCCGCGTTCATGATACCTGCGAGGGTATGGCTCAGCAGGTGGGTTGCGCGCACGTCATGATCACGATAGGCGCCGAGGATAAACAGATAGGTGCCTTCAGGGCTGGTCGCCATGGTATGGAGCAGGCGTAAGGACGCGGCATCCGCCCACTGTAAATCGTCAAGGAAAATGGTGAGAGGGTGGTCCTGGCGGGCAAAAGCGCAGACAAAGTCGCAGAAGACGCGGTCGAAACGATGCGCCGACTCCGTCGGTGCCAGCTCGGGCAGCGGCGGCTGCGGACCGATGATGAGCTCAAGTGTTGGCACGACATCAATCATGAGCTGTCCATTCCCAGCGAGGGCGTTCTGTAGAGCGGCCTTCCAAACCGCGAGCCGCGCCTCCGGCTCGGTCAGGAGCTGTTCGATCAGCGCCTTGAGCGCATCGAGAAGGGCCGTATAGGGCGTACCACGATTGAGAAGGTCGTATTTGCCGGAGACGAAATAGCCTCGTGTGGCGACAAGGGGTTTGTGAATCTCATGAATCAGAGAGGTCTTGCCGGTACCGGAATAGCCTGCGACCAACATCAATGCCGGACGCCCGGTTTGTGTCACCCGGGAGAAGGCATGCAAAAGCTGCTGGACCTCCTGCTCACGGCCATAGAGCTTCTGCGACACCTGGAAATGGCCATGCAGATCCGCCTGCCCCAGCGGGAATGATGACACGATTCGCGTCTTGGCAAATTCGGCGGCACAGCGCCGCAAATCTTTGCAAAATCCATAGGCGCTCTGGTAGCGCTCCTCTACCGTCTTGGCCATGAGGTGCATCACACAGTCGGACACCTGTGCGGGAATTCCCACCGCCATGTCATGAGGAGCAGGGGCCCTCCGGGCAATATGCGCATGGATGAGCGATACCGGATCATCGTCATCAAACGGGAGAACACCCGTGAGCATCTGATACAAACTGACGCCCAAGGCGTACAGATCAGAGCGGTGGTCAACCGTACGATTCATGCGTCCGGTTTGCTCCGGTGACGTATAGGCTAGGGCGTGGAGCCGAACCGGTGGTACCGCCTCAGCATCCTCCTTGTCCAAAAGGGATGCGGCCCCGAAATCGGCAATACGTACCTCACCGGTATCGCGATTGAGAATAAAGTTTGAGGGGTTGATATTTTTATGGATGATGCCATGTTGACGAATCGCCGCAAGCGCTTCGGTCAACTGGAGAGCGAGGTCAAAAAACTCGTCCAGAGCAAAGGGTGGGCTCGGGTTTCCCCTGGCCTTTGACGGCCGTCTCGATAGCGAGAGGAACTGCGCCACTGACATCCCGCCAATATCTTCGAGGATCAATACGGGGCGATAGGCACTCATCGTTACACCGAGGACGCGAATAATTCCCGGTATGTCTTTTTTTCCGACCGTCTCATACGCATACTGATATTGAGCGATGGCTTCTGATGTCGGATAACGGGCGGCGGGAACTTTCAGAATTGCCGATTCCTGTGTGGTGTTCCTCTGAGCACGATAGACGAGAGTGGTGAGGCTCTGATAGATCAATTGGGCGGACGAAAATCCAGGCACATCTAGCATGGGGCATCTTTCGTTTCGCTATAACAGATTCTCTCCTTTTTTCCTTTTCGGAATACGGCTTTTCTTCTTTATCAGGTATCACCCTGATTTTATGTCAGGCAAGATCGAAAGGGCATGGTTGCAGTTTCTTACACGATAAGTCAGCTCTGTATAGGGTGTTCCCGTCTGCCGCTCAAACGTGAGGGTGGCTTTCCGGCTCCGTGCCAGCGTCCGGATCAAGTGCAAGCTAGCTAAAGAAAGGCGAGTGGTCGAGGTCCACATGGACAACCATCTGCGGCGAACCCTATCGCCGTTGGCTAGCAGCCATCGTGTCACGAGGGGAGATAGCCGCAAGTGAGACAGCGGTATTTGCCCCCGCTGACCAACCGCACGTCCTGCGAGCTGCAGATGTCACAGCGCAGTGTCGGCCGTGGACTCGCGCGATGCCGATCTTTTGGGTCGGACGCGACTTCGTACGCTTTGACAATAATGTCCGTTCGGTCCATGATGGCAGACTCTCTGTTGGGGTCGATCCAAGGTTGGTTTCTCCTCTTAGCATAGCGTAGTTTTTGTGATTTTGCTTGGCAGCTTGTCACGTGGCCTCTCTTGTATGCCATCATGCAGACCAAGATGGGCGTATCGTCGGTCGCAACACTTGGCGGCGACCGCTCTCACGGAATAATATAGCAGAGGAGATGGCGGTAAGATGCAGACACCTTGCCAGCATGATCACCCTCTCGTCACCTTTAAGCAGTCCCCGATTCATGGCAGAGGCGGCTTTGCTCGCGTCGACCTCCGACACGGCACACGGATTGTCGAATATGTCGGACCGAAGCTCTCCAAGGCCGAGGCACAGACGGAACTCGACCGGTGCAATGCCTACATTTTTACCCTTGACGATGACGAAGCGATCGACGGGAGCGTGGCGTGGAATATGGCCCGGTTGCTCAATCACAGCTGCGCGCCAAACGGTGAGGTGCGGGTTGTCCACCGCCGCATCTGGCTCTATGCCCGACGCGATATCATCGCCGGCGAAGAGCTGACCTACAATTACGGCCAGGGACTGGGAGGGTACCAAGATCGTCCTTGCCACTGCGGCGCCTCGATTTGCGTGGGCTACATGGTCGCCGAGAAGCATTTTGCTACCGTACAGCAACGTCAGTCCTTCTGATCAACTCGGTGCTGCTTCGCTTTGCCTGCACTGGCAATGTCGCGGCTTTTTATTGACGTTAAGGTGGTGTACAATACGGCCACGGAGGCCCCTCAGGCCAGCGTCTGCGCCCGTCTCAAACTGGCAACCCAGCCGTTTTCTGCCGTCGATTGGGGAGCGCTGGTGCTCCTGGGCCTGATGCCGGAAACGTCATGCGAGGAGCCTATTGTGAGTGAGCAACCTGGTCGGGAACAGGGTATTATCAGTCGGTATCTCTCCGCTCTGGCCTACCGCGATTATCGCATCCTGTGGATTGCCAATCTCTCTGCGCAAGCTGCGGCTTGGGCGCTCATCGTGGCGCGGGCATCGCTCGTTTATACCTTGTCCGGCTCCTCCGGCTGGGTGGGCATGGTCACGTTTGCCGCCATGATCCCACGGGTGGTGGTGACGCCGATATCTGGCTACCTCTCAGACCGTTTTGACCGGCGGACGTTTTTGGCGATTATGTTTTCTCTCAATCTGGTGCACACCATCGTGCTCACGATTCTGGCCTTTTCCGGCACGATGCAGATATGGCATCTCGTACTGCTGTCGTTATTTAATGGCTCCGCTCGCGCCGCCCAAATGCCGGCCGGCCAAGCCCTGCTCCCAAACTTGGTGCCGCGCTCTCTGTTGCTAAACGCGGTGGCCCTGAACCAGGCCACCCAACAGGGCGCCCGCCTCGTCGGACCGGCCATCATCGTGCCCTTATTGGCATGGGCCGGGCCCAAAGGGGCATTTGTCTGTTGCATCGGATTTTATGCGCTGAGTTTTGTGCTCGCTCTCCGCATTCGGACCGCCTCGACCGGAAGAATCGACCGCAGCCAGAGTTTGTTCCAAAACATGGCGGCAGGCGCCGTGTATATGTACCAAAACTTGACCCTGCGGGCCATCGTCTTTCTGACGTTGTTCCACTGTGGGCTAACGATGTCGTTTGAATCATTGCTCCCCGCGCTGTCCAAGCAATTCTTCGGGTCTGAAAGCGTCGGCGTGAGCATTCTGATGATGGGGGTTGGCACCGGCGCACTCTTTTCCTCGATTTTTCTCGCCGGTGTGCGGGATGAAGCCTCCCGGGGACGGCTCTTTTGGTACTCTGGTCTCCTGAGTGGCCTTGCGCCATGCGTGCTCGCCCTTTCCACCATCATTCCCTTGGCCATGTCCATCGGGCATGATCGGGGTCTTTTCATCGGGGCGGGTCTGGCCATGATCGGGGTCTTTGTCATGGGGGCGAGTCAGTCCGGCTACATGACCCTGACTCATGCGATGATTCAAAGCATCGCACCGGACTGGGTGCGTGGGCGCATCGGGGGCATCTACTCCATCCATATCGGCGGTACCATGGCCTTGGTAAACCTGTCCAACGGCGCCTTGGCCGATTCGATCGGCGCCCCGGTTCTGCTGAGTCTCGGCGGTGTTGTATTCGTGGTGATGATGTTGATGAGCTGGCAGTATCTCACGCTGCGCCATATTTATACCCGAGGCCTGCACGTCCCAGCGCCGGCTTGATAGGGCCTCAAGTACTTCTCTTACCGTGTGGCCACAAATGTCTCACAGTCTCCCACTCGAACCCTGTCAACGGGAAATGGCTCCTGCAGCGTGGCATGACAGAGGCGATGCGGGTCGGCGCTGGACCAGATGCCCTGGGCTCCTCTGTAGCGAGCCACCAGAGGACTGGCCAGCGCTGCTTCAGGGGTAGCAGGCGCTGCCTCCCGTCCAACTACCGCAAAGCGACTGCGCTGGCCGTGACGGAATCGCCTCGGCACACCGTTGCGGGATGAGCACCGGCGTTTGGCCAAACGTCTGCGGCAGGGATGTGATCGTGCTGCTGAGATCGGTCACCCCTTGTACCTCAACGCTGCCCTCAACACTCTGGGCCGATGAGGCGCTGACAGGGCTCACCGCATCGGCGAGAAAACCTTGTGCCCGAATCGTGACATTGCCTCCGGGTCCGCCAAAGGCGTTGGCCTGCACGCGGCTCTCTAGCAGCAAGACGGCCGCCGTATCGATGGTGATATTGCCCCCGGCGCCTTGCCCGCCTCCGACCGTCGCGGTGATCTGGCTATTACGGAGCTGCACCTGCTCGTCCGCTATAATCTCAATATTGCCGCCGTCGGCAGTTGACGCTGAAGTCAGGATCGCTGCGTCTGTGAGGTGCACGGTCCGAGCCGCGGTCCCCAGACCGCCCCGCCCCTGAATGCGGATGTTACCGGCATTGCCCGTTGCTTCTTCCCGGCTACTGGCAATAATGCCGGAGCCATTCGCCGCCACGAGCTGATTCACATTGAGGATAATGTTACCACCCGTGCCGCTTGTGTCTGTGGTGCTCTCGATGAGGCTCTGATTGTCAAGGGTCAAGGTGTTGGCGGTGACCGTCACCGAACCGGCATCGCCGCCCTCGAAAGTGCCGCTGCTGATGAAGCTACCATCAAGGGTCAAGGTGTCGGCGGCGACGGTAACCGTGCCAGCATCACCGCCCCCCAAAGTGGCGCTACCGATGAAGCTCCGATTGCCGAGGGTCAAGGCGCCAGCGGCAACAGTGACCGTGCCGGCATTGCCGCCTTGGCCAGTGTTGCTGCTGATGAAGCTATTAGAGTTGTTCCTCAATAGCATAAGATCAGGTTCCCTAGCCCAGCCCAGATGCCCACCGAATCATCCTCA
>CBCXVS010000280.1:0-10198 GCA_965178525.1 uncultured bacterium | reverse complement strand
GCACACGGACCTGCATTTCCTTCAACTGGTTCAAACCACTTAAGTTAGGCGTCTTCAGGTCGCACCCTCAGCGCCCATGACTTGGACGCCCTGATCGAAAGCCCGTCCCATGAGGCCGCTCTCTTGGGCACCGTAGAGGCGCCAGCGCTTTCCGGCCAACCCCTCACCGTTAACGACGGCGTTTTCAATCTGTTCGTGGAGTATCCCGAGCAGGTGGGCACTCGCCATATCGTGTATCGCATGAAGCTGACCTCAGAGGAGGGCAAGACTTATTTCTTCAAAGGCTTTAAGCGTGTTGCCGACGATCCCGGCAGGGCGGATGTCCTGGAGGTCTGGCGCAATAACGCGACGCTTTACGTGACGATTTTTGAGGGCGACGACGATAGTGGGGCAGTGGTGGGCTCGGGGGTGATGCACGTCCAACCCGCGGATCTCGCCAAACAATTGACCACGATGAAGGTGCTCAATGCCACCTCCGCCACACAGCGCTTGGAGGCGCTGGCCCGGTTCGGCAAGTATTTTGCCGGCGTGTTGTGGGATACCTACGGCGGCGTTCTGGCTGGCGACACCTACTTCAATCCCGATGCTCCGCCCCGCAAGCGGCGGCCCCTGCGTGTGGACGCTCCCGAGGTCTATTTCTTCAAAACTGACGGTGGCGTCAACCTGCGGCTCACCCGCTACCAGGGCGGTCAAAAAGGTCCGGTCATGCTGGTGCACGGCCTGGGCGTGGCCTCCTCCATGTTCTCCACCGATACCATTCCCACCAACATGTTGGAGTACCTCTTCGCCCATGGTTACGATGTTTGGCTGCTGGACTTCCGCGTCAGCATCCTGCTGGATGCCGCCAAACAACCCGCCACTGGCGACCAGGTCGCACGGTATGATTTCCCCGCTGCTATCGCCCAAATCAAGGCAAAAACCGGGGCGAAGGACGTGCAGTGTGTGGTGCACGGCTATGGCGCCGCCACCTTCTTCATGTCGTTACTGACCGGGCTCGAGGGCGTGCGCTCGGTGGTCTGCTCGCAGATTGCCACTGATATCGTGGTCCCAACGGCAACGGCAGTCAAGACCGGGTTGTATCTGTCCTCTTTTCTCGACAAACTGGGCGTGGATTCGCTCACGGCCTACGTCGATACGGAAAGCGGTTGGTTTAGTACACTCTACGACAAGGCTTTGAACCTCGATGCCCTGGCCGAGGCGCAGGGGCAGTGTAACAACCCGGTCTGCCACCGCATCACCTTCATGTATGCCTCGCTCTACCGCCACGCCACACTCAACAACTTGCTGCATGACAATTTGCACGCGTTATTTGGCGAGGCCAATATGACCACCTTCGAGCACCTGGCCCTGCTGTGCCGCGAGGGCGTCCTGCTCGACTTCGACGGCCAAGACGTCTACATGCCGCATCTTGATCGCTTGCAACTGCCGATCTGTTTTATCAGCGGCGAGCAAAACGCGATCTACCTGCCCGAAAGTACCGAGCGTACATATAGCCGCTTGCGGCAACGTTTTGGCGACGAGCTTTACAGCCGTCATGTCATTCCGGGTTATGGCCACATCGACTGCATGTTCGGCAAGGATGCCGTCGACGATGTCTATCCGTATATCCTCAAGCACCTGGAAAAAACGGCGGATGCCTAGATGTCCGTTTCGTCAATGCGGTGCCAGTCTCGAAAGAAGGGGTTAAAAGAAACTAGCCCCGCCCACGGCGCGCCTCTGGCCCCTTCTCACATCGAGGCATCGCCTTGAGTCTTGAGAACCTGAGTTTCGCCAAGCCAAGCGGATGAACCCGATAGGGAGAGTTAGGATATGGGTTTCTTGAGTGACACGATCGGGGACGTGCTTCGGCGCATCCGTGACGAGGGCATCAATGAAGACGAACAGGTTTTGTTCTTCCCGTCTTACGGTTTCCAGTTGGCCGATCCCACAACCTGGCAGGTGGACATTCACGGATGGATTTATGAGCCCCGCGCCAGGCCAGAGGCTCCCCGCGTCGCCGAGTGGCTCGTCGGTGAAGATGTCGAGGACCTGCTGACGGCAGAATATACGGACGCGAACGACCCGGGAGCGCGTTTCAAAGAACGGATTCAGCCATTTCTGGTGGATAACGAGCGCGGTGAACAGATCAAGATTGATATCCAGGATCGAACTGGGGTGCCGTTGCCAGCCTCGACGTCGAATGGGCATTTTCAGGGACACGTCACGGTCACCCATGCACAGGATGAGAATCGCTGGATAGCATTTAAAGCCTACGATGAGGCGAGACGCCGGTCATTCGAGGGACGCGCACAGCTTCTTTCGCCCACCGGTGTCTCGGTGATTTCCGACATTGACGACACGATTAAAGACAGCAACGTGTTGGATGTCACGCAGTTGGTGCTGAATACCTTTTTTCGTGCATTTCAGCCGGTCTCTGGCATGCCGGCTCTGTACCAGACGTGGTCTCATCTGGGGGCCTGCTTTCATTACGTCACCGGCAGCCCCTGGCAACTCTATACACCGCTTGCGCGGTTTTTCGATGAGATGGGTTTTCCCCGTGGCAGCTTCCACATGAAGCGCGTGGCCTGGGATTTTCGCACCATCGCCAGCTTGATCACGCAAAACAACGAGGTCACGAAAAAAGAAGCGATCATTCCCCTCTTGAAGCGCTTCCGGTCGCGATCATTTATCCTGGTCGGTGATACGACGGAAGAAGACGCGAGTATCTACGCCGGCCTGTATGCCGAGTATGCCGACCGGATTAAAAAGATTTACATCCATGATGTGGGAAACGAGGAAAAACGCGACCAGGCGGCAGCCGACCTCGCCGCGATACCTGATGACGTGAAGCTGATTTATACGGAGCCGGCTCGAATCGAAGAGGATGCTCGGTCCGTCTTTGCGTGAGAGCCTTGCAGGCTGGAGGGGGCCAGCACTTTTTCTTGGACATGGGTAATGGGCGCGATGGCCTCGCCTTTTTCTGGTTTCCCAATGCGCCGGAGGGCGTCTAGCCGACCGGCCGGTATGGGTTGGGATGGTTCAGGCGGGTCCCCTAACGCGCTTGGCGCGCCGCTATCCACGAGGATTTTCGGAAGGGACCGTATGGGGTCAGGTGACCTCCCATCCGTATTGGCATCCCAACCTGTCGCGGCGGCTGGAAGGCCCGGCGCCACGCATCCGGTTTGGTCTTGTCGCGGTCAAGAGCGTGGGCGCCGCTGATCACGCCAGCGATTCATGGTCCGCACCACGAGATCCAGATCCGCTTCGTTATTATAGATATTATAGATGTGAGGACACAGACGCAGCCCACCGGCGGTCGACGCAGCAATGCGCTCCTCATCATAGAGGAAGTTGTAGAGGCTCAACCGATCCGCCTCAGCCACTTCGGTGACCAGCACGCCATGACTGAGCTCGCCTTCCGGGGTGCTCACCATCCAATCGCTCTGCGAGAGTTTCGCTCTCAGCATCGTCGCCAGCTCGCGGATGCGCGTTTCGATGGTCTTGGCCCCGATCTGGCGATGCAGACACTGCGTCAGAAAGAGCCCCATCAAGTTGGCGTCATCTCTTTGGCCCAGGAGCGCGAAGCGCCTGGCATCGGTGGGAAGCGCGTTCCAGGGCGGTATCTGAATCGCATCGTCGTAGGCATAGAGCAGAGGCTCAAAATCCGCCACCCGCTCGGGCCGCATATAAAGTACGCCCGTCTCTTTCGGACCGAAGAACCACTTATGGGCGCTGGCGGCGAAACTCTCAATCGGAAGATCCCCGAGATCGAGAGCCTGCGCCCCCCAAGTCTGCGCCCCATCCATGTGGACGTGAATACCCAACGCGCGGGTACGCTCACCTAACTTCTGGATGACTTTCTGAGGAATTCTCAACCCCGAGGCGTTCGAGGTCTCAGAGAAGGTGAGGAGGCGTGTGTGGTCATCGATGTGCGTGTCGAAGGCGCGATAGATCGTTTCTGGCGTGGGATGCTTAGGGATCACGACTTCCTTCACCGAAAAACCGAAACGCTCGGCCCTGAGCTGCCACGCGCCGAGGTTGGTCGGGTGATTTTCGGACCACACCACCACGTTGCCGGCTCGCCATCGCTTGAATCCGTTACTGAGGACGTTGTTCGCTTCGCTGGCGTTCCGCACCAACGCCACGTTGGGAACATCGCCCGTGGCCTCCCCCGCTGCCCCGAGCGCTTCCGCAATGGCCTCACGAGCGTAGCAGATAGTGAGCGCATACTGCCGGGTGCGAATCTGTTGGGAGACATCTTCATTGTAAACCAGGCGCATCGCATTGATCGCTTGGATGACGGGCAAAGGCGCAGGACACAGGTTGGCCGCGTTCAGCGGAATCGCGGGTGGCTCCATATGGGCGAAGGCCCAGAGCTGGCGGACCGCTCCCCAATCCGCCGTTTGCACCAAAGTTTTTTGTCTCAGGGGGGCGAACCCTTCATCCAGGCCATCGGTGATGCGCTGGCATGTCTCTTGACTCAGCGCACCGCAGTCCGTCAGCTCATCGAAAAACACGGTGTAGGGATGCATCATCGTTGCCCTTGTATGATGGAATGGAATGGTCTGCTGTCGTCGCCGTCTAGAGCGCCGACCATCTTGTCCGGCACGCCATCGCGTCTAGCTCTCTAGACAAACAGCTCATTCACGGCCAGCGTCCACCCAGGGACCGCAGGTTCGGCTTCGGCGACGTCCTCTCTACGTAAATCGTCGGTTGATCGGGTGTGTTCGCCCGGTACACGCGCACGACGTCCTCGCTGAGCAAATCCACATCCCAGACCACGAGCGTCCCCCAGGCAAAATAGTCCGCACGTTTCTGGGCCATGGCTCGCTCCGTAGCCGGGCCGTAAGCGTTCTCCCTGCGGACTTCAACAGCGAACAGGGGCGCCCCTTCGGTAAACCGCATGCCCTGACGAGGTGCGATGTGGTAGGCTGCGTCCGGGCTGAATGCTTCTCGATGTGGAAGGTTGACATGGAATCCCGCGCCATCTGTGTAGGCTCGTCCCGTTCCGGTGAGCCAGACGTAGTCGCGCAAACTGGCAAAGATCTCGCCTCCTGCAAAATTCGGATCCTCTCCCGCAGGCGACATGTCAACCATTTCCCTGTCTACCAGCTCCGCTTTACCCTCAACGTGGTATAAATCCGCTATCGTGGCGCGCGTTTTTGCGTTCAAGGTTGTCCTCCTCCTTCCATGATGGCCCTTAACATGGAAAAGCAAAGCCCATTTTCCCTCCCATGTCTACACGCAGTAGGTCGGATACGTCAAGCGTCGGTGCTCTGACGCTATCGTCAGCAGGAGCCTTCCTTCTCGTGCGTCATCTGCTGATGCAACGACGCCACCTTCTGGCTTTGTTCGATCACATCTTGAATATAACGCCAAGCCGCCGGCGCGGCCATGATGGCGCCGCCGGGGAGCGAACACTTGGCCGCCAGCACCGCCGCCCCGGCTGTAGCTTGCGTGAGGAGGTGGAACACTGCGCGCCGTGATTCCAGCGTCAGGGAGAGCATGCGGTGATGCAGCCGCATGTGATGCGGCAAGCGGTGGCGCATCCACGTGGTGCAGATGTCTCCCTTGAAGCCAACACGGGTCAAGGCGTGCAGCGCTCCTTCTATCCGGGTCTCGACACACAGGGTCGCATGAAGGAGTTGCACAACTTGCCGCACAAAGTCCTGGTACGCCGCAACGGCCTTCGACCAGGAATGCGTCCCGTCGAATAATCCGAACGACAGCGCTGTTTCCTCTCCCTGTAACTGCGCCAAATGCCGGCGCAAAGTGGCTTCGGGACTGGTGTCTGCATCCGGCTGCTCCAGGGCAAAGGCCACCGCCTCCTCCTGGGGCACCGGCAAGTCGCGCAGGGCCGCTTCGCTCTGCACCAGCGCCTGCCGGGTCGCCTGCAAGGCCTGAGCTTGGACGTCAAGGACCTCGGCCGCCATGGCGGGGTCGCCTGGCAGCGATACGGACCAGATCATGTCGCGGTCGTCGGCCGGCGTCTGTGAGGTGCTGAAGGCGACCGCCGCCGGGGGAAGCGGCTGCCAAATGCCCAGAAGGGTGTCTTGTCCCCCTTGCAAGCCATGAATCGCAAACGGTGTCGTCATCCGTCGGCCCTCTCTGCTTCTGCTCTACTACCCGCCTATTTGACAACCGAAAGCAGCGAATGGGCCAGTTCGGCCAGCGCCCGGAAAAACGCCACGCGGTTCGCCTGGGCTTCCTTCACCATCTTCTGGTGAAAGCTCCATAACGGCTCGTCGATCTCCACCTGGACGCGCGTATCGTTCTCCCCCGACGTCGGCGCCTGGTGCTCCAGGACGAAATTGACCATGTCGCCATCGAGGGCAATACGGGTCATGGCCCGGAGCTTGGCCTTCGGGCTTAAGGCGTCCCAGGAGATACCCATACCGATCATCGTCCGTTGGGACATCCCCCCGCTGAACTGGTGTGGGTAATCGTTCACCCGCGTGTCGGCCGAGGGGATGCCGACACGCTGTACAATGGACAACACCTTTTCCTTCAGCGTGGCGCGTCTCTCGGGCAAGTGTAAGGTCATGGCTTCCAGGAGTTGCGCCCCAATCCGAAACACCGGGTTGAGGGAGGAAATCGGGTTTTGAAAGATCATGGCGATCTCCTTGCCCCGTATGGCCGCCAACTGCGAATCCTTGAGGGTCAACAAATTGGTCCCCTTGTAAACGATGTCGCCCGAGAGTCGGCCCGGTGGACAGCGGATCAAGCGTAAGATCGCCTCCGATGTCAGGCTTTTCCCTGCCCCCGACTCGCCGACCAGGCCAACTATCTCGCCCCGGTAGATGGTGAAACTGATGTGATCAACGGCGCGTACAGGCCCGGCATCGGTTTGAAAATCGATACAGAGGTTGTTGACTTCTAAGAGTTTGTCGCGTGGCGTATCTGGTTTCATGCTCAATCTCGCTGCCAGGAGGGCAGTCCTCTACTTTTTCAGGCGTGGATCGAGGGTATCGCGCAGCCCATCGCCAAACAGATTCAGACCGATCACGGTCACCATCAGCGCCAGACCTGGAAAGGTTGAGATATGCCACGCAATCACCAAGAATTCTCTGCCTTCACTAATCATCGAACCCCAGGTCGGCGACGGCGGGGGAGGACCCAGACCCAGAAAGCTGAGCCCGGCTTCGGTGATGATCGCCGCCGAGACCCGCAGCGCGCCCTGTACAATGATGGGGGCGAGCACGTTGGGGAGAATATGACGGAAAATGATGGCAACATTGCTCACACCGCCCAGACGCGCCGCTTCAATATACGTTTCTTCCTTAATGGCCAAGACATCACCACGGGTCACCCGGGCAAAGGGGGCAATATAGCCAACGGCCACGGCGATAATCACATTGCGCACCCCGAGCCCCAAAATGGCCATCAGAGCGATGGCCAGGATCAGGATCGGAAAGGCGAACAAGCCGTCCATCATCCGCATGAGGATGGTATCGATCACGCCGCCATAGTAGCCAGAAATCAACCCCAAGGTGACGCCAACGATCATGGACAGCAACACGGCCAGCACCCCAACGATCAAGGCGATTCTAGCGCCGTAGATAATCCGGCTCAGAATGTCCCGGCCAAAGCTATCCGTGCCCAGCCAGTGTTGGGCGGAGGGGAGTTGCATCGATGCGAGGTAGTTTTGCTCCAGCGGATCATAGGGCACCAGCATCGGCGCCAGGGCGGCGGTGAAGATCATCAGGAGAAAGATGCACAGCCCAAACATGGCGCCTTTGCTACGCCGGAACCGACGCCACAGGAGCCGCTTGTCCTCCCAGCGCGCCGCCGCCGCCTCGACCTGGGCCTCTAGAGTTGCGGTCATATCCGAGGAGCGAGCCATCACTTACGTCCAACTTTCGCCTCGTGCCATCATGCCTAGGCGCGTTTAAGTACCTGGGCGGAATTGCCTTTATACATTTCTCTAGGGGAACAATACCCATTGTGTGTGTTTCGGTACTTAATAGCGTATTTTCGGATTGAGAAACGCATAGGCAATATCAACGAGCAAATTAACGACAATAACGAACACGACCCCGATCAACACGGCGCCTTGCACCACCTGGTATTCACGATTGAAGATGGCCATCACGGTCAAGCGTCCCATGCCCGGGATATTAAACACGGTCTCGGTCAGGACGGCTCCCCCGAGGAGCGTGCCAAACTGGAGCCCGATCACCGTTACCACAGGGATCAAGGCGTTCCGGAGCGCATGTTTATAGATAATTGGAAGGCGCTTCACGCCTTTTGCCGTGGCCACTTTGATATAGTCCTGCTCCAAGACTTCCAACAGGCTCGAGCGCGTAATGCGGGCCACCAGGCCGGCAAAAAAAGTCCCGAGCGTCAGGGAAGGTAAGACGAGATGCCACAGCCCTTTGCCGAGCTGTTCCCAGGGGGGGACATATCCCATGGTGGGAAACCAACGCAGCGTCACCGCGAAGAGCCAAATCAGCAGGATCCCCTTCCAAAAGCTCGGCATCGAATAGCCGACAATAGCGAAGCCCATGGAGCAGTAGTCGAGAGACGAATTGCGTCTGACCGCGGCCAGCATGCCGGAGGGAAGGGCGATCAAGACGCCAACAATCAGGGTGCCAATGACCAGTGAGAGCGTGGGTAGAAAGGCGGCATAGAGAAGCGTACTGACCGGTGTATGGTTGATGTACGAATAGCCGAAATCCCCAGAGAAGAGGTTGTTGATCCAGATGAGATACTGCACGACGATGGGCTGGTCGAGCCCCAACTCGGTGCGTAAGCGCTGATAGGCTTCCAGGGAATACTCTTCTCCGAGCATCACCACGATGGGATCACCGGGAATCAAGCGGATCATCGAGAAAATCAGCACGGAAACAATGAAGAGTACGACGATCGACTGGCCTATGCGGCGCAGGATAAAATGGTACATAGCAACCTCTAACGTCTCTCGGAGTAGACGCTTTCCATGTCTGACACAGGGGGGCCAGTATATAAAACGGTCCCGAAGCTGTCAACTCGGGTCGAGCCATGGCGTGTGGGCGTATTGCCTTTCCCCGTACAAAGCCGTTACACTTCCTATTCTCGACGGTCATGGTATCCAAGGCCGGCGGTGCGGCTTTGGCCATCTTACGATATACCGTGCTTAGCCAACCTATACGGACAGCGACAGCCCATGATGATCATTGATATTCACACCCATATCGTGCCGGAGCATTTTCCGCCCGTTGGCGCCCGCGCGGCCGGGGACCGCTGGCCGGCGATGGACCACGTCGAGCCGGGCCGGGCCAACGTGATGATTGCCGGGCGCAATTTTCGCACCGTGCGGGATTGCTGTTGGAACGTGCCGCGCCGGTTGCACGACATGGCGGCGCCAAACTACGCGGTCGATCGCCAAGTGTTATCTCCCATGCCGGAGCTGCTAGCGTATGGGCTGCAGCCCCAGGACGGCCTCGATCTCGCCCGCTACTTAAACGACGTGCTGAGGCAGATGGTGGCGCAGGCGCCGGAGCGTTTTTACGCGCTCGGCTCCGTTCCGCTACAGGACATCGAATTGGCCACGGCCGAACTCACACGCATCCGGCAGCAGGGGCTGCACGGCGTGGAGGTGCTGAGTAACGTCAACGGCAAGAGCCTGGGCGAACCGGAATTCTTACCGTTCTTCCAGGAGGCCGAGGCCCTGGATCTGCCCATCTTCGTGCACGCCCAGCATCCGACCTTCATGGATCGCGTCGTGGGGCCGCCGTTCCTCCAGAACGCCGTTGGCTTCCCCCTCGAAGGCTGCCTAGACATCGCCAGTATTATCACCGGCAAGGTGATGGATGCATGTCCCACCTTGCGCTTGGCGTTCAGCCACGGCGGGGGAACGTTTATGCAGCTCTTGCCGCGGCTGGAAAACGCCTGGCACAAAAATCAGAGCATCCGGGATCTGCTGCCGCAGCCGCCGTCCGCCTATACGCGCCTGTTTTTCTATGACGACATTTTTTTCGACAACCGGACGCTACGGTATTTGCTGGATACGGTGGGCAGCAGCCAGGTGATGATCGGTTCTGACTACCCCTTTATGTTCCGGGACCAGACGGCAGCAGAGGAGTTCGACGCCATGGCGTTCACCCCTGCCGAGCGTGAGGCCGTCGGCTCGGGCAACTGCCTGCGGTTTCTGGGCCTAACCTAGTCGAATGCGGAATGCGGAATGCGGAATGCGGAATGCGGAATGTGCAAGATTTCTTTTATTCCGCATTCCGCATTC
>CBCXVS010000279.1:0-10237 GCA_965178525.1 uncultured bacterium | reverse complement strand
CTGGCTGGGCTCCCTCCATCGTTTGGGGGAGGATAGCCTACCTCATTAACTATTGGGGAACAACCCTAATTTATTCAATGCTTTCATTCCGCAATCCGCAATCCGCATTCATCAGCTGGGTCCAGCGTTGGTAAAAGCGCCGATGGTTACTCTCACTGGTGCGAAAGTCACTCGTCCAGGCCATCGCGTCTGCGTTAAAGCGCTCGTGTCCCAGGCCCATCTGATAGTTTAGCGGATACCGGCGGGTCACCACCCCGCGAGCGCTTTGCGTGCAGGCTTCCCAATTCTCCATGTCATCTTGCTCATAGACGCCGCCGGCGCTGAAGGCCCGAATGCTGGCCAGACGCATCGCCTCCTTGACCTCCGGTGGCGCCGCCGTATCCACGTAGGTCCAGGACCAGATCTCGATTTTGTCCGGCCCGCGCGGGTGCCAGACACGGAACGTCCGCGCCACGGCGCGCAGGATCGAGAAGTTGGGAAAGACCGTGCCCACGATCGGAAAGAGCCGGCCGAACCGCGCCCCCAAACGCTTTTCCACTTCCGGCCGAATCGCCTTCTCATAGGCTTCGATTTCCGGCATGGGCGGGTCGGCCGTGTGCTCCCCGGGAATGGTAATGAAACCGTGACCCTTACCCGGCGAGACCATACTGCCTCCCGTATCCCGCTTGCGCATGCTGGCCGGACGCAGGCCGACGCGCACGGCCGAGAGATGACTCCAGCCAATGTGGTCCGCATCTCCGGCGAAATTTTCGGCCGGAAATTTCCAGTTGCACGGTAAGACCCATTTGTGCATGGCGCCGATGACTTCAACCCCGCCCTCGCGGCGGTCAAAAAAAGTGTCTAGATACCAGGCGGTCTCGCCCAAGTACTCGAGTAGCGATGGCGCCGCCGGGTCGAAGGTGGCGAACAGAAGTCCCTTGTAGCTGTCCAATTGGGCCACCGGAATCAAGCCCCACTGCTCTAGATCGAGTTCTTGATAGTAGGCGTCCTGAAAATTCGGCACGCCCAGGAGACGGCCGTCATTGCCATACGACCAGCCATGGTAGGCACAGACAAAGGACAGGGCATTGCCCGCCTCGGCGCGGCACACTCGATTGCCACGGTGGCGGCAGACGTTGAGAAACGCGTTCACGTTGCCGTTGCTGTCCCGCACCACCAGGATGGGGTCCTCCCCCATGTAAGTGGTAAAAAAATCTCCCGGATGGGGAATCTGACTTTCATGGCATAAAAAGAGCCAGCAGCGGGCGAAGATCTGCTCCAACTCCTGCTCGTAAATCTGTGGCTCAATGAAAATACGCCGGCTAATCAGCCCTTTCTCCAGGTCCACCAGATTCTTCATATCTGTCACCATGGCCTCATCTCTCCGTGCTTGGGGTAGGATCGGTAGGCGGCAACGCCTGCAGTTCCGCTTCGAGGTTGTCGAGTTCCTCACCGCCGGCCATCATGCCGAGCACGGCGTCACGGGATATGTCCGCCTTGCGAAACGTCCCGAAGCTGCGTCCGCGCTTCAGGATGGTGAAGGCATCGCCCACGGGATAGGCATGATGCACGTTATGAGTGATAAAAATGACGCCGAGATGGCGGGCTTTAGCCTGCGCGATGTAGCGCAGCACCACTGACGCCTGCCGCACTCCCAGGGCCGAGGTCGGCTCGTCGAGAATGAGAATTCTGGCGCCAAAATAGACGGCCCGCGCAATCGCCACACACTGCCGCTCGCCGCCCGAAAGCGTGCCGACCGGTTGCGATGGATCCCGCACATCGATGCCGATTTTCCGCATCTCCTGCAAGGCAATGCGGTCCGCCTGCCGCCAATCGACGCGCCGCAGGACACTAAAGCCTTTGGTGGGTTCCCGCCCCATGAAAAAATTGCGGGTGACGCTCATCAGCGGCACCATGGCGAGGTCTTGATACACGGTCGCAATCCCGGCATCCAGGGCGTCGGCCGGCGAGTTGAAACGGGCTTCATGCCCGTCGAGCAGCACGCGGCCTTGGGTTGGCTGATAAACGCCGGAGAGCATTTTGATCAAGGTCGACTTGCCAGCGCCATTGTCGCCCAGAAGACACATGACCTCACCGGCATGGACGCGCATGGAGACGCCCTGGAGCGCGATGACATGGCCGAAATGCTTGTGCACATCCTGCATCTCGACGAGCGGGGTTGGGCCGGGCATGGTTATCTCGCTTCCGTCGCCCTATGGCGAATGTAGTTGTTGACCAAGACGGCCACCAGCATCATGGCGCCAAGAAACACTTTGAACCAGTCGGTGTTGACACCCGTGTAAAAGATGCCCATCTGTACGGTGCCGAAGATCAGCGCCCCGAACATCGCCCCGATGGCTGAGCCATAACCGCCGCTGAGCAGCGTGCCGCCGATGACGACGGCGATGATCGCTTCGAACTCTTTCAGCAAGCCGCGCAGTGTGTCGGCAGAGCCCGCATCGCAGACCTGCAAACAGGCAAACACGGTCGCCGCACAAGCGGTGAAAATAAACAGCATGATCTTGACGAAGTGCACCGGCACCCCGACGTTGCGGGCCGCGTTGGCATCACCGCCACAAGCGAATATCCAATTGCCAAAGCGGGTCTTGAGCAGGATCCAGGTGGCGACTGCGCCAAACACCAGCCACCAGATGATGGACACCGGCACCCCGCTGACGGACGGATTGCCGGCGAAGTTTTTCTCGATCCAGCCGTGTTCGGCCAGGCGCACGAACAGCCCCTGCCCGACCTCACCGCTGAAGAGCCGCGCCAGCCAGTCGGGCTCGATGTATGCCTTCAGGCCGCCGATCTGCGTGCGCCCGGTGATGAGCCGGGTCATGCCGATGGCCAAGCCCCGCAGGATAAACAAAAATCCCAAGGTGACAATAAACGATGGCAGGCTGGTTTTGACGACGAGATAGCCGTTGACCCAGCCGACGGCCACCGCACAGGCAAAGGCTAACAGAATCGCCGTCCAGAACGGCCAGCCATACTGCGTCACCGGAATGGCCAGCACGATGCCGGCAAACCCGATCATCGAGCCCACCGACAGATCGAACTCCCCGGCGATCATGAGCAACGCCGCGGCCACGGCGATGATGCCGAGCTGGGCCGAGACCTCGAGAAAGTTGATGATGCCCCGGGCGCTGAACATCCCCGTGCCGTGGGCGACCATGCCAAAAAAGGCAAACACCAAGATCGTCCCGGCCACCGCGCCGAGTTCCGGCCGTTTCAGCGCCTTGGTGAACAGGCCGATGTCTTTGAGCCGCTCATCCTGGGGGCTTGAGGTGTCCATCACGATGCCCACCATCGAGCCTTAGCGAATGCCTTGTTTACTCAAGTCGATGACCTGCCCCGCCGTTTTCCGGGTCACAAAACCCGGTCCCGTGTGCACATCGGCGCCCGGCATGAGCCCGTACTTGGCATGCAACGCCAGCATCACGACCGGCAAATACCCTTGAAGATATTGCTGCTGGTCGATGGCAAATTCCATCTCACCGTCCTGCAACGCCTGCAGAATGACCGGCGACAGATCAAAGGAGGCCAGCTTGATTTTGCCAATCGCACCGAGATCCCGCAGCGCCGCCAGCGTCGGTTCCGTGCCCACCGGGCCCACGGCGAGAATGACGTCCACGTCTCGGTTCTTATTGAGATACGCCATGACCGCGTTGCGGATTTCTGTTGGGTCGGTACTCACACCCAGCATGCGCACATCGGCCCCTAGCCCGTCGCGGAAGCCATCACAGCGCAGATCCAACGCCACGTTACCCTGCTCGTGATTGATACAGATACCTTTCGCGGCGCCTTTAAGCCGCTCCCCTGCGCCCTTGCCGGCCACATATTCGCTCTGACCCACATGCAGGAGCGCGCCGAGTTCCTGGCGCACATCGGACCCGGAGTTCATCGACACCACCGGAATCCCGGCATCCACTGCGGCGCGAATGGAGGCGCCGAGGGCGTCTTTGTCGGGAATGGAGACGACCAGACCATCCGGCTTGGAGGCCACGGCGGCATCGATCAACTGCGCCATTTTGACCATGTCGAACGTCTCCGGCGCTCGGTATTCGACCTTCACCTCCATGTCCTTGGCGGCATGATCGACGCCGTTTTTGACCACAGACCAAAACGGATCGTTCGCCTGGCCATGACTGACGACCACGATTCGGGGCTGCGCAACGCCCAAGCCGCTGAGCGTTAACAGCGCCGCAAGCATCAGTAGCAAGCGTTTTCTCATCCCACCCTCCCATAGCTTCTGCCAACCCTGGCGTGGTCTGAATGCCCATCACGATGACGTGTGTGTGGACCACTAATAAAACAAATGTATCATGTATTCAAGTCTCTCTGCGCCGTGCGCCCCTTCGTGCCCTTCGCGGCTCCCTTTTTAAAAACGGATCTTCACATGCAGAATGACCGGTTGCCAGAAGCGGCTTCAGCGCGGCGTACCAGGCCTGAGCGATTTTCCGCTCCCCCAATGCATTCGGGTGCACCCCGTCATAGGTGTCGCGTTGGGCGTCGAATCCCGTATATTGGTCCACAACGATCACCGGCGACTGCGCCGTTGTCTTTGCCGCCGCCAGCTCCGGAATGTGGGCGTTGAGCGCCGTGATCGCCGTGTTCGCCCTATGGGCGGCGGAGATGATTTGCGCCAGCAAAATCGCCACGCAGGGATTGGCGGCGCGGAGTGCATCGATAATCTGTCCCAGCTCCCGGACCGTACTATCGGTGCTCTGTTTCGAGAACACATCGTTGGTGCCGAGATGGATCAAGACGATATCCGGCCGCAAGGTCGCCGCCTATGCGGGGAGGCGCGCCAGGATGCGGTCGGCGGTCCACCCCCCATGCCCCTCATGGTCGAGGTCGAAATCGGGCTGCGGATTTGGCCCGCCGTACTGCGTGCGGGTACTGCCAACAAAATCGACCTGAAAGCCGTCGGCATGGATGAGGTGCCACAGCGGCCGCCGAAAGCTCTCCTGCGCGGCGTTGGCCTGGGTGATGGAATCGCCCAGTGGCATGATTTTGATCGCTGGCTGCGGACTCGGTGTTCGGGTCGAGCATGCCCCGAAAATACAGGCCAAAATGGTAAGTCCGATCAACCAGGCCAGGCGCTGTATCCACTCAGGTGATTTGTGCAAGGTTCCTCCTTTTCTTCATCAGTGCTCGCGGTCGAAGAACACACCGAACGGGCGGGTAGATTTTCCTACCTGCCGTGCCCCGGCGAGGGCACAACGGGCAAGTGAGCCAGGGAATCGAGCAGGATAGATTGTATGTGTCTCGGGCGCACGATGAGAATTTGACCACGAAGTGGATAGATTTTCAACCATGCGCTACTTTGGCCGTTGGCTACGTGGCCAATGTCCCGCCCTGTCTCCGCTTAGCTGTCCCTCTGTTCGCATGCTTGCGTGTCAAGGGCGGACACCTACGTTCCTCCTACAATGAAGTTGTCCGCATGAGCCCTACGAACAGCTTCCGTAAATCTTAAGATCAGGCGCGAATAAGATGTCAATATATTTTATCCTGCTTCCAATGCTGATCGTGGGGATCCATATCCGAAGTCTATCAGGCATTTATTTAGTGTATGTCTGGTCTTATCATGTGTTATAATTAGCTTCATCGTACGAAGGCTACCTGCAAGGCTCCGATCATGACGTCGGCCGCCTTGCTAGGCCAAAAGCCTAAAAACTAGAGAGAAAAATCATTCTGAGATCTCGTCTATCATGCGACGTGGCCGACGCAGTGATCGAGACTAGAAAGTTTGACACATACGATGATGGTCTAGGAACGTATGGAAACCTCTGAGAACGAACAAAGCCAATCGTATGATCAGGTTAGATTCAGGGTCTACTCCGAAGCGGGTGAGATGTTCGAAAGATTCACTGCTTCAAAGGCGTCGAAGTACGCGGCAAGGCTTGAACGGCAGGAACAGAAATGGCTTGACGTGATTCCGGATGTGAAGTCGGCATCTCTACGCTTCACGCTTGGGCAGGTGGACTTTGAGGCGCGTAAACCACGATCGGGGCTTGAGATCGGAGACGGCGATGTTATCATCTTGTACGATGTCATGGAGGTGTCGTCACAATCCGTGTCGACAGATGGCAATAGGGAAATTGCCGCACGAGGTGAGAAGGAAAACGGCATGGAGCTCTCTATGGCAGGAATAAGGCGATTTCTTTTATGGCGTCAGCTACGTACTGCGCTGTGTGACATCGTTATCGGTGCAGGGCTCGGTACGATTGCGCTCGTTGGTGTTATTTGGCTATTGTCATGGACCGCACAACATCTCAACTCTATGGCCGTGATGCTCTTTGTCCTCACCTTTGTCCTCATTGACGTTGCGATTGTCAGTTCGATTGTCTTACGCAGGCAGGATAGGAGGAGGGAAGCGGAACTCCACATGGGACGCTGAGACGTGCATGTTGCTCATGACTCTATTTTCAGCATATAGTCGCCGGAGTTGAAAGCAGCCATATGGGAGAAATGACGCCCCCCATTCTGACGCCTGAGGCTGAGGAGGAACTCGCTGCTTACACGCAACATTTCGAAGACGCCGTCAGATCATTGGCCGCAGCCCTTGCCAGGATGCAGGACCTTGATAGCGTCCACCCTATCCATATCCAAAATGCTGTGGCGTTCATGAACTACGTCAAAGAACGACGCCCATCGCGTTGGGATTGGCGCGATGCATGTAAAACGTTCGGCGGTATCGCTCTTGGATTAGGTGTGAAGAAATTCCTCGATTTCCTTCCTCATCTCGCTCATGTCAACCCCAATGAGCTTGCGCTGTACACCGTTATCGGGTTTTTAGGATTTGCCGCCATCCTCGTCGGACAACTCATTTCCACTAGAGAGTACACGCTCCCTATCCCCAGACCGTGATGCGGCATGTTACTCGCCATATACCGAGCTGCTGACCGCCGTTCTATAACCTGAATCTGCTGGCGTACCCGTCGCCCTCGCCACTCTTGTTGGCTCATCCTGTCATACAGGATCAGTAAGGCCCCAATCTCCTTGCCTACTTTGATATGGAGGCGGCTATTGGCTCTGTGGGAGATGATCGTGTTGCACGGGTGCGGCCGGCAGTTGTTGGACCGGATCAAATGTGGGGGATTGTAGACAGCCTGTGTGTTGTGATATGTTGCGCTTCCATGAAAAACATGTAGCTTGGTTGAGCGAGCCTACATCACGCGAGTCTAATTTTGACTGTGATTGTCACTAATTTGTAAAGTCATCCACCCATAAAAGTACTTCAAGCTATGAAAGTGGTATATAAATCCCGACAACTTCCTTTTGTTACTGGTACGCTAATCTGTCTATTTGTTTTTCTTGCCATCGTAAGTTTGCATAATACCGGGAATTTAGAGCGACTAGAACTTGCAGCATACGATTGGTACATTAGATTACGGCCAGCACTCCCTATACCCAACTCGCGTATCGTGCTTGTTGGGATTACAGAAAGCGATATTCATGCGCAGGGGCGCTGGCCCCTATCCGATGCGACCCTCGCGCAGGTGCTGACAAAACTCACACAATACGAGCCACGCGCCATTGGTGTGAACATTTATCGCGATGTGGACGTCCCGCCTGGGCATGCCGAGCTTGAGGAGGTGTTAATCCAGCATGACACCATTATAATGCCCATGTTTAGCGGTGATGGGAGGAAGAGTATCGCACCGCCGTCGGTGCTGGCAGACACCGAGCAGGTTGGCTTTGTCGATATTCTCGTTGACCCTGATGGAACCGTGCGTCGCGGCCTCCTATTCGTGGGGAATGAGAACACGATCTATTATGCCTTTGCCCTGCGTCTAGTGCTGCTGTACCTGCAAGCAGAAGGCGTATTTTCTCAATCTGATCCTGACAATCCGCAGTACCTCCGGCTTGGCCCCACGACAATACGGCGCTTCGAGACGAATGATGGGGGCTATGTCCGAGCCGATGCGCGGGGCTACCAATTTTTACTTGATTTTCGCGACACGCCACAGACGTTTCCCTCTTTTAGTCTAGCAAGCCTTCTGAGTGGAGAGATCGGCCTGAATGCGATCAAAGACAAAATTGTGCTCATCGGCGCCATGGCCGAAAGTGTCCCCAATACGTTTTATACTCCGTTGAGCCTAGGGTTACAAGCTGATCAACACATTCAGGGCCTTGTCTTACACGCCAGTATCGTGAGCCAGTTGCTGCGCTCGGCTCTCGATGGCATAGGCCCGATGCATGTCGTCAGCGATGGGTACGAGTGGGGGTGGATCGTGCTGTGGGCTTTACTAGGAGGTGTCGTAGGGAGCCGATCACGTTCCCTCTGACGCTTTTCAATGGTTGGAGCTGCCGGCATATTGCTCCTTGGCGTTACCACTTATGGTGCTTTTGTACGTGGTTGGTGGCTCCCTGTGGTGCCGCCGACACTGGCCTGGTTATGTTGTTTTGTGATGGTTGCCGTCCTACCAAAGCGCACGGATCCAATGGCAGTCGCAAGGCAATTTTTCACCCAAGCAGATTTTCAGAAAGTGGCGTTTTTATCGGGCGAGACACTGCTTCTGCGCACAAAAAATGATCAAATAAACGGCATGGTAACGCTTTGGCAGAACGAACAGAACAGAGAAACGGAAAGCATTGCCTCCGCATTGCGGAGCCAGATACAAAAACTGAAGGGTACGATTAAGCTCTATCTTGTGTATACAGATCAAGCACCTACCAGCAGAACCGTGCAAACGCTGCGTGGAAAAACTAGGCTGTGAAACGATTCCTCTCCTGGCGTCTCTTCTAGAAAGGGCCGTCTCAATTCACGATTGCAAACAAGTGCTGAGGGAGCTTGAAGAACCCTACCTCACCCGTGTCGACCCTTATGCCGAATCCAAACCGATTTATGATCCCACATGGTTTTATGGCCGAGGCGATTTCCTGGAACGATTACCCGCGATGTTAGCACAGGGACAACACGTTGGGATTTTCGGCCTACGAAAGGTGGGGAAAACCTCGTTAACGAATCTCCTACGACAACGTTTTGCGACCTCTCCGACTATCTTCGTCGATTGTCAGGCATTTTCTGACCAGGCCGACATCTATTTTGGCGAAATCCTCTCGCAGTTGCAATCTGAACTCGGTGCTCAGGGCATCAAAGACTTACCCCCATTACCATCTGATGCCGACGGCGAAACCTTTCGTCAGCATGTTCTTGCCCTCTTTGATACATGGGAAGCGTCAGGGAAGCGGGAGCCCTTCCTGATTATTCTGGACGAAATTGACAAGTTTTTTCCTAATCGTGACGTGCACGAAAGCGAGGCCATTTTAGCCGAGTATGTTCGTTTCTTCAGAGTGTTAAGGGGCTTGGCGCAAAGCCGCCAATGTTTGGTGACGCTCGTGATCGCCTACCGTCCGGACGTGAATCGGCACAATTTACTTCCTCCGGCCGTTGGGGAAAATCCGATGTTTCAATCCTTTCAGGAGGAATACCTGGGCTTTCTCAATGCGGCTGACAGTGAAGTGATGATCCGTGAGATCGGTTTGTGGAAAGACATTGTCTGGGATATTGATGCTGCCCAACGCGTCTTTGTGTATTGTGGAGGACATCCGCTTATTACACGCTTTTTCGCTAGCCACGCCTGCGAAGAGGGCATGCTGAAGCACATCGATTACATACGGGTGGAAGAGACGGCCGAGGAAATTCAAACCACGCTACGCCGCAACGAGATTGGCAATTATTATAAGGAAGGGGTGTGGGACCTATTGCGTGAGGACGAGCAAGAGGTGTTGGAGCTGATCTGTGGGTGTGGGGAAGAGGGCATGGCGGAAGCGGATATTCCCCACCGTTTGGAGGAGGCATTGACCAATGTGGAATATTTTGGTCTGATAACGGCGAAAGATGGCAAGCTCTACCTGTCAGCACATCTCATGCAGACATGGCTGCAGAGAAGGGTCGCCTCATGAAGACGCCAAATCCCTACAACTGCACGATGCCCGGCCATTTGTTCGTCGGCTACGAACGATTGCGGCGGCGTCTGTTACAGGGATTTCGCAATGGCAATTCGTATGCCATCATCGGCGGGCGACGTTGCGGCAAGACGTCGCTGCTGCTGCAACTCAGTGACGATATCCAACAGGACCATTTCAATCCGTTGACGCCTCTGCCACGCTTTCTGGATATGCCAGGACTTGGGCAACGGACTCCGGCTGCGCTGTTTGAGACGATATACACATTAGAGTTGTTCCTCAATAGCATAAGATCAGGTTCCCTAGCCCAGCCCAGATGCCCACCGAATCATCCTCAAAG
>CBCXVS010000278.1:0-10254 GCA_965178525.1 uncultured bacterium | reverse complement strand
ATGGACTTTTGAATTGGGCCAACCTGTTGATCTACTTAACCCTCCGCCTATTCTGCCAGGGGAACTTCGGTCTAGCCATGCTGTCTTGAGGCCGTGTCGCCTACGGCAGCATCAGGGTATCGAACATATCACAATGTGAGGAGAGAAACATGCAGCCGAAAACATGGTCCAAACCGCAATACAAGGACAAACGCCTGGGCTTTGAAATGACGCTGTACATTCTGAGTGAGGAAAAGAAAGAGGTCGACAAGACCGTCTAACTCAGATGATAAGCCCGCCTGGCGCCCGGTCTCTTTGGGATGTCAGGCGGGCTTGCCACATCCGTGTGCCCCGGCATCTCTGACGACGGACGCTTTTTTCCCAGGAAATCTTCATGCGGATACATGTTCTTGGATCAGCCGCAGGCGGGGGCTTCCCGCAGTGGAATTGCAACTGTACGAACTGTAGCCGGCTGCGCCACGGGCAGATCAACGCCACGGCCCGGACACAGTCGTCCATCGCCATTAGTGAGGATGGTGCCGATTGGGTGCTCGTCAATGCATCGCCCGACATTCGGACGCAATTGGAAGCCTTTCCTGCCATGCAACCCGGACGCGCCATTCGGGATACGGCCATCATGGGCATCGTGCTGATGGATAGTCAGGTCGATCACACAACGGGCTTGCTGATTCTGCGCGAAGGCCAACCGCTCGAGGTCTATTGTACCGAGATGGTGCATCAAGACCTCACCACCGGCAACCCGCTGTTCCATGTGCTTGGGCACTATTGCGGCGTCAATTGGCGCCCCATTCCGGTCGAGGCGGGCCAGGATTTTACGGTACACGGCGCCAGCCATCTGCGTTTTACCGCGGTGCCCCTGGAGAGCAAAGCGCCACCGTATTCACCGCACCGTCAGGCGCCGCATCCGGGCGATAATATTGGCCTGCTGGTTGAGGATTTGCGTACCCAAAAACGCCTGTTTTACGCCCCGGGCATCGGCGATGTCGATGCGCGTTTGCACGCGTACATGGCGCAAGCGGACTATCTCTTGGTCGACAGGACCTTTTGGCGGGATGACGAACTCGTGGCTGCGGGCATTGCGTCCAAACGCGCGGCGGATATGGGCCATCTGCCGCAGTCGGGCGACTATGGCATGCTCAGCGTTCTGGCGCCCCTGCAGCGCCCTCGCAAGATCTTGATTCACATCAATAATACGAATCCGATTTTGGACGAAGCATCGCCCGAGCGGGCCACCTTGGACGCCGCTGGTATTGAAGTCGCCTATGACGGCATGGATATTACGCTCTAGTACTGCGTACCGCAAATGGTTCATCGGTTGACCACTCTGAGCGTGCTCGGCTGACGGCGTTCAAACCGGTGACGGACTTCTACCGACATGTACGAGGCTGCGCCTCCTAGAGAGGAGAAAATCATGTCCACGGCAGCACGCACACCATGGAGTCGCGACGAATTCCATCAGCAACTCAAGCAAAAAGGGGCGGGCTACCACTTTCACCACCCCTTTGAAATCATGCTGCGGGAAGGCAAGCTGGACAAGGCCCAGTTGCAAGGCTGGGTGGCGAACCGCTTTTATTACCAAAAGAGTATTCCCATCAAGAATGCGGCGGTCATGGCCAACTGTCCCGACCGTGACGTGCGGTGCCAGTGGATCGTACGCATCCTGGAACAAGACGGCACGGAAGGCGATGAAGGCGGCAATGAAGCCTGGCTGCGCCTGGGCGAAGCCTGCGGCTTGAGCCGGGACGAATTGCTCGATGAACGCCACGTCTTGCCGGGCGTGCGCTTTGCCGTCGATGCCTATGTCAATTTCGCCCGGAGCCGCCCATGGCAAGAGGCCGTCTGCTCCTCTCTGACCGAGCTCTTTGCGCCGGATGCGCACGAAGCGCGCATCCAAGCCTTTCCCAAATACTATACGTGGCTGGGCCCGGGCGCTTTGGAATACTTTCAGAGCCGCCTCACCCAAGCCCGCCGGGATGTCGAGCATGGGCTGCAGGTCACGCTGGACTATTTCACCACGCGTGAGCAGCAGGAACGCGCCTTGGACATCCTGCAATTCAAGCTGGACGTATTATGGTCGATGCTCGACGCCATGTACTTGGGCTATGTGACGAAAGAGACCCTACTGAAGGAGCCCTCGCTTGGATAAGCCAGGCGCCATGCCAGACGATGCGATCGTGGTCATTGCACGCCATTTTCGCCTGCAATGGGAAGACCTCCAGCAGGCTTACGTCCTCCTCTATCCCGAAGGCATGGTGGAGCTGAGCGACAGCGCCGCGGCCATTCTCACCCGGTGCACCGGGCTGGCCACGCTGGCGCAGATCATCGACGATTTGCAACAGCAGTTTCCCCAAGACGATATCGCCACGGACGTCCGCGAGTTTCTGGAGGATATGCATGTCAAAGGCTGGATCCGCATCACCGGCGGTGAGTAATCCCCAGTGGTTGCTTGCCGAACTCACCTACCGCTGCCCCCTGCAGTGTCTGTACTGCTCGAATCCGCTTGATTTTTCGGCCTATCAGGACGAGCTGAGCACGGCGGAATGGCTCCGCATCTTACGAGAAGGCCGGGTCTTAGGCGCGGTGCAACTCGGCTTTTCCGGTGGCGAACCTTTGGTGCGCAAAGATTTGGACGTACTGGTAGCCGAGGCCCGGCAGTTGGGCTATTACTCGAATCTCATCACCTCCGGCATTGGCATGGACGAGGCCCGCCTGGCCGCGCTAAAAAAGGCCGGCTTGGATCACGTCCAAATCAGCTTTCAGGCGAGTTCGCAGGAACTCAACGACTATCTGGGCGGAGCGGCCACGTTCACGCGTAAGCTCGCGATGGCGCGGCTGATCAAGCAGTACGACTATCCCATGGTCCTCAAGGTGGTGCTGCATCGCCATAACATCGATCAAATCGGGCATATTCTTGACATGGCCGAGGAACTCGAAGCGGATTACGTCGAGCTGGCCAATACGCAGTACTATGGCTGGGCGCTGCTGAACCGCACCTACCTGCTCCCCACCCGCAGCCAAGTGGAACAGGCCAGGCGCATCACGCAATCGTATCAGGAGCGCCTTCAAGGCCGCATGCGCATTCTCTACGTGGTGCCGGACTATTATGCCACCCGTCCCAAACCCTGCCTGGCCGGTTGGGGCTCGCTGTTTATGGCCGTCGTCCCCGATGGCACGGCGCTCCCGTGTCACGCCGCCCGGCAACTGCCTGGCCTGACATTTCCCAGCGTGCGCGAGGCGAGCTTACGGTGGATATGGGTCGAGTCCGATGCGTTTAACGCCTTTCGCGGCGACGCCTGGATGCGAGAGCCGTGCCGCAGTTGTCCGGAACGGCACACCGACTTTGGCGGCTGCCGCTGTCAAGCCTACCAACTCACCGGCGCTGCGGCCAATACCGATCCCGTGTGTGACTTGTCCCCGCAACACGATGTTGTCCTCAACGCCATTGCTGAGGCGGACGCGGCCCACATACCCCAAGCCCTGCCGGTGTTTCGCTTTCGCACCGTGAAGCAGTCGAGGGCGTTGGCGCGATAAAGGCACAGGGTCCGATCTACGTCAGTCCGGATTTCAATCTATGGACTTTCAGTCCATAGTGGTTGAATTTAAATAGAAACATGTTATGCTCTGCGCTGGAATCGGCTGTAGCTTCCTAGTTTTCCTTCTACGGTATCCATATGGAAACGACACACATTGAACTGACGCCCGAACAAAAAGGGTTGCTCGTGTCCCTGTCCCAGGAGACCGGCAAATCGCCTATGGCCCTGATCGAAGAAGCGCTTGAAAGGCTTCGGGAACAGGTGCGCCTGGACCGTGTTAACGGCGAGGCAAACGGAAGCGATGCCGATAAAACAAACACATCCACTACTCCGGCATCCACGAAACCAGATAAACCCATCTGGGAAAAGTTTATTGAAGCAAGCAAAGAAATTCCAGATGAGGAACTCGACCGCCTGCCAACCGATCTGGCCGCGCAAGTCGATCACTACATCTACGGTACGCCGAAACGGTAAGCATGCGTCGCTACTTTGTGGATACCTTCTACTGGATCGCGCTGCTTTACCGGCGGGACACGTGGCATGAAAAGGTTACCGCCTTCAGCGAGACGCTGACAAGTGACGACGTCTTATTCACGACGGATGCGATCTTGACAGAGTTTCTGGCCGCGCTAAGTGGGGCAGGGCCTCGCATGCGCCAAAGAGCAGCGGATCGCGTGGATGAAATTTTGAATGACCCTCGTCATCATGTGATCGAAATAACGCGCAGCCGGTTTCTTGAAGGGCTGACCTTATATAAATCCCGCCTTGACAAAGCCTACAGTCTGACCGACTGTTTTTCGATGAACGTGATGGGCCATGAGGGGTTGACGGATGTCCTCACCAACGACCATCACTTCACCCAGGAAGGATTTCGTATCCTGTTTCAGTGAACCCATCCCAGAACCCGTCACTAAAGAGATGCGGCCCTCACCTGTGCTCGCCGCCAGCGCATGGGAGGGAGGCTAACAGAACGTTTACCCGTGTCGTGCACCATACCCAAGACCAAGGGCAGGCCCACCAGCGTGGCGATGAGACTACAGCCGACGGCGAGGGTCGACAGCAAGCCAAGGCTGAAGATGCCACTGTCCTGGGCGATCATGAGGCTGCCAAATCCGACCATGGTGGTGAGGGACGTCAGTATGATCGCTTTTCCCGTGCTGTGGGCCAGAGGCGCTCTGGCGGCCTGCGGGTCCTCCCGTATACGGTGCACGATGTGAATCCCATCATCGACAGCAATGCCGAGAAACAGCGGCAAAATAATCAGATTGGCCATGTTCAGATCCAGCCCGAGCAGGGTCATGCCGAGCAGGGTCCAGACGCCCCCTAGCAGCGTGGGCAACAACGCCAGCAAAGTCAGTTTGAGACGTCGAAACAGCAGCCCAATGACGCCGGTGTGACGATCAAGGCATACAGCCCGCCACGCGCATAACCCCGCTGCATCTGCTGAATCGAATCAAAAGCCACCACAGGCGGATCAGTAGAGCTCCCGATACTCTGGCCAGCCCCTAGTCATGGGTACAGTCTTCGATCGCTGATGGTGAAATCGTGCGCTCTCCTGGCGCCCGGCTAGATGATGGGCAAGTCCGATGAAGTACTCGACATCGCCCGACTGCTGGTTGCATTCCAGGCAACGCATGATGAAGGCGTTCATTGCGGCATGATTGCCGAGATGTTGATAGAGCAGGGCCAACTCGGCCAAATACCTTGCATCCTTCGGATTGACCTTCAGAGCACGTTCATAGCATGCAATCGCATGATGTTCCTTATCGATGCCTGTGTAAGAGACGCCAGCGCTTCGCAAAAGTGGCGCCTCGAACGGATACTCCCGTAGCGCGACATCGATCAATTCCTGCTCTGCTGCACGGGCGCCCACTTGGCGGCACGCTTCGATCAGGTCTAATAATGCCCCCGGCCTCGATTAGGGTTCCCCCAACAACCTGCTTCACTGCCTGGTGCAGGAATGAAGCCCCGGTTTCCAGGTCCCCAAGCTGCACCTTGACCTGGCCTATCAATCCGAGTGTCTCAGCAGTTTCTTGGTCGGCTTCGGGCATCCGTTGTAGCGTCATGAGTGCTTTGTGAGGAGACGCGTTCGCGAGATAGGCGCTCGCTAGCTTATAGATGACCTCACCGCGGTGCTCCTCATGGCTTGCCTGTGCAGATCGGTCTAAGCATTTCAAGCACTCCTCGAGGCATTCCGCCGCCTCAGCATACTGCCGCATCCGAAACAAGCTCTCGGCTTGGCCTGCCCATCCTCTCGGGTCTTCCGGGGCTCGCCGGGACACCTCCCTGAAGACGGAAGCGGCCTCGGCAAGGTGACCCGCTGTTGTCTCCAGTACGCCTAGGGCGAGAAAAGGTGAGAGAATCCGCAAGTCGTTACCGGCAAGATAGCGGTCAATCAGCGTTATCAAACGCGCTGCGGCCACGTTAGGCCGACGCCCGACGGTTCGACGGAACAGCTCGAACTCATCGGTCATCTCCTGATACGTGCGATGCCCAAGCGCTTCGTACTCAAGCTTCAACTCAGCCATGAAGTCGAGGTCGCGCGGCTCGGTAAAGCGTGGTATGTAGGATACTTCCAAGTGGCTACAGAGTTGGCGGATACCGGACTCGTAATCCGTGAAGTCGATGTAAGTCACGTAATTCTGCCGGGCAAAAAGCTCCACATCGCGCCACGTGCCCTGCTCGTGCAAAAGACAGGGCAGTAAGCGACAGCGCTTTGTCTGCTGACAGAGCGCAATCTCGTCTTTCACATAGACGGATCGACGCGCATAAGCACTGTCAAACAGAATGAGATAGTCTGCCTGCTCTATTCGGCTTGCATACTCTTTGCGGAAATCTACCCCGAACTGACTAGTCTTCTCGTAATACCATACCCGCAGATTCGAGCGCGAATGCAAGAGATCCTCGTAGACACGCGTAACGACTGACCCGTCCTCCTTTGCATAGCTGAGGAACACCGCCATCAAAGCAAAAACCTCCCTGTAACTGCCATGACGCGTCAGCGTTGCCACCGGGTGGGCATGAGGACCTTAGGCTGAACGTCAAGTTTCTTTACCTGGTCGAGGAAGGTCAACCAATTCGCCTCATGACGGCTCTTGACGTATCGGAAAAAAGCGGCAAATCGCGCTGTTTGATAATAAGCGTCGAAGACGGCTCGGTTGTAGGCACGGAGATTGCTCGCCTGTGCCCTCAGAGCTTTGGTGAGAGCTGGAACTTCACTGACCTGATAGCCTTCGATCTCGTCGCGAAGCCGGTCCATCTCCTGCCGGGTGTCTGTGAGTTCGATATCTATCTTACGAATTTGCTCTTTCAGGACGTTGATACGCGTACGGTGAGCACTAAGTTCCTGCGCGATTTCCTGGCGTTTATTCTGATCTCGGCTGGCATTATAGACGGCGACTTTCTTGTTGTATGCTTCGACGGCAATCCGCAATTTTTCGATGCTACTGTTTCTAGGCTTGAGCATGTTATCATAGGCGGCTTTGAAGCCATTGTATTGTGCTATCAAAGAACTTCGGTCTACTCGACGATCTTCAGTCTAGATCCAAAAATAGAAGTAGGGTGTAGCAGTCAAGCGAAGTTTGCCGTTCACGACGTGAAAGCGCGGATTCGTCTCCGTATCCGTGAGCACCCACGATTGAAATTTATGTCCTTGGAAGGCATCTCTGATAAGGTGTTTGGCCCGCCTCGCCGAAACCTCGTCAGGCATTGTCTCGCCATGACCAAGGATCACCTTACCATTCCACTTCGGCAGACGCCAGTGATGCTCTAGGTCGATCAACAGAATATCCGCATGCAACAGACGCATTCCAAGCAACGTATCTTTGAATGCTTCGTGATACTGGATATAGTAGTAGTGCACACGATCGGGCCCCTTGCCAAACAGCGACACCGCACCCGTGTAGTCCGAGTTCGCGAACTCGACGATGGGCTTGAGTTGCCAATCCGGAATCGAGTGATAGTAGGTCACCGACCCAATCGTCACTGCCAGGCGTGAGCTGTTTTCTCTATCCCTCACGTAAGTCAGGGAGATTGGTTGATTCGCGATCGACGAGCCGGGCTGGTCCACTTCTTCGAAGCTCACGCCGCCCACTCTGCCCACAAAGCTGTATGCGCGAAGACTGGCGCTACCCTTGGAGCGTACTCGAAGCGGTGGTGCTGACGGTTCAGTAACCGAAAATGGCTTTGACCCGAGCTCCCACGTATCCGACTGTGACCACGCCGCAGTGGCCAATGCCCATGCGACAACGATCGACAACCCTAGGGCGAAAGAACCGCGAACGCGACGTGCAACAGGCTGGACCTCGGATGCTATCATTTCGGGCCTTTCTCTTCATCCCCTGGACGAGCTTGCCTTCGTAGGCAAGCACCGAAGCAATCCGAAGTATTTTGCTGTGACCCGTACCCGTGACCTGCGTATCACCACAAGTCATTTCTCCGTAAATAATAAGTCGATGAATAAGAGAATAAGAATTTCACATGCATTTTTCAAGTACGCATACACCGGCTCCCTGGGAACCCACGTGCCGCCTACCCGCTGACGGATAACAAACGCCCATGAAGACATGGCCTGCCCCTCATGCGTTTTGTGGACCGGCTTGAAAATCACTCGTTCAATTCCTATCTTTCCAACCTACATGCGTTGACATCTTTGATATATTGCCTTCTTATGTCTGATGTACACAATCGTCTCTTTTGGGGGGGGAGCCCGCTATGTTCGACCATTTTACCCAAACTCGTATAACCGCCAACGGCATCTCCATCCATCTCGTCCACGGCGGCAACGGCCCGCCCCTCTTATTGCTTCACGGCTATCCGCAAACCCATGTCGAATGGCACAAAATCGCCCCCCGACTGGCCCAACACTATCGCGTGGTCGCCCCGGACTTGCGCGGTTACGGCGATAGCGACAAACCGCCCGCATCTGACGACGACCTCCACGTCTATTGCAAGCGCACGACCGCCCAAGATCAGGTCGAGGATGGCCAAACGGCCGGGGTGGCAGACCGGAGCCAGTTTGGATATGCTCACGGTCTGGCGCGAACGGGCGCTGGATGTGCGCGGCAAGGGATTGGATTGTGGGCATTTTCTCCCCGAAGAACTGCCGGACGAGACCGTCGCTGAGCTGCTGTCGTTTTGGTCGGCATATGACGCTTAGTAAGTACTGAGGCAAAATTAAATTTATAGCTTTCCCCTGGAGAAATATATAAAGGCAATTATGCCCAGGCACTTATTGCGTACCGCAATAGCGACTTTAGCTTGGGAATCCCCGGTACGGGGTTGAGATGAAACGTGGGCAATGGAGAACAACCGCAACGTGTTGTCTGCTATCTGCAAGCCAACGAGCCCGAAGGCTGGCATCAGGCTGAGACCCTATCGCCGGGAGAAACCATGGCAGATGAGATGGTCAAGAAACGCCCCGGATGGCGCAAATCGCAACTAGCCTATGGATTGTACGACTGGGCCAGTTCCCCGGTGCTGACATTGCATGCGACCTTTGTCTTCGCGGTCTATTATGTCTCGGCGGTTTCACCCGACAGCGGCAGCGTGGAGTGGGCTTGGATGAACGCCCTGGCCGCCATCACCGTGGCCGTCCTCTGTCCGTTACTCGGCGCCCGCGCCGATGCGCGCGCCAGCCGCAAGCCGTGGCTCTTGGCGATGACGCTCCTGGGCGCTCTGGCGACGGCAGTGCTGTGGTGGGTCCGGCCTGACCAAGCCTGGATCTGGCCCGCCCTCGTGTTTTCCTACCTTTCCATTGTCGCCATGGAGAGCCAGTTCACCTTCTACAACGCGCTACTGCCTTCGGTGTCGACCCCATCGACGATCGGCCGGGTGTCCGGCTTTTCCTGGGCTGCGGGCTACATCGGCGCCATCGCCTGCCTCAGCCTGGTATTGATCCTGTTCATTCTTCCCGAGACGCCGCCCCTGGGGCTGCAGAAAGATGCTGCGGAACAGGTGCGGGTGACGATGCCGTTCGTGGCTGTGTGGTTCCTCGTGTTTGCCATTCCCCTTTTCCTCTGGGTCGACGAGGGGCCGACGGCGGCCGGGCGGCCTGGAGTGATGGCCACGCTGCAGGAAGGGCTGCAGACCGCGCGGTCGATCTCCGGACTGTTGCGTTTCCTGGTCGCCCGCATGATCTATGCCGACGGCTTGGTGGTGGTTTTCGCATTCGGCGGGATTTATGCGACCAACGTCTTCGGTTTTACCCAAGACGAAGTGATCGCTTTTGCCATTGCCATCAACATCACCGCTGGTGTCGGGGCCGCGTTCATCGGCTGGATCGAGGACGTGATTGGCGGGTTCAACACCATGCGCTTCTCCCTTACGTCCCTCCTGGTCCTCAGTCTGATCGTGCTCCTGTCCCCGGACCGTCTCTTCTTCTGGAGTTCCGCTCTGGTGCTGGGCTTTTTCATCGGACCGGTGCAGTCCGCTAGCCGCACGGTCGTCGCCCGCATCGTCCCGCCGGCGCAGCGCGCCCGGATCTTCGGATTGTACATGATTTCCGGGAAAGCGACGTCGTTCGCCGGCCCCCTGCTCTATGGCCTGCTCGTCACCCTGTTCGGCACGGACCGCGCTGGCATGTCGGTCGCGGTCGCGTTCTTCCTCATCAGCTTGGTGGTACTCGGACGCACGGCGCCCGGCTCCGAACGGCAGCATGAAGCCCGCTGAATTGGAATGCGGAATGCGGAATGCGGAATGCGGAATAAAAGAAATCTTGCAC
>CBCXVS010000277.1:0-10358 GCA_965178525.1 uncultured bacterium | reverse complement strand
TGCACGGTGATGAGCCGGCCGGGAACGGTGAGGTCGGTGCTGATACAATGGGGCAGCAGGCCCTGATCGATGATGCGGCGGCCCACATCGAAGCTGAAATTCATCCGGCCATGGGCCGTGTCGAGCCACACGCCCCGGTTCGCCGCCTCCCGGGCCTCGGGCACCAGCTTGCCATTGGCATCGAGGACCCCGCCCGGATTGGCGGTAAAATAGTGGGTCAGGATGTCGCCGTCATCGAGCAGCGGTAAAAGTTCCCGGATGACGTTCGGATCGTAGCGTTTTTCGGTATCGCCGATATGGACCATGAGCTTGATGCCACTCTCACGCGCGGCCCGTTTGGCCAGCTTGGGCATCTCCATGCCGAAAATCTCCAGCGCCGGCGACACCATGCGGGCCTTGATGCCGCGGATGAGACCTTTGTACTGGTCCGCCACGCGCAGGGCGCCATCGAGATCGATGCTGCTTTCCGCCACGATATCCGGGGTGGTCGCCAGGCCCGTCTGACAGATGTGCATGAAGGGAATGATCTCCGTATGACAATTGGGTACGACATGCCTGGGAAAGGCGCTGAAAATCGCACACCCGGCACTGCCGGCATCCACCACGGTGGTGACCCCCGCGTGCACGCCGCCCAGGTCGGGATGCACGCCGTTGCCGACCACGCCATCAAAAACGTGGGCGTGCAGGTCAATCAGGCCCGGCGTAACGAGCTTGCCCCCCACCTCCACAACCTGGGTGGCTTCCTCAGGCGCAATGGTTGCGGCGATGTGGGCAATGTTGCCATCCTGCACGGCGATATCGTGGACGCCGTTAAGATCGGTTGACGGGTCAACCACCGTCCCACCTTTGAGCAATAGATCGTACATGGTTCACCTCCAGCTCTGAGAGCTACATCAAGTTCCAGCGGGGATGCTTGGCTTTTTCGTCTTTCAAGTAATCGACAATCCAGTCTCGCACCGACGACGCCAAATAAAACGTCGGCTGAATCAGCTCCGCTTCATCCGTGATGAGTCCCTCTTGCAGGGCCATCTCCGCCACGGTGGTGCCGGGTAAAACGCTGACGCCGATGCGCAAATTGGCCATCGCCGGTTTGATGCTGCGCAGGAAGTCGAGCTTTTCCTCCACAGTCTCCCGGGTCTCGCCCGGTTCGCCAAAGGTGACGGAGAGGGTGTAATGCAGATCCTGCGCTTCACACAGACGGCAGGTTTGCAGCATCGGTTCCACGCGCTCGCCAAGGCCCGAACCGTCATGCGGATCGCCCCGCATGCCGCCTATCAGCACCAGCGCGCATCCCGCCTGCTTCATCAGGCCGATAAGTTCCGGGTCGCAGCCAAAGGGGGCCAGGCAAGTATTCCAGTTCACCTTGACCTCCGCGGCGATCAAGGCGCGGCACAAGTCTTTGGCATGGGGCAGTGGGATGTTGAAGCCATTATCGATGAAGAACACCTTGCGCAGTCCGTATCGCTGTTCCATCTCGTGTACTTCTTGCACCACGTCATCGATAGGCCGGATGACGCGCCACGCCTCCTGAGCGATCCGGACCTGAGACGCGGAGGTGGGGTAATAGAATCCGCCCAGCTTCGTCACGATGCCAATGCCGAAGCCCGCCTGCGCGTATTTGTGCATATCCAGATCGTCCAGGCGCGGCGGACTGGTGAAATCGGAGGCGCAGTGGATGCCGTTAAAGACGACCTCGCCGCCTTGGCGATAAACCAATCCGGGCAGGTCCTCATACGACGCGTCCGCCTGCAGGCGGTCGGCCAACTGCGCGAACGCCTCCGCCGCGTCCCCAGCCAATCCCAGGTCGGGCCCGACATAGTCGAAAATGGCTTGCGGCATAATGCTAAACGCCGGTCCGCCACACACAATGGTGGCATGGGTTAGGGCTCGGACCTTGGCGATGACGTCCTTGGAAATGGGCAACGCCCATTGCGGGTCGATGTAGCTATGGTTGCTGAGATTGCGAATGGAAAGACCCACCATATCCGGCTGGAATTCCCGTATCGCTTCCTCCACAGCGCCCAAGTAGTCGTCTGCAAACATCAAGTCCAGTGTACGTACCGCATGCTGTGACGCGGCCAGAGCGCCGGCCACATAGGCCATACCGATCGGCAGGGGCCGAGCTTGCATCCGGCTCATGAGCCGATTGTGGCGATTCGTCGCGATCAGCAAGACGCGCATGGTTCCCTCCAAGTTATTGTGACCAGGTGACCTTAACCATCTTCCGTTTCCCAATCCTCGAGCCGCAGCCCGACGACACGGGAGAATTCGCGTGTGTTATGGGAAACCAGGGTGATATCGTGGGCCTTTGCCGTTGCGGCGATCATGAGATCATTGGGTCCGATTGGGGTGCCAGCTCGCTCCAGTTCCGCCCGGATTACCCCGTAGTGCTCGGCACATTGGTCATCTGAATGGCAGAGAAATAAACGGCGCGAAAAACTGCTGCAGTATGTATGTGTTCTCGGATACCCGAGCACTTCGTCTCGCCCCATATAACCATTCCGCCTTCACAACCGAGCTTAAACGAATGTTTGTGGGATCGTGTTGCCGGAGACGGCGCACAAGGGCCGCCGAGGTATTGTTGAGAAGGCGGATACAAGCGTTTGCATCGAGTAGATACATTTAGAACTCATCGCGTTGCTCGACATGGCCCTGAGGCGGTCGGCAGAGCGGCTCGCCTTGCCATCCGCCAATAACCTCCTCAAAGAACCCCTCAGGCCACCCCGCCCCAATGTCGCGTTTGATGAGTTCGGTAAGATAATCGGACACCGTCATCTGACAAGCTTCAGCCCGTTGCCGTACCTTGGCAGCGACATCATCGGAAACATAGAGATGGAGCTGTGGCATCCCCCCCTCCTTGGCAATGACTAACACGAGTATGAGGTACCTGTGCATATACCATGCTCAAGGCACAGAAGCAAGTCGGCAGCTCCTCGACACCACCCCCACGTCCTCCTACCTGGGCAGCAACGGCTCGGTGCGATCCGGCGGCAGGTCGGTGTCAAAAGCATTGATCGCAAAAGCCAGCAGGCTGTAATTCCCCATGACCAGCGTCAGCTCCACCACGCCTTGCCTGCCGAACTGCTCGATGGCGCTCTGAAACGCGCCCCGGCTGACGTGGTGGGTGCGGAAAAACTCCTGGCCATAGTCCACCACCGCGGCCTCGTCCGGCGCCAGTGCCGGCAACGCTTGCTTGTCGCGTAGGGCGTCGACCGGGGCATCCGGCACGCCGGCGGCCCGGGCCGACGCCGCATGGGCGTTCCAGATGTGCTGGCAGTCCAGCTCCCGGGCCGTGACGAGCATGGCTAGCTCCTGGACTTTCTTGGATAAAGAGGACTGGTTGCGCAAGTAGTCGTTCAGTCCCGTGGCCCAGCGGTGGGCCTCCGGCACATGAATCATCACCGAGCCCGGACCGTAGCGGGGCGCGGCTCCCAAACGCTGTACCATCTCGTCGAAAACGGCTTGTTGTGCCTCGGGTACGCTATCCCGGGTGGCGAGGGGCAATCTGGCCATAACGTCCTCCTGAATATGGCGATTGAGTCTTGCGGTTTCGTCCGGTAGCGGCGCACAGGCCGGCGAGGAAATCCTACAGTATCACAGGGATAGCGATTGTCAATCCTCGCATGGGTTGCACGGTGCGGATGAACTTTTTATCTTCTTGTCTTGAAGGTCAATGCATTGCCGGCATCCGAGCCAAGGCGGAAATCGGGCAGCCATAGATGCGTTGGGAATCCCTCAGGCATAAGGTGACACGAACCCATGCGATTGCTTCACATGTTGCTTCTCACGCTGCTGCTGACGGCCTGCGCGAGTCATCCCTTGCCGTCAACACCGCCCTTGCCATCCCAGGATGCCGCCACAACCAAACCGGCTCCCGAGCCCCCGAGGCTGGCTCCTGAGGCGATACCTGTCGTCCCAGAAGCGCCGAAGCCACGCCAGCTTACCATCGCGGCAGTGGGCGATATCATGATGGGCACGGACTATCCCAAGAACCGTTTGCCCGATGACGACGGGGTGGGATATTTTCGTGCCGTGGCGCCTGTCCTGCGGGCGCCCGACGTCACATTCGGCAACCTGGAAGGCTCGCTGCTCGATGGGGGCAAACCGGGCAAATTCTGCAACAACCCCTCGCTGTGTTACCTGTTTCGCACGCCGAGCCGTTATGTTCGGCATCTCGCCGACGCCGGCTTCGACGCTGTGAGCCTGGCCAACAATCACGCCAGGGATTTTAGTGAGGCGGGCCGTAGTGCGACCATGCGCACGCTGGATCGCGTGGGCATGGTGCATTCAGGGCGCCAGGGCGATATCGCCAAGTGGGAGGTCGATGGCCACCGTCTGGCTTTGATCGCGTTCGCGCCCAATCCCGGGTCCCATTCGTTGCTCGACATCGATCACGCGGCCTCCTTGGTCGCCAATCTCGGCGCCGAACACGATATCGTGTTGGTGTCGTTTCACGGCGGGAAAGAGGGGCTGGGCGCCACGCATCTGACGTTTCGCCGAGAGTTTTTTTATGGCGAGGATCGCGGCGACGTCGTGGCTTTTGCGCGCGCGGTGATCGACGCGGGGGCAGATCTGGTGCTCGGCCATGGCTCGCATGTGCCGCGGCCATTGGAGGTCTACCGCGGCCAGCTGATCGCCTATAGCTTGGGAAATTTTGCTACGCATTATGGCATCAGCGTGAAGGGCATCAAAGGCATCGCGCCGATTCTCCTGGCCACCCTGGCGCCGGACGGACGTTTTCTCGAGGGACAAATTATCTCCACGCGGCAGGTGCGTCCCCACGGCCCCCAGCTCGACCCGGAGCAGCGGGCGCTCAAACTCATCCGCCAGCTTTCCCGGGCGGATCTGGGCTCGCGCGCCCCGGTCTTCACCGATGACGGCCGTATCCGTCCGCCCGCGCCTGCAGACGTCGTTAAAAAGCGTCATGTTGACAGGGAGCGATGATTTCGATACGTTGCTGCGAGCACAACGTATTGTCACATGCCGATTCCATAGACGTCAGCCGGGGGAGACATGATGGGCCCGCTTACCGGAGTGAAAATCGTCGAGTTTGGGGGTATTGGACCGCCGCCCATGTGTGCGATGCTGCTCGCCGACATGGGGGCTGACGTGCTGCGTATCGACCGCACACAGCCATCCGGGCTTGGGTTTCCAGTCCCCCCTCGCTTTGCCGTGATGGACCGCAGCCGCCGTTCGGTCGCCATCGATCTCAAAACGCCGGAGGGCGTCGAGGCCGTGCTGCGCCTGCTGGATCAGGCCGATGCCCTCATCGAAGGCTTTCGCCCCGGTGTGATGGAGCGGCTGGGTCTGGGGCCGGATGTGTGCCTGGCCCGCAACCCGCGTCTCATCTTTGGCCGGGTGACAGGCTGGGGGCAGACAGGGCCTCTGGCGCACGCGGCGGGTCACGATATCAACTATATCGCCCTCACCGGCGCGGCCCATGCCATCGGCCGCCGCGGTCAGCCGCCCACGCCGCCGCTCAATCTGGTGGGCGATTTCGGCGGTGGCGCTTTGTATCTGGCGCTGGGCATTGTGGCGGCCCTCTACGAAGCGCGGCATTCCGGGCAGGGACAGGTGGTGGATGCCGCCATGGTGGAGGGCGCCGCGTCGCTCATGGCGTCAATCTACGGCCTCTACGCCGCCGGTCGGATCAACGATCGCCGGGGTGAAAATCTGGTCGATAGTGGCTCGCATTTTTACGATGTTTACGAGACCGCGGACGGCAAGTTCATCTCCATCGCGGCGATTGAGGCGAAGTTCTACGCCGAGCTGCTGCAGCGCCTGGGTCTTGAAGCCGAAGCGCTGCCGGAACAGATGGACCGCGAGCGCTGGCCGGAACTCACGGAGCGGCTGGCCAAGCTGTTTCGCACCAAAACGCGTGACGAGTGGTGTGAGATGCTGGAGGGAACCGATGTGTGCTTCGCGCCGGTGCTGAGCTTCGATGAAGCGCCGCATCATCCCCACAATCAGGCGCGCGATGTGTTTATCGACGTGGATGGCGTCATGCAACCGGCTCCCGCGCCCCGTTTCAGCCGGACGCCGGCACAGGTGCAACGGCCGCCGGCGGCACCGGGTACGCATACGGAAGAGGGACTCCTCGACTGGGGGTTCTCCCGGGAGGAGGTGGAGAAACTGCGTCAGGCCGGGGCGATTGTGTAGGGTCGGTCTCGACGTCCGCATGTGACCGGGCAGCACTCGGCCCGGCGCATATCACGTCCGCCGTCCGTTGCCGTCTGACTTCGTCAGTGACAGATTCGGAACGTTCCTGAGGCGCCATCAGTTTGGTCTGGAGATAGAATAAGGCGGTACACCGAACGTCATGGATGATCGATGCTTCACCGAATCTGTTACAAACATCGCTTGATCGCCACAATCTTGATCAAAGGACTATCGCCGATAAGTGTCCTCCCGCCGTAACCCGCAGTAGTGCAACACCACCTCTTGGCCATAGATGTCATAGCGGAAGCGCCACCGGCCCAGACGAAGGCGGTACTGACCCTCGTTGATACCCTCAAGTTTTCTAATGTGATGCTCGCGACTACGGTTGTAAGGATCGCTTTACAGAATCTCGCGAGCGCGTTCCAGGCTCTCCCGAAGCTCAGGATGCCCCCGGAGCTGACGCCGTACGATCCGTTCAAATTGGGGCGTACTCCGGACAATAAAAGACGGCGTCATGTTTGTTGCCGTCGAGAGGCTTTTGTAGGCTTGCCGGTACTCGGAGGGAGTGCGGACAGAAAGTCCTCCACCGGACGGCTTTGACCCGCACGGTATTCGTCACTGCTTTGTTGGATGTGATCACGGACCTCGGGATCCTGGAGTTCTAGATAGTCCTCAAATTCATCGATATCCATAATACCAGCAATCGGAATGCCATCCTTTTCGATAATGATGTATTCCTTATTGAGATAAACGCGCTTCACCACCGCATCGAGATTGATCTGCGCCTGCGTGATGGGAAGGCGTGTGACCACAGGTTTCGGAGGATCTTTTCGAGGCATCATACGACTCCTTGTTGCGGGATACCGATGAGGATAAATCAGGATTAATCAAACAACACAATATGCGGAAACCTGTTAGGCCTGTCCAGATCTGAGTCCAGTCTCCTACCCCTTTGGTTTGGACTCGTGCGTTATAAGTTTTGGAAATGACTGGAGCGCCTTTAGCTACTGGTGAAAAGGACCAAATTACGGTCATGCAAGGTCTGCTGACCGATAGGTTGCAACCAGCTCTGCTGTGCCACATCCCGCGTACACGAACCATAGGTGGCAACTGTGATGCGCCGTGAGCGCGCTTCGTCTCGCAGCCTCATGAGGACATCCTGTAAGATCGGCCCGGTAAAGGGCGTATACAGAAAAAAAACGGTCCCATCCGCGTAATCGGCCTCGCGCGCATCAATGTTGTGGAACCTGGCGCGTGAGAGCTGCAAGCTGTCAGCCCGCTGCTGCGCATAGGCGCAATAGGCCGGTTCGAATTCGATGCCTCGAGCCTGTGCGGCGCTGAGCAATCCCACCAGGAGGACGACGCGCCCCAACCCCGATCCCAAGTCATAGAACACATCGTCCGCGCTCAGATGCGCTTGCTCAATGAGCGTGACGATGGCGCGAGCCGGTGTCGCTTGATAGCCGATCATGCCCGGCTTGATGGCTTTGGTTTCTTCCGGCGCCCGGTCAATGCACAACAAGCCATCGACGAACACATCCAGGCAGTCATAGCCCGTCAGATCTTCGGTGTTGCCATCCACGTCATGGCCGACATAGGTATCAAACAATTGGTGCAACATGGCGACGGTGTGATTCCCGGCCATAATCTGTCCACGGAGGCGCTGAAAGAGCCGGTCATTCACGCCATCCAGGCGTTGCCACAAACGCTCTGCACGCTGTTGTAACCGGGCGAGTTCCTCGCGGTAACCATGTTCATACATGATGTTCTCAATGCGGTCGAGAATCCGAAATTCGAGCGCATCCAGGGCGTTGACACGCGAGACGAAATGGGCTTCGATCACCAACGTCTCATTCTGTTCGATGGCGTTCAGGTGGGTTTGAATATCCTGAACGATGCCATGCGACATAGGCGGTCCTTCTGGTTCGCATGTGGCAACCCACTTCATAGGGGCCTTTCGTTATACCGCTTGCCTCTCTGAGACGGATCGCCTCGATGTGTCGTGAACGGCGGCTAGTTGGCCCTTTCGCTCTATCGCGCATTGAGAAATTTCTTGATCACTGGCGGCCCCGCAAAATACCCGATAATGGCGCCGCCAATGCCCATCCAAAATCCGAAAATCAGCGAGCCTAACAGACCCAAGACCACCGCACCGACCGTTTTGAAAACATTGTTGACTTCCATGTGGCTTCTACTCTCTCCGAAATGATTGCCCATCGCTGACGTTTCTTAAGTACCTGGACAAAATTAGCGACATCGTTTTTCCAGAGGAAAGATATGGATTTAATTCTGTTCGGGCACTTAGACGTTTCTAATATTAGGATTATACGGCGGGACCAGGTCAAGAACAACGCCCCCCGACCGGCGGTGTCCATCACTTCGAACGGCCAACCGAGAGCGCCTTTAGGTAAACTAAAACATATCATAGGGCTGAGGCCAACGAGAGAGGAAGGCGCGGTGGGTCAAGTTGTCGACGAAATTGCCAACGAGCTGGCGCAATTACAGCGCCAGTACGCCGGCCGTCCCCGCCAGGAAATGATCCGGCTGTTTTTATTGGCGCTCGAGCGCGAAGAGCTGGTGGCCGTCGGTTATCGCGAGTCGGTGATGGCGGAACGGCTGCACGCCATGCCACTCGACGGCGACGTGCGCGACATGATTCATCACGCCTTGGTTTGGATCTGGAAAAATGAAGAGATGCACGCCATTTATATTCGCGGGGCGATTCTCAAAATCGGCAGCCGCCGATTGCGCGCCCAAGCCTTTATGCAGCAGGTCGCCGGTGGCCTAGCGGGTTGGGCCGGCTCTGCTTTGCAGCACACGCGTTGGCGTCAAGCCCCCATCTCCCGCACCTTTGCCACGCTCATCACCGCCCTTGGAACGCTACTGGGCAAGGTGCCCAAGACCGCCCGATATCATCTGCAATTCGGTCCGTTGCGGCATTTTTGCCAGTTCAACGTCGAGGCGGAAACCACGGCCTGGCTCTGTTGGGACCGCTTAGAGACCCTGACGCAAAACGCGCCTGATATCGGACCGGAGTTGCGGCGCGATGTGCGGCTGGTGAAGGCTGACGAAAAGCGCCACGGCCAGCTCTTTGCCATTCTCAGTGCCGTGCTCGATGACCACGACCGCCTGGTCCCCGGTGAGAGCGCGGCAAGTCTGGCCGAAAAAATCCGAGCCGTCGGACCGTATTATTTGCCGCACGCCTGGCGAGGCATCTCCGATCGCGACCATCCGCTCGGCAGTGGGGGCCGCGTCTGGTGCCGGCGCGCTCAAGCGGTGGATGATAAGCGCAAACACCTGCGATCCGTGCTGGATGAGTCCGGTTTGCCTGACCAATTGAGCCTGCGGGCGCACGCCCTGGGTAAAACCGTCGCGGACTTGCACGTGGCCATTAAGCCCACGTTTATGCTGGGCTATCACCACCGGGACCGCTCGCCTTTGACCGACCCGGAACTTCTCGATGAACTCGCGCGTTATCTACAAGCTCAAGGTTGCACCGACATTGCCGTAGTCGAAGGCCGCAATCTGTACGACCAGTTTTACCAGCATCGCACCGTTGACGATGTGGCCAGCTATTTCAACATCCGTTCGCCTCATTTTCGCGTTGTCGATGCCTCCGAAGAACAAATTCCCCACGATTATGCCCGTGGTCTGGGGCAATACACCATCGGGCGCACCTGGAAAGAAGCGGACTTTCGCATCTCGTTCAGCAAATTGCGTAGCCATCCCATCGAGTTGGCCTTCCTCACCGTCGGCAATATCGAGTCGGTGGGGGCGAGATGCGACGAATTCCTGTTTATCGAGCGCCAGGCGAATCGCACCACGGCGGTCATGATGCTTCTGGACGAAGTGCCGCCGCATTTTGCGCTCCTCGACGCCTATGACCACACACCGGATGGGCTCGTTGGGGTCATGGGCGGCGCCCGTCCCTTATCGCCCAAGCGTTTGTATGCCGGTGCCGATGCGCTGGCCGTCGACACGGTGGCCGCCCGTCACCTTGGCGTGCAGCATCCGCGCGAATCGAGTCTCCTGCGCGCCGCTTGCCACTGCTTCGGCGGCTGGTCAGGACCGATCGACGTGGTGGGAACGGATACGCCTGTGGACGCATGGCGCGGTCCGTATCACAATAGGGTTGTTCCCCAATAGTTAATGAGGTAGGCTATCCTCCCCCAAACGATGGAGGGAGCCCAGCCAGGTCA
>CBCXVS010000276.1:0-10395 GCA_965178525.1 uncultured bacterium | reverse complement strand
TGCCGCCACAATCGGACCCGACCGTGGGGCAGCCGGCAAACTGGGCTTGCAGCAGTGCTTGGGAAATCCCCTCGCTACTCGTGCTGGCCAGAACCTTTACATCCAGAGCGCGCAGTACAAACCAGACGTCGCGGCGATGACCAATCAGGTGCACGCGCTGCTGCAGCTCGTATGCCGCAATCATGCGTTCCAAGGTGTGCCGCATCGATCCCTCGCCGATGATGAGCAAGTGATAATGGGGTACCTGCGCCGCCATTTGCCGGAAGGCATCCAGCAGGACCGTATGGCCTTTCCAGCTTCTGAGCACGGCGAGACATCCCATAAATCGGGCCTCAGGCGCCAAGTGTAGTTCCTGGATGAGGGAACGGCGTGTTTCGTCGTGTGAGGGCAGAACGGCCGGAAGTCGGATACCTGTGGAAACGGTTGAGACCTTGCTCTCCGCCAGCCTCAAATGGGTCCTTAACGTTTGGGTGGTGCACGCTCCCGTCGTGAACACATGATCGCACAGAGAACGGTACAGCCAACGATTCAGCACGTGTGATCGCACCGGGGTACTTAAGTGCCGCGTGCGAATAATGGCGGGAACGCGGCAGAGCCTTCCAGCCAAGCAGCCCACCCACGAATCGATACTGCTATGGGTATTGAGGACATGCGGACCGATTTTGCGCAAGCAGGCAACCATCTTGAGAAGATCACGCCCTTGGGTTTTCTTGGTAAAACGCATCGCGCAGGTCTCCAAACCGACACGGCGCGCCTCCTTGAGCAAACCACTGGGCTCGGGAGCGACGAGCACTAGGCGGTGGCCCCGGTCACGCATCCACAACGCCTCATTGAGGATCCTGAACCCCTGGCCGCCGAATGACACCGACGCCTCGGTATGCACAATCGTAAGTACCCGTTGCATATTTTTCTTGACCCGTAGCTGATAAACTTCGATAGTTAATCTACTACTGCTAAGGCAACTCATCCAAAGCTGCAATAGGAATAGAACATGTCGATCGTTGATACACACAAGCTCATTCAGAGCCTCTGTGGAGCCAATATGCCTGAAGAACAAGCACAGGCTATTGCGACAGCCTTAGCCGAGGCGGAGACCACACAGCTGGCGACGAAAGCTGATATGGAGGGCATCCGCACTGATTTTGCCCGGCTGGACGGCAAGTTCGACAAACTCACCTGGATGGTCGGGACGCTGGTCGTGATCAACCTGGGCATTTTGGCCAAGTTACTCTTCACCTAATTACCAGCCCCGTTGAGGATCCTGAATCCCTGGCCGCCGAATGACACCGACGCCTCGGTATGCACAATCGTAAGCGCGTTTTGCATATTTTGCTTGACCCATGAACCGTAAACTTTGATAGTTACGAGTCTAGTAGGGTAGCACAACCACGGCGCGAACTCATCTGACGGGAGTATGAGAGCAAGTGCGCATTCTCATCGTGCAGACGGCATTTTTGGGAGATGTGGTATTAACGCTCCCGCTGATCGAAGCCGTGCGTGGCCGCTTCCCGCAGGCCCAAGTGGAGGTGGTGACCATCCCGGCGCATGCGGCAGTGTTGCGGGATCAGCCCCATGTCGATGCCGTGCTCACCTATGATAAGCGGGGTCGGGGGCGGGGATGGCGCGGCTTGTGGCGCATGATGCGCACGTTGCGCCGCCGCGGCTATGATCTGGCGCTCTCACCCCATCGTTCGCTGCGCACGGCTCTGCTCGTTGCCGGGAGTGGCATTCCACAGCGCGTGGGCTTTCGGCAGTGGTGGACGCGATGGGCCTATAGTGTGACGGTGCCCAGACTCGCGTTAGGGCATGAGGTGGAACGGAATCATCAGTTGTTGACGTTGCTACCTGGCCTATCGGTAGACGCGCCACGCCAGTTTGCCCTGCAGGCCCCCATGGCGGCACAACAGGCGGCACGCCAGTATTTCGCCCAGGCCGGCGTGGGTGATACGGATGTGGTTATCGGCATCATTCCCGGCTCGCAATGGGGCACAAAACGTTGGCCGGCGGCATGCTTCGCCACCCTCATCGAGCAATTGACGGCGAGACCGCAGACCCATTGCGCCCTTTTCGGAGCGCCGCCAGACCACGGCATTGCCCGGGCGATTACGGCGGCATGCCGCGCACCCGTCCTCGATCTCATCGGCAAAACCACGCTCCGGGAGCTGCCCGCCTATATGGCGTGCTGTTCTCTCGTCGTCAGTAATGATACGGGACCGATGCATATCGCCGCCGCGCTTGGTAAACCGATTGTGACGTTGTACGGACCCACGACCGCCGCGTTGGGCTTTGCGCCGTACGGCGTGCCCTGGGAGGATGCAAGTGTGCCCTTGGATTGCCGTCCCTGTCATGCCCACGGACCGCAGCGCTGTCCCTTAGGGCATTGGCGGTGTATGCGAGATCTGTCGGTTGGCCGGGTGCTGGCTTGTGTGCAACGTCTCTTGCACCGTACCCGCCTCGCGGGTGAGGTCGAAGTATGAAAATTGTGCAGCTCGATTCGCAAGTCAGTTGGCGCGGAGGGGAGCAACAGGTCCTGTATCTCTCCCAAGCGCTGCAAGCGCACGGCTACGACAACGTGACGGTCTGTCAGCCGCATAGCGCGCTCTATCAACGGGCCCGCGAAGCCGGGTTGCCGGCGCGGGGATTGCGCATGCGCCACGAACTCGATCTGGTCGCGGCCTGGAAATTGGGGCGGTATTTGCGGCGGCAACGGGCCGATATTGTGCATATGCATGCGCCGCACGCCCACACCATCGGCCTGATCGCGTGTACGTTGGCGCCTCGGGTGCGCAAGCTGGTCTCGCGCCGTGTCGATTTTGCCCCGATGCGGAACCTCTTCAGCCGCTGGAAATATTCCTTGGCGAGTGTGCGGTACGTGGCCGTCTCCGATGCCGTACAGCGGGTCTTACTGGCCAGTGGTATTCCAAGCCCGCAGGTTCGGACGGTGCATAGCGGCATTGACATGCAACGGTGTCGCAACGTACCGGAAGCCGCCCCCTTGTTTCCACCGGGTACGCGTGTCATTGGCACCGTGGGGCATCTCGCCGGGCATAAAGGGCATCGCTATCTGTTAGATGTCGCAAAAATCGTTTTGCATGAGGAGCCGGACATCGGCGTCGCGATTGTCGGCACGGGCGACCTCCGCAGCGAGCTGGAAGCCCAGGCCGCCGCTTTGGGCATTGCTGACCGCGTCTGTTTTACGGGATTTCGCCGCGATAGCCTTTCCCTGATCCGTTCGTTTGAGATCTTTGTGTTTCCGTCGTATCTTGAAGGCTTGGGGACGTCTGTGCTCGATGCCATGGCCTTAGGCAAACCCGTTGTCGCCACACACGCCGGAGGCATCCCAGAAATGGTGCAAGACGGTGTCACGGGGCTTTTGGTACCGCCACGTGACCCGGAGGCGCTGGCGCGAGCTGTGCGCCATCTGTTGCGTCAGCCGCAGCTGGGTGCGCGGTTCGGGGCAGCGGGACGCTGCCGGGTGGAACAGCATTTTACCGCGGAACGCATGGCGGCGCAGACCATGCAGATCTATCATCAAATGATTGAAGAAGCTGTTAGCTGTTAGCTGTCAGCTCTCAGCTAAGACTTGAAGAAAGAAGAAGAGTGGGTGCTGAGCTTGCTGAGGTGCGGCGTATCCTGATTATGCGCTTGAGTTCGCTGGGGGATATTGTGCTCACGACGCCGGTCTTGCGGCTGTTGCGGGAGCATTGTCCGGCGGCGCATATTGAGTTTTTGGTAAAAACGGAGTATCAGGATCTGCTGCGTGCGCATCCGTGTGTGGATCAAGTCGTGCGGTTTGATGGGCGCCAGCCGTTGTGGGTGACGCTGCGTTCTCTGCGCCAGAGGCGTTACGATTTGGTGCTAGACTTGCATCGGACGCTGCGTAGCCGCCTCCTATACCGGGGGTTGGCGGCCCAACGGCGGTGCGCGTACAGCAAGCGCACGCTGCGCCGGACGCTGTTGGTGCATCTGGGGTGGAATACCCTACGCGCTCACACCCCGGTTCCCGAACTTTACACGGCGCCACTGCGGCGGTTGGGTATTGCGGCGCCACTGCCTAACACGGAGTTGCATCTCGATGCCCAGAGTCAGCAGAGGATCGAGGATGATCTGGCGCACACGGACGTTGGCAGCCCTGGCCGTCCCTTGCTGGCGGTCGCCCCTGGCGCGCGCTGGCCCACGAAACGATGGCCCGTGGCGCGATTTGCCCGTGTGGCTCAGATCTTGGCGGAACAGCATGACGCTGCGGTTGTCGTCGTGGGCGACGCTCACGATGTTCCGCTGGCGCAGGAACTCCGCCAACGCTTACAGGCGCCTGTGGTCGATCGTGCCGGACACTTGTCTTTGATGGAAACGGCGGCGTTATTGCAGCGGTGTCACCTGTTGCTTTGCAATGACTCCGGGTTGATGCACATGGCGACCGCGTTGCGTGTGCCCGTTGTCACGGTGTTCGGACCGACGGTGCAGGAATTTGGGTTTTACCCCTTTCAAGCTCGCTCCCGCGTGCTCAGCGTGCCGTTGCCGTGCCGTCCGTGTAGTACGAAAGGTTTGCAGCGCTGTCCACGAGGGCACCATGACTGCATGCAACGTGTGGCGGTGGAGCAGGTAGTTGAAGCGGCCGAGGCGATGTGGGAAAGGGGGGCGGGGTGATCGCGCTTCTCTTTGAGGTGGGGCATCTGTATCACCGTGCCGCGCTCGATCCGCTCTACCAAGTGTTTCGCCAGGATCCGCGCTATGAGATCGCGTTTACCTGTTCGTACGATGCTGACCGGCGTTTGGGGGTGTTCAATCGATCGCTACGGCAGGAGCTGGAGAGGCGGTTTCGGGACGAGGGACTCACGGTTGCCGAGGAGACGCGGGGGTTTGACGTGGTGATCGTCGGGGATACCGTGCGTGATCCGCAACGCTATGGCTCAACGCTCCTCTGTTTTGTGAATCACGGCACAGGTATCAAGACTATCCTCTATCGCAATTTGCGGGCGCATCAACAGACGCGCTATCAGATTTTCGTCGAAGGTGACTATCGCGTACAAAAAATTCGTCAAGCCGGGGTCGAGGGGTGTTCGACGGTCCATAAAGTGGGCTTGCCGAAGCTTGACCCGATCTTTTGGCCCGGATGGCCGGCACGTGAGAGCATTCTGACACGGCTGGGACTGGATCTCGCCAAGCCGACGGTCCTGTTCGCACCGACGTATAAACCGACGTGTATCGATATCCTACGCGAGCATATTGTGGAGGCGACGCGGGACTACAATCTGATCATCAAGTTGCACCAATACAGTTGGCGCGGAAAATACGCCCCGCATTGGCATCACAAGCTTTATGAGCGGGCTGTAGCGCGCGCGCCACATGCGGTGCTTCTGCCCGTGCATGATTACAATATTGTGCCATACATGGCGGCAGCGGATACGCTCATCAGCGAGGCTTCGAGCACGATATTCGATTTCTTGGCGCTGGACAAAACCGGCATCATTGTTGTGCTGCCACAAGACGCGTTGCGTCATCACGATGGTGAGCCGTTGCTCACGGAAGATCCGCAACATTTCCTAGCCGGTGCGTTTGTGCATATGCGCCACCGCAGAGAACTACGCGGCGCCATTGCCGAGGCGCTGCGGCACGACCCGCAGCGTCGCCAGGTGGCGCAGAAATACCGTGAGCATTATTTCTTTGGCCTCGATGGGCAGGCATCGCAGCGCACCAAAGCCACGATCGAGCAGTTACTCGCCAATGGGGAGCACGTCAACCGTCCGTGAAAGAAGCTAGGGCCATTCCGTTCGCGATCCTGTCAGGTATAGACCCTGCACCGTTGCCTGCACGCCTCCCTTTCGTAAAGGGGAGAACCGCATGCAAATGGAAAACTGAATGACCCTTGAGAGAAGCAGCAGGAGGAGCCGATGGACGAAGTCACCCAGTCCCTGTATGAGAGTGCCACCTTGAAACAAGAGGTCGCGGCGACCCAGGCCGCCGTCATCCAGGCCATGATTGATGCGATCTGGGCAAGTTTGCAAGACGGTGGTAAGCTCTTGCTGTGTGGGAACGGGGGAAGTGCCGCGGATGCCCAACACCTGGCCACGGAGTGTATGGTGCGTTTGCAACATGATCGGTGTCCTCTGCCGGCGCTAGCCCTGACGACGGATACCTCACTGCTGACGGCCGCTGCCAATGATTGGGGGTTTGAGACGATTTTTGCCCGCCAGATAGAGGGGCTGGGCCGTCCGGGTGATGTCCTGCTCGCGATTAGCACGAGTGGCCATTCTCGCAATGTTATCCGGGCCGTTGAGGAAGCCCGGCGCCAGGATCTCCGTACGCTGGGGTTGCTGGGCAAGAGCGGCGGCGACCTGAAGCAGATGGTGGACATCGCCTTAGTCGTGCCATCGGCGAATACGCAGCGGGTGCAGGAGGTCCATATCACGGTGGGTCATATTCTCTGCGAAGCGCTGGAACATCGGATGCTGGCCGGGGCGATGCTGGGGAAGGGGCTGGAGGAAACGACACCATGAGTGGCTTATTCGATCGCTGCTTCCAAGGGCGCCGCCCGACCGTGTTGGTGCTTGGGGATATCATGTGCGATATCTACTTATGGGGCACCGTCAGCCGCATTTCTATGGAGGCGCCTGTACCGGTCTTTGAAAGTACCGAGCGGCGTTTGGCGTTGGGCGGGGCCGCCAATGTGGCGGTGAATCTGCAGACGTTGGGCTGTGAGGTTTGTCTGCTTGGTGTGGTGGGGGCGGATGCTGCCGGGCAGGAGGTGCGCGCGCTCTTGGATAAGCAGGGTATTGCCGCGACTTGGCTTCTGGAGGATCTGACGCGTCCGACAACGGAAAAGACCCGGTTGATTGCTCAGCAACAGCAGATGTTGCGTCTCGATCGAGAACAGCGTCGGCCGCTTGATCCCGCCTTGAGCGCCCAAGTGTGTGAGTATGCCCGCAGGCTCTTGCCACAGGTGGATGGGGTGGTGTGTTCCGATTATCACAAAGGCGTCTGCACGCCTGAGGTGCTGGCGCCGCTGTTTGTCCAGGCGCGGGCTGCGGCTCGGCCGGTTTTCGTCGATCCCAAAACGCGAGACTTTACGCTCTACCGTGGTGCGACGGTTGTGAAGCCGAATCTGACGGAGCTGGAGCAGGCGAGTGGGATGGCGTTAGAGGACGAAGCGGACATCGAAGAAGCGGCGCGGTTGCTGTGTCGGCAGAGCCAGGCCGAGGCGCTGCTGGTGACACGGGGCCAGGATGGCATCTCGCTGTTTCAGCCCTTGCAGGCGCCGCTGCATCTTCCGGCCAATGCTCGGGAAGTCTTTGACGTTACCGGGGCGGGCGATACGGTCACGGCGGCGTTTAGCATGGCCGTGTTATGTGGCCTCTCCTATGCCGAGGCCGCTGCCCTAGCGAATACGGCTGCCGGCATTGTCGTGGGCAAAGTGGGGACGGCGGCCGTGTCGCCGGCGGAGCTCCGTGGCACCTTGCAACTGGAAGAGACGCCAGAGGCGCACAAGGTTCTGGAACGTGAGACTCTCGTGCGCATGGTGCAGCAGCATCGGCAGCAGGGCGAGCGCATTGTGTTTACCAATGGCTGTTTCGATTTGTTGCATGTCGGACACATGCGATATCTGCAGCAGGCGCGGTCGTTAGGCGACTGTTTGGTGGTGGCGCTCAACGATGATGCCTCGGTGCACCGCCTCAAAGGCCAGCAGCGCCCTCTCATCCCGCAAGCAGAGCGGGCGAGTGTCTTGGCGGCCCTGGCCTGTGTCGATTATGTCACGCTTTTTAGCGAAAACACGCCGTTGGACCTGATTCGCTTGGTCTGTCCGGATGTCCTGGTCAAAGGTGGGGATTACACCCCGGAAACCGTTGTCGGGCGGGAGGAGGTCGAGGCGTGTGGCGGTACGGTGGTGATCGTGCCTTATGTCGATGGGGTGTCGACGACGCATATTATTGAGAGTGTCTTGCAGCGCTACGGCTCTTGAATGCGGAATGCGGAATGCGGAATGCGGAATGAAAGAGTGAGCAGCTAATAGCTCATAGCTTTGCAGGCGGAATGCGGATTGGGAAGATAAAGATATGGAGGCTGAAGACCTTGAGGTCTTGTGGCAGGTGAAGACGTATTCGATTCATCAGCGGCGGCACAAGGTTGGGATCGACGATTTTGTCGACCCGCAGGCGTGGCGGAGCCAAAGGACGTTGCGTCGCCTGTTTCCGTCCGTGCTCAAAGGGCAGGATATCGCGGCGATTGTGGATGGGTTTGTGACGGCGCAACAGCGCGGCCGGGGGTGTCTATTCGCGATGGGTGCGCACGTGATTAAGTGTGGCTTGAACCTGGTGCTCATCGACATGATGCGGCGGGGCTGGTTGCAGGGGCTCATTCTCAATGGGGCTGGCGCCATTCATGACGTGGAAGTGGCGCTCATTGGGGCGACGTCCGAGGATGTGGCGCAAAGCCTGGACTCGGGGGCTTTCGGCATGGTCGAGGAGACCCCGCACGTGATCAATACGGCCTTACAGGAGTATGATGGGGCACGTATCGGTATGGGTGCCGCTTTAGGACAGGCGGTGGCGTATGGCCCCTACGCGTATAAAGACTACAGTCTGTTGGCTGCGGCGCATATGCTTCAGGTGCCGCTAACGGTGCATGTGGCGATTGGCGCCGACACCATCCATATGCATCCCTCCACGGATGCCGCCTTGCTTGGGCAAGCGACGTACCGGGATTTCCAACGATTCACATTGCTCTTGCGGCGCTTGCATGATGGGGGATGTTATTGGAACATTGGATCGGCTGTACTGTTGCCGGAGGTCTTTCTGAAGGCGTTAACTTTGTGCCGCAATACCGGGCACCGCGTGGAACGGTTTGTGACCGTTAATCTGGATATGCTGCAGCACTACCGTCCCGAGTTCAATGTTGTTCGGCGTCCGACACAAGATGGGGGGCGGGGCTACAGTCTCACGGGCCATCATGAGATTATGCTGCCTCTGCTGTATGCGTTGATTGCGGAAGCCCTAGAAGACCGTCCTGCAGCAGACACGCAGGCAACGCGCGATGTGGTGGCGAGGCGTAGCGATAACTGAGGCGGCGTCAACCAGGGGAAATAGCGGCTGTGAATGCGACTCCCTTAAGCGTGTGCATCATCACCTATAATGAGGAAGAGAACTTACCGCGCTGTCTGGCCTCGGTCTCCTTTGCGGATGAAGTTGTGGTCGTCGATAGCAACAGTACCGATCGGACGGTGGACATTGCGGCACATGCCGGTTGCCGTGTGATTGAGCAAGGTGATTGAGCAAGCCTTCCTGGGGTTTGTGGCACAAAAAAACATTGCGGTGCGTGCCGCGTCGCATCGTTGGGTGCTCTGCCTCGATGCGGATGAGTGGCTCGTGCCTGGCGCCGAGGATGTGATTCGCGCCGCCATCGATCAGGCGGAGGACGTCGCGGGTTATGATCTCAAACGTCACACGTTTTATTTGGGGGATTGGGTCAATCATTGTGGGTGGTGGCCGCAGTATAAGCTGCGGCTCTTCGATCGCACCCGTGGCGAGTGGTGTGGTGGCGAGGTACACGAGGGCGTACGGGTTACAGGACGTGTGGCGCGGTTGGAAGTGGAGGTCGCCCATCATAGTTATCGTGATATTGCCCATCATCTCTGCAAAGTGAATGATTACACTACGGCCATGGCCAACGGTCTGCATGCCCAAGGGGCGGCCTCTGTTGGCTTCTTGACGCTGATCGGGCGGCCCCTCTGGCGCTTTTGCCGCATGTACGTGCTCGGCGCGGGATGGAAAGAGGGGTGGCGCGGCTTCATCATTGCCGCTATTGGGGCATTCTATGTGTTTGCCGAGTATGCCAAACTTTGGGAGCTGCAACACTGTAAAGGCCAGGGGCCGGAGGATGCTAACCTCACAGGGGCTCAATCTCTGAAAAAATAAATCTGTCCCCTCTTCCCTTTTCCTTTGTCCCCTTTTCCCCTCTTCCCTTCAGGATATACTACCTTCACTCTCAAGTATGAGGAGAAAGAGGTATGGCCCAGTTGGATTATCGCAACATCGAAAAAGACCCAGGCCGATGCGGTGGACGGGCTACGATTGTCGGCACCCGAATCCGTGTCTGCATGATATTGACATGCTATCGACAAGGGATGACCGTTGAGGAAATTGTGCAGCAGTATCCGCATTTACGCCCAGCTGACGTCCATGACGCCCTCGCCTATGCTTATGATCATCTTGATGAGATGGAAGCCGATCTCGCCGCAGACGATGAGGTAGCCGTGCAACAGCAATGGCTGCATGGTCGAAGTTAACCCATGGCATCTATCCGATTCATCACCGTCGCCCCTTCAAGTCCTTGACCCGCCAAACTCCCGGTACATCGCACACCGACTGTGCCGATTCGGCCCTAGTCCGAAGTTCCCCTGGC
>CBCXVS010000275.1:0-10396 GCA_965178525.1 uncultured bacterium | reverse complement strand
AATGGACTTTTGAATTGGGCTAACCTGTTGATCTACTTAACCCTCCGCCTATTCTGCCAGGGGAACTTCGGTCTAATGATGTTCATCTCAGATGCAGGTCCGCTACTCGCTTTTGCACGGGCACGTCGTTTGTCATTGCTTCATGCAGTGGTGGGAACACTGCTCATTCCTGATGCGGTGTATGACGAGATTGTGACGTATGGTGCAGGGAGAGCTAGTGCGTTAGAGGTGCAGCATGCAGAATGGATTATGCGCGCGGCAGTAACTGATCAGGAGTTTGTGACAGCACTACCGCCAACACTCCATGCGGGGGAACGCGAGGCTATTGCCCTGGCACGAGAGCGTGATGGGGTGGTGTTGATTGATGAACAGACCGCACGGCGCGCGGCCGAGCAGCATGGGATCGCATATATCGGCAGTCTTCGGGTACTGGAAGAGGCAAAACGCCGAGGCATGATCCCGGCGGTCAAGCCTGTCCTGGATGAACTCATTACTGCTGGTATGTACATCAGCGAGTCGTTGTATCGGTCTTTCCTTCGTCGGATGATGGAGGAGGACGAGGCGTAAGTTTTAATGTCCTCCTGGGATTTGTCCTTCAGAAGTTCATCGTGTTGGTTCCGAATCTAACGCACCCGTTCAACTGCTTTGATCTCCGTCTGTGCCATATGACCTCACCTCTCCCATGCTTTCAAACCGGCAAGACCGTCTCGGTGCGATCTGCCGGAAGCTCCACGCCGAACGCGTTGAGGATAAAAGCCGTCTGAGTGTAGTGCCCCATGAGTTGCGTCAACTCCACCAGGTGCTGAGGGCCGAATTGATCCAACGCAGCTTGAAACGTCCCGGCACTCACCGTGTGGGTCTCGAAAAACTCCCGTCCGAAGGCGACAATCGCCGCCTCGTCCGGCGTCATCTCCGGCAAGCGTTGACGCTCTCGGATGGCGTCAATCAACGTGTCGCTCAAACCTTCCTGGCGCGCGGCCGGGGCATGGGCGTTCCAGATGTAGGGGCAATCCATGGCGCGCGCCGTGATCAAGATGGCCAGCTCCTGAATCCGTTTGGGAAAGGTGGTTTCATAGCGGAGATAGTGCGTCAGGTGGTTTCGACGCCGGGCCATCTCCGGGCTATTGATCGTAATGGACCCGGGGCCGCCGGTGATGACGCCGCCGCTGTCGGCTGTCACCTCATCAAAGGCATCGCGAAACGCCTCCGGAACTTGCTCCCGAGTCACCGTGTTCAAGCGCGCCATGGGGCTTCTCCTCAATAGATGATTGTGATCGGACGATCCTCATGCTGGCCGGTCTTATCCGGCAGCCACACCGTCGACCCGGACCACGCCCGAAGCCACCAAGTCATCGAGGCGCTCGGCCAGGCCGATCTCGGCGAGAATATCAAACGCATCCGAGCCGGGTTTTGGCGCTGGCTGGCCAATATGCACCGGCGTTTTCGACAGCCGCGGTGCCGGCCCACACGTGGTCACCAGGCCGATGCCGTCATGCTCTCGGGTCACGCTCAGCTCGTTCTCAACCACCCACGGATCCTGCATGAGTTCCGGCAAATCGAGGGTGCAACGGTGGGCGCCGAGGCCAGCCGCGATGCAACGCGACACCCAGTGGTCCACCGTATTGGTGAGAAAGTGCTGTTCCAGCGCCCGCTCCAACCCAGCGCCGTTTGGTGAGGCGATCTCGGACAGGCCCTGCACGGAGGCCAGGCGCGGCACGTCATCGGCCTTGGCGCCCAGGAAAAACCAGCCATCACGCGCCTGGTAGGCCCGGTGCAGCGGTCCCGATCCCAGCGTCTCCTGCCCGTGTGGCTCGTCCCAACGCTTGCCCTCGTACATCTGCATGTAGGGCGACTGCAGCGTCATCGCCGTGTAGGCCAGGGCTGAATCGACATGCTGCCCTTCTCCGGTGCGCTGTCGATGCAACAGGGCCAGCGCCACCGCGTAGGCGCCCATAAAGCCCGTGCCATAATCGTTGACGGGGTTGGGCTGTAACGTCGGCTGTCCGTCACCGCCAAAACGCCGCTGCATCCCGGTGGCCGCCTGTGCGAACTGCTCATGCCCAGGGCGGCCGGCCCAGGGACCACCGAGATGGCCATAGGCGTTCAGCGAGGCATAGACGATATCGGGCTTGCGCTGGCGCACCTGCTCATAGCCCAAGCCCAGCTTCTCCAGTTTTCCGGCACGATAGTTCTGCGCCACCACGTCGGCGGTGTCGACCAAACGCCAGAAAATGTCGCGCCCCTCGTCGGATCTGAGATCGAGCAGGATGCTGCGCTTGCCGCGGTTGACATCGTTGTGGGACTGCACATAACCGCCGCGGTTGGGATTGTCGATCTTGATGACGTCGGCGCCAAATTCCGCCAGCGTCCGGCCACACGTGGGGCCGGCGAGAATGATGCACAAGTCCAAGACCCGAACCCCGGCGAGAGCCGAGTGCAGCGTCTCGGCCATGCCCGAGGGCGGCGTCGGGCTGGGACGCGACGCCAGCTCCGACAGCACCTCGACCCGATGTTGATCCGGCTGTGGCGCCGGACGGCGCACCGCGCCGGGCGTGCGGGACAGACGGGCGTTAATCCCCGGCTGCAACATACAGCCATAGACCGGATCGTCGACCTCGATCACCATGTTGGACTGCCGGGCGTGCGGATGATCAAACCACTCGGCACTGGTGCGGCACACGGCGCACTCGCTGCCGGCTTCCGCCACGAGATCTTCCCACGCCTGCGCCGTGCGGGTTTTGAAGAGTTCACGCGCCCGTTGCAGATGTTTTTCCATCAAGGCCGGGTCCTGCACAATGCGCTCGATGTCGGTCAGCCCTTCCCGATCCCAGTCCGTAATCCCGGCGGCCTCGACAAATTCGCGGAAGTTCTGGTTGCCGCTGCCATATTGCACCCAGAGGCCGTCGGCGCACTCGAAGCTCCCGCCCCAAATGCCGGCGCGCGACGGCACGGCGTGGGCCGGGTCGTGCACATGCAAGCCACGGCTACCGATGGAGGGAAACATGCTGTTAAACAGGGGCACTTCGATGCGCTGGCCATCGCCCGTGCGCTGGCGGGCGTTCAGCGCGATGGTGATACTGACAGCAGCCTGGAAGGCGGCGTAAATCGACGCAATGGGAATGGCGGTGTACACGGGGCGCACGGCCTTCCCGTCGTGCGGACGCAGCGTCGCCGTGGCGGCACTGATCACGCCTTCAAAAGCGCGCACCTGGGCGCGCGGATCGTCCGAGGCAAAGCCGGGTAGGGCGCAGTAGATGAGCTGCGGATTGTCGGCCATGGCGGTCTCGGATCCCAATCCCAGACGCGCCATCACCCCGGGCCGGAAATTCTCGATGACGACATCGGCCGACGCCATGAGACGCCGCGCCACGTCGAGGTCGCCAGGCTGCTTCAGATCGAGACTCAGGCTGCGCTTGCCCCGGTTCCAGGTCGCATTCGCCGCTGTGTCCCAGACTGGGCCGCCCGGCGGATCGACCCGAATGACATCGGCCCCCTGATCGGCAAGCAACATGCCGGTGAGCGGACCCGCGATGTACTGACCAAAATCGATGACGCGAATACCATCGAGTGCACTGGACATATTTTCCCTCCTGTTCAAGCCGTATCCGATTTCACACGGAAGCGTTCTGCAGCAAACCCCTGAGGCTGCGGCCTGGTGCGATTGATGCATATTGCTCGATACATGATGTCGCCTTGGCCACCCCGCAAATCGGATCGGCCAGGCTGTGGAATTTCTGCGTCAGGCGCGTCCACTGTTCATCCACATTCTCGGCAGGTACGCCGACATCGACCGCTTGGGTGAGCTGGCGGCCATTGGTTAACGCGATGACCACCTCCGCCGCGCTGTCCATTGGAAACACCCGCGTCTCAATCGCGACTTTCTCACGCAACGCCACCAAGTCCGGACGGTTCGCCATCGCATCGCTGTAGGTCTCTAGCGCCCCCGTATCCGCCCCCGTCAGCGCTAGCGCCGCGGTGTGACGCAGGCTGAATTTGATCTCCAGCCCGGTGGCTGGCGCCGGGATGTTACACACCTTGAGATGGCCGGGCGGGACCACGAGCGTGATGCGAGCAATCTCATCCGGCGTCACGTCATGCGCTTGACGCAGCGCGGCCACGGCCTCGATAGGCGAATGGAGAAAATAACAGGCAGCGTGATATTTAAACAAATTCGCTTCGACGGCGAACGGCGCGTCGGCGTCAGGACGGACGGGTAGGGCGTGAAACTCGCGCGATTGCGTCGCGGCGAAGCCTTGATCGCACTCTAAAGCGTCGGCTCGGCTGCTAAATCCACGGCTGGCCAGGCGCGCGGCCAGCAAGCCATTGCACGCCGCTTTGCCGGCATGCAGGGGTTTACACATGGTGCCGAACATCGATTTTAAACCGGCGGCCTGTGTGGCGGCGATACCCAACGCCATGGCGGTTTGGCCGGCTGGCAAACCCAATAATTTGGCACAGGCGGCGGCCGCGCCAAAGGTCCCGATCGTCGCGGTATTGTGCCACCCGTCCTCGTAGTGACTCGGGCCAATCATGGCCGCCATCATGCATTCAATTTCGTAACCGGCAATAAACGCGGTGAGGACATCGGCGCCGCTGCAGTGCTGTTGTTCCGCCAACGCCAGGAGTGCCGGAAGCACGGGCGCACTGGGATGGCCGTTCATGCCCATATGCACATCGTCATAATCCAAGGCGTGCGAGGCGGCGCCGTTAATCAATGCCGCCTGTGACGGCAGCACCCGCTCCGAACGTCCAAAGAGATGCGCGGAACCGCTAGCGCCCTCGGCCAGCGCATCGGCGACGAGAATATCGCTCAACGGCTCGCGGGCGCCAGCAATGGTGACGCCGAGCCAATCTAGCAACGCGTGTTTGGCCCAGGTGAAGGCGCGCGGCGGAATCGTGACGCCATCCAAGCTGGCCACCCAGTGCGCCATGTCTTGAGTGGGAGCGGCTGGGGCATGGGTCAAAGGCTGTTGTTCGACCAGGGTGGTTGCCATGTCGATGGCCTCCTTTCTCTACGGCTCGGAGCATCCCGCTTCTAAGACACCGAAGACGGCCTCCATGACGTCGGGACGCACATGCTTGGCCAATCCGGACAATTCCTCGCCACGTCTAATGGCCGCCGCGACATCATCAACGTACTCCGGCATCACAAACGAGTACCACAGACGATCGGGCAGCACCACGATGTTTGGCGCCGCGGCGCACGCCCCAAAACAGTTATAGCGTGTGATCGGCCACGTCTCATCTTGCGGCAACGTCTGTTGCAACTGCTCGATCAGCTCTGGCGATCCATTCCGGCGACAGTTAATCCCTTGGCAGACGACGATGTGACGTGGCATGTTCTCCGTTTCCTATGGCCGCGTGATCTTGAACACGTTATGGAGAGGCGTACACGGGGCTACAACGGAATCGTGACCGGATTCGACGCGCGACCTCTCTTTCATACCAGGAACGCCTGTTCATATCAACCGGGAAGACACGTACGAGGTTGCAGGTCGGATCAACGCCTCACGACGCCTTCGCCTGACCACCCGGGATGCACACGCTCGCCACGGCCGCAACAACAAAAACGAACGTAAACACGAGAAAGCAATCCTGAAAGGCGACGCTGAGGGATTCCTGCGTCAAATAGTGGCTCAGCAGCGCCTGCACTTTCGCGTGCATGACCTCCCCCACGTCGCCACCGCCCTGCAGGAGCCACGCTAACCGCCCCTCAACCTGCTCCACTTCACCCATTGCCGCGGCGAGATGCGCCGCGCCCGTGAGGCGGTGCACATACTGCCAGCGTTCGAGGAGCACCCCCGCCAACGCAATGCCGCCCATCCCGGCGATTTGCCGCGTGATATTCAGCAGACCCGAGGCGGCGCTGACCTCCTCGCGCGTCAGCGTGCGCAACCCCAACATGGCGATGGGCGCAAAGACCACCCCGAGCCCCGCCCGCACGATCAGCGCCCAGACCAGCGTCTGCTCCTCTGTTTGCATACCCATGTAGGCGAACCAGTAGGTGGAGGCCGCGGTGATGAGGAACCCGAGCACCAACAAGAGGCGGGGATTGTACCGGTCGCACCATTTCCCGGACAGCGGCGACAAGATACCGCTGAGCACCACCCCGGGCAACATGAGCAGGGCGGCCTGCAGAGCCGTATACTCGAGGAAGTCCTGCAGAAACAGCGGCTGGAGCAAATGCACGCCGAACATGCCAAACCCCAATAATATCCCGACGAAACTGGCCATGGCATAGGTGGCATTGCGGTACAGCCGGAGATTGATCAAGGGGTCGCGCACCCGGAACTCGATGAGGACGAACAACCCCAGCGACACGCTGGCAATCAGAAAGAGCCAGACGATGTACGACGACCTCCACCCCTCGCGATTCCCCTGGCTCAGGGCCACCAGCAAGGTGACGATGCCGGTCGTCATGGTGAGCAGGCCAAAGAGGTCGAGGCGGCGCGGCCGCCGGCGGCTGAGGTCGGCTGCCATGATCGCCGCTGCCATCGCCACCCCGATGATCCCGAGAGGAAGATTAATGTAGAAAATGGCCCGCCAGCTAATCGTATCCGTCAAGTACCCGCCCAGCGTTGGGCCGAGGATGGGGCCGAAGGTCCAGCCGAGCGAATAGATGCCCATGCCCAGCCCGCGCTGCTCTGGCGGAAAAACGTGGAAAATGACGGCCATAGAGGTGGGTGCGATGGCGCCCGCGCCTAAGCCCTGCAGGCCGCGAAAGACGATTAGGGAGGTGGGACTCCACGCCATGCCGCAGAGGACCGAGCTGAGTGTGAACAGGGCCAGGCTTCCCACATAGAGCCACTTATGGCCGACGAGATCGCTCAGCCAGCCGCTGGCGGGCATGACCACGGACATGCCGATCATATAGATAATGAGCACCCATTGAATCTGATTCAGATCAGCGCCGATGCTGACCATGATCTTCGGGATGGCGATGTTGACAATGGTCGTATCGAGCGCAAACAGAAAGCACCCCACCATGATCGTCCACGTCACCCACCATTTATAGGAGGGACGCGCAGCGAAGGCGCTGGGGTGCGTTGCAGATGTATGCGACTTGCTTAACGCGGTCTCTTCCATAGCCTCTCCCTCGGCCGGCAGTCTGTGGCCATCGTACCATATTTGCTAGGCGCGGCGGCTTTTTTTTTGTGCTATGGCTTCCCGGCTGCACGCGCCATCACCGTGGGATTGGCTTTCCGGCACGCGGAACGATACAATGGCGCGATTGCGCCCGCCCTCACGCGGGCGGCCAGCATCTGCCCTGTTACACCGCAAGGAGAGACATGATGGCAACGTCCCAAGCAACCCAAGACCTCCACTACCTCGACCTGCTGAACGAAATTGTCGGCGGGGAGCGGCGCGCCGGCGTCTTCCTCAAAGGCTGGGCGAACAAGACACCGGACACGGCCTTGCAAGCCTGCCTGCAGATGGTCGCCAGGCGCGAGACCAGCCATTACCACATCTTCAAGCGCCGCGTCGAGGAACTGGGATGTACCGTGCAGGAGACGGATGATCCCAGCTACCATGAGCGTCTCCTGGTGAACTGCTCTGACATGCCTGACATTGAGAAGATACGTTATGGGCAAGCCAAGCAGCGCCAGCAGCAGCAAAGTCCGACGCGGGGCGAAAAAATTGAGGCGGCTATTGCCGATGAGACCGTTGACCCACTGACGCGTTCCCTGCTGCGGTGGTTTGTCGAGGTGGAAGCCGATTCGGGCGCTCTGCTGCGCCAAGAATACGCCCGCATTGAGGCGGAGGCGGAGCAGGAGGCGTAGTGTTTGATGCCGAGTCGGCGCGGAGAGGAGAGTAGGGGGTCAGTTCTTTCCTTTATATCCGTCAACTATAAAGTAGAGAACTGAAAAGTAAAGAGCTGACCGCCTTCCTGATGATATCATCACCACAGAAGGGAGGCCGTCATGAAGCTCGACATGATTTATTGGGAAGGTGACCAGTTCTGGCTTGGAAAACTCTTGGAGCATCCCGAGATGATGACCCAAGGTGAGACACTTGAGGAGCTGGAGGAAAACTTACGTGATGCCTACCACCTGATGGTCATGGAGGACGTGCCCGACGATCACGCAACGAAAGAGATCGTCCTGTGAGGCGTCGACAGTTCATCCGAGAGCTGGAGCGGGCCGGATGCGTCCTACACCGTCACGGCTCTCGCCATGACATCTACCTCCATCCCGTCACAGGCCAAAAATAGCCTGTTCCCCGCCATCATGAAATCGAAGACGTGCTCGCACGGCACATCAAAAAGAACCTCGGATTGAAGGCGTGAGGTACGGGGCCGGGAAGAAAAATGAGGGCTGACCCTGTTGTTCTTGGGCGAAGGTTTGTGAGACCCAAGCGATCACGAGGGAATGGTCACGCTAACGTTGCTGACGCGGATGAAAGCGCGGTGTCATCGGTCCGTTGCGTGGGTCAGCCGCCTCGGTCCGTGGGCCTTTGAACTCTCGCGACCGCCTCCCCCAATCAATCATTAGGGTTGTTCCCCAATAGTTAATGAGGTAGGCTATCCTCCCCCAAACGATGGAGGGAGCCCAGCCAGGTCATTGGTTATCCGAGATGATCGGCAGATGAAAGCCTTAACCGGTGTGTCTCAGACGCAATTTGACTTCTTGCTGCCCGCCTTCAGCCACGTCTATCAACAGGCTCAGCAAAAACGCTATGAGGAGGGTGTCCAAGCTGGCAAACGCAGCCGAAAGCCGGGTGCAGGTATCAAAGGCAAATTACCCACTCTGTCAGACAAACTCCTGTTCGTTCTATATTATTACAAGACGTATCCGACGTTTGATGTTCTTGGTGCACAATTTGGTATGGTACGTTCGAAAGCGAATGAAAATCTCCATAAGCTCTCTCCCATCCTGTATGACACGTTAGTGCAGTTAGACCTCATGCCTTATCGAGAGTTGAAGACCCCAGAGTCGTTGAGGGAGGCGTTGTCAGGTGTGGATCAACTGATTATTGATGCGACTGAAAGAAGCTATCGCCGGTCACAAGATGAGACGACCCAACGTGAACACTATAGTGGTAAAAAAAAGCCATACGCTGAAAAATACAGTGATGTCGATGCCGGATAAATGGATCGTCTTTCTGGGCCGTACGTTTAGTGGTCACAACCATGATTACAGCATGTTAAAACAAGAGTTCCCACCGGACTTAGACCGGTTTAGTGACGTAGAAGTTTGGGTGCACCTGGGTTATCAGGGGATTCAGTCGGACTACAAAGGCGAAATGCTTGAGATTCCACACAAGAAACCCCGGAAGAGCAAGACGAATCCGACTCCAGAATTGACGGCGGAGCAGCAGGCGGCGAATTATGCCGTGAGTCAAGTTCGCATCTTGATCGAACATGCCATCGGCGGTATGAAGCGTTTCAACATTTTGGTGCAGCGTTTCCGCAACCGCAAAGATCACTTTGAGGATGATTCGGTGGGCATCTGGGCTGGGCTAGGGAACCTGATCTTATGCTATTGAGGAACAACTCTATTAATGTTTGGAGGTCGTCCGCTGAGCCAACACCAGCTCCTCCAGCGCTGCTAATCGTTCGGTTAACTTCCTGTTCTCTTGCTTGAGCACCGTGAGCTGTGCCTCCTGTTCTTGCTTGAGTTCTACGAGCTGCGCGTCTTTTTCTTGCACCACTTGATAAAGTCCCTGGATTGCCGCCAACGCCACCCCATTGGCATCCACTGTCGATATGTGCTCCCCATCACTTAGACCAAACGCCTCTTGAAAATCCTCTGCCGTCGGTCCCATATGCTACGCCCCATTCTCATCTGCCTTATACCGCCACTCTGAGACCGGCAACTGCACGAGCCTTGTCAAGATCTCCTTCTCGTCCACCGGCTGGATGTCCCGCTTCAGCTTCTGTGATGATGAGATGAAAATACTGCAAAGCAAACAAGTTCCCACGAAAGACTCCGTTGCCATTACTTTGGACCCGAAACTCGTTCTGAAAGGTGCCCGCAAACGAGATATTAAAAAATTGTCCGTCATTGTCAAATGACCAGGTCTCATCATCAGACGTAGCTGCTGTGCCATTTGTGTCTGTAATTGTGAATCGGGTCTTGCCTGCACTCTTCAATTGAAAGGGCGCTCGCTCTGCGATAAAGGTTGACGTGTTCTCTACCAATATCGTGGCTTGGGTGAGATCCTGCACATGCAACTTTGCCGTCGGCGCAGCAGTTCCGATCCCAATCTGCCCCGAGGAGCCTTCCAGGACCAGTGTGTTAGTTGGGGCATTATTGTTAAACTTCACAGGTATTGTTGTCGAACCATCGTTGTTATTGAACCATAATCCGGTAGAACCTGAATGGCATTAAGTTAAGCCAACTCCTTTCTTGATGAAGCAGTTACGCCGATTGCCTGAGACCGACTCTCCTCTCAT
>CBCXVS010000274.1:0-10411 GCA_965178525.1 uncultured bacterium | reverse complement strand
ACAGCTTGAAATTTCAATTTCTAGGCCATACATTTAGGAGCCAGGAAGGCTACAATTTGAAATTTCAAGATGTGACCCCTTCTTGCTTCCGACAATCTTGGCTCCCGCTTCAACATAAATCAATTTGCGATACGCCGTACTTAGGTCACAATCACCCGTGTTTGCGGCAATCCCGCCGCGATGTACACATCCTGCGGCCCCGGCCCCCCGGCAACGACGACGTAGATGTCGTCCGGGCTCTGAGTCCGCCGCAGCACCTCCGCATCCCCGCGGCCTGCGGCCTGTTCCATGGCGGCAAAATCCGCCGCATACATCTCCACGGGCAGAGTCGCGAGTTCCCACAGCCGTTCCCGGATATCGCGCTTGCTCAGACCGGCCTCATATAGCGACCGGGCATGATTGACGCCAAGCAACAAGAGGGCGCCATCGCCGCCGGCATACATCGGCGGCATATTCGTCGCGATCTGGCGCAGGATTTCCTCTGGACCGACACCTTCGCCACCGGAGATGTTGCAGTAGTTGGAGGCTTTGAATACGGTCACCGTACTCTCGTCTGTCTCGAAGCCACGATCCACGTGGAAGGGCGTCCAAGGATTCTCTTCCTCATGCTCGCCGAAGACATACGTATAGCGCATGGGCGAACTAAAACTGGCCTTCGAGTAGACCCCTGGCAAGGCACCGCCCACATTTTGCAAAAGGAGGCGGATGGCGCGCCCAATCGTCGCATTGGCCCGCCATCCCGGACCGAGACATCCCGTGCCATAGTTGATGTCGAGCTGATGCCGCACCGGTCCATTGACCAGGAGCAGGGGCGTCATCGGGTTGGTCGTCACCTGCATGAATTCGAGTGGAAAGTTCGGGTCGAGCAGGCCATCGAGCGCGGCCAGAAGCACGGGCATGTACGCCGGGCGGCAGCCGGCCATGACGGCATTCACGGCCACCACCGCCACCGTGGCGCGGCCTTGACGCGGCGGAATGAGTCCGACGAGATCATCGGCGTGACGCCCCGACGCCTGCACAAACTGCTGCACCATCTCCTCCGTGGCAGGAATGATGGGCAGGCCATCGGTCCAGCCCTGCTCATAGGCATATTCGTAAGCCTGATTGACCAGCTCCGCCGTCGAACTCGCCTCCAGGCGCACCTGCGTTTGCGCCACGGTATTCCCCTCCTTTATTTCTCTTGCTTCCTTCTTCTTCCTTCGCGTCCCTTCGCGTCCTTCGCGGATCCGTTTTCTTTTTACACCGGCAATGCCGCCCGCACCACCCCCGCGGGCCGGATCTGTTGCGGCGCAATCTCCTGCAGGCGCTCCCGAATGACCTCCGGCGGCTGCGTCAGGCCCTCGATAATGGTCCCGAGCATACCCTCCGCGCGCGCCTGCAAGGCGTCATCTTGCAACTGCCGAATCGGATTCGGCGTCTCGGCGATCACGACATACGGAAAGCCCCGAGTCGCCGCCAAGCGGCGGGCAAAGTTGGTAAAGGTATCCGTCGTGATCATCACGGTGGGGACACCACGCTTTTCAAGTTCTGGCGTGACGAGGCTACACCACGTCGAGCACGAACCTCAATCCCCAGTGGCCGTGATCACCACATCGACCCGCTTGGCGAGCTCATCTAGCTTCCCGCTGACGGCATCGATCAGCCCGCCAGTCCGTTGCGGCAGTTCGCGGGCCGGCTGCTCCATGACCACTGCCTGGACCGGGAATTGTTCCGCTAGAAGCTTTCCCACCGCCTCCAGAATATGAAGCGCAGAAGGCCGCCAATTTGGCAAAAGTCCAACTACACGGCCCTCCAAGGTCGTAGGCCGAGGAGCTAACGGCGTGTCATCGGCGGCTTCATCAAGATAAACTGGAAGCGGTGACAACATGGTCAGTGATAGGGCTTGCTGCACCTCATACCCTCCCTATAGAATTGAAATCTTTCCTCATCCACTTAATCACCAACCGGCGCGGCAACCCCCCGGAAGTGCGGCAGGACCTCCGTGCAGAACAGCTCGATAGAACGCAGCACCTTCCACTGCGGCAATCCCGGAAACCCGAACGCGCCGAAGATACGCTCCACGCCCGCTTCCTCAACCTGCTTCAAACGCTTGATGATCACCTCCGGCGTGCCCCGCAGCGGCGGCAACCCGGCATGGCCCGGATCATCACGCCGTTCCCGGTCCCGTTGGCGGTTGGCCCACGCCTCATAGCCTGGGGGAAGCTTGCCATCTTTATCCGTGGGCATGCCAATCGTGGACCCCGTCGTCCCCGTAGAGCGCAGAATGCGCGAGGAGAAATCATCCAGGCCAATCGGGTCGTTCTGCGCCTCTTCCATCGTTGGCGCGACGTAAATGCCCTTGGACATGGGCGGATGCAGGTGGGCATGGGGATGGCCAAATTCATCCATCTTGTCCCGCCACATCTTCAACACATTGGTGGCTTGCCCCATGGTGTCGGTGGGACCACCCAAGATGGGCTGAATTTTCTGGCTCGCAGCCCATTCGACCGTGGACGGGCTCGTGCTGATGGCCACGTAGAGAGGCGGATAGGGTTGCTGCACGGGTTTCGGAAGCACCCAGACGCCATCCACATCGGTATATTTACCGTGGAAGGTCAGGGTTTCCTCCGTCCACGCCTTGATCATCACCTCGGTCGCTTCCCGGAAGCGCTCGCGGCTCTCGTTCATATCCACGCCGATGCCATCGAACTCCTGACGCTGATAGCCACTGCCAATGCCGACTTCGATGCGCCCGCCGCTGAGCACATCCAACATGGCGACCTCTTCCGCCACCAGGATGGGGTTGTGCAGGGGCAAGACCACCACCGCCGACCCGATGCGCACGTTCTGGGTGCGTGCGACGGCATGTCCGGCGAAGGAAAAGAACCCCGACAGCAAGCCGTGCCGCGAAAAGCGATGCTCCCCCAGCCAGACCTCATCGAGACCGAGGCGGTCGGCCAGCTCAATCTGCTCCATCGCATCATGTAATGCCTGCGGTGCGGTCAGGCTTTCATGCCAGGGGACAATGGTAAATAAACCGAATTTCATACGCTATCTCCATCTGTCATAACATTGTGTCTACTGACGTGTCCCTGCGGACCCTCAGCCCTTTTCTTGCTTTGCTATAGACAGCCTAGCCCGTAACGGGCGGTGACTGCATGGCTGGGCACTGCCGGCAGGCCTGCAAAGCGTCAACATGTTGTCTCAGCGCAGTCGGCATACGAGCGCCTCAAAGCACCCGGTACCAGGTATCCGACAACGTGTAGCGCTGCGGAAACGGATCGCTCGGATCGAGACCGTACTGATGCGTCCCGGTGATCCAGGCGCGCCCCGACAGGCTCGGGATAATGGCGGGCCGATGGCCCACGGTTGTCGTCGTCACAATCTTGGCACGGAATTCCGAGCCGATCAACGACGTACTGCGATACTGCTCTCCAACCTGGAGCTGACCACGGGCGTGCAGGATGGCCAGGCGCGCCGAGGTTCCTGTGCCGCATGGCGAGCGGTCGATTTTGCCAGGCGAGATGACCACGGCATTTTGACCCGTCTTGACCCCGTCTCGGCCCGTCTCGACCGGTGCGGCGAACTCCGTAAAGGTGACCGTATGGATGTCAGGATTCTCCGGATGCGCCACCGGATGTTGTTCGACCACCGCGGCTTTGATGGTTTCGCCCATCTGCACCAGATCGCGCGCTTCATCTGGAGTGAGCTCGAAACCGAGCGCCGGCGCGTCGACGATGGTGAAAAAGGCGCCACCATAGGCGATATCGACGCTCACGCAACCCTGACCCGGCACGTCTACCGCAAGATCGAGGGCTGCGACGAAACTGGGCACATTGTGCACCGTGACGCGCTCGCACTTGCCATCGCGGCATTCGGCCAGCGCTTCGATCACGCCGCCGGGCGTCTCGAGGACCAACCGGGTTTCCGGCTCGTGCATGTTGACCATACCGGTTTCCAGCAAGACCGTCACCACGCACATCGCATTGGAGCCCGACATCGGCGGATAATCGGTCGGCTCCATGATAATAAACCCGGCGTCGATGCCCTCCCGAGTCGGCGGCACGATTAAATTGGCGTGGACAAAGGCGCCGCCACGTGGCTCGAACAGCAAAAACCGCCGCAAGTCGTCGGCTTCGGTTTCCAAATAGCGCTTTTGGTCGAATAATGTGCGGCCGGGCGGCGGCAGGACACCGCCGGTAATGACACGGCCCACTTCGCCTTCGGCGTGGCATCCGATGACGGTAATCATTCGATCCAAGCGCATGAGGAACTCCTCGAAACCACGACGGGCCTATCCGTGTGTATGCCGCCTCGCGTCATTGGGTAGCCATTGTATCGCATCCGGTCATGGCGCTCAACGTCATGGCAAGCCTGCCTTCATCCCATGGCTGCTGACTCCGGGTGTCTCGTGATCGACTTGCAACCATGACACGTCAGATGATATAAACGCTGACATTGTCCGGAACGCACGGTTCGAAATGCTGGGATGACCAGTGAAAGGAGAGAATGGGGAAGAAGTCGAGGCCAAGGATGATCGACCGTCTTTCTTTTGGAGAGGTGTGATGCCGTTTGTCAACTATCAATCGGTGGCGGATGTGGCCCGTCCCTTTCAGATCCATTTCCGCCGGGAAAACTTCGTCATGCCACGTCCTTCCCCTCTTGGCGACTACTTCCGGGCGGAGTTAGACTTCACACTGCGCGAGGTCCCCTTCGATGGCTCTGAAGCAGCGGCCTGTGAAACCTTGATCTATCCCTTCCTGCGCGAAGTGTGGCGTGCGTATCTGGAGGCGTTGACGCTCTGGAGCCATCAGCCCATGGCATATGATACGGATTTATCGGGTGTACCTGATTATCTGGTGGCCCGCCGGTCGCCCCTTGGTCCGCTCATTTTAGATCAACCTTACCTGCTCGTGGTGGAGGCCAAGAAAGACGACTTCACGCGGGGTTGGGGGCAGTGCTTGGCGGCCATGCTGGCGGCACAGAAGCTCAACGACGTCCCGGATCAGACCGTCTACGGGATCACGACGAATGGCCAAGTCTGGCAGTTCGGGCAGCTGTACAACGATGTGTTCACCCAGGACCTGCGCTCCTTTACATTGGAAGATGTCGACAATCTAGGGGCGGCGCTCCACTTTGTCTTGGCGCAGTGCCGTGACCAGGTGATCCGGTTGTACGCTTCCAGATAGAGCGTGGGCGGTTCATCGCCGAACATTCTGCTGAAAAAATGCCGAAAATGGGTCAGACCCGAATGGCATTCACTCGGTCACCTTGCCATCGCCACTTCCCACCTGGGCGCAATCGATTGACATCGGTGAAGTGGAGGTGATTGCCCTCGCCCAGCAGTTAGAATCTGTTGTAAAACTCTTACGACAGCCGTTTCAGCGACAGGCGAATCATGCTCACTTGGATCATCGCCGCGCTGTTGACTGTCAATCTCTCATAGTCCCGACTATGACGACGATCATTGAGCAGCCAAGAAAACGTCCGCTCCGCCGCCCAACGCCACGGAATCACTTGAAATCCCTGGCCTGCTTGGTTCGTCGTCGATTCCAAGTCAATCTTGTGTGTCTGTTTCAAGCCTCGCACCCATGGCACACGAGCTGGGACATGTCATTGGAGCGTGATACGCACAACACCCTGGCGCAGACGCAAGCATACCTCGCACAGCAACGCCAGGCCAAACACGGACATAACACGGACAGGGGCAAAAATACAGGAGCATAAGGGGCATGATAGAGACTCATAAGCCGTTGATTTTGGGCGTGCCGGAGGTCGGAATCGAACCGACACGAGGTTGCCCTCACGGGATTTTGAGTCCCGCGCGTCTACCAGTTCCACCACTCCGGCACGGATGTGAGCGCATAACTTACTGGGAGAATCGATTTCTGTCAAGGGCTTATTCATCGATGCCATGGTCTGAGATCGGGTTCCGCATGGACCCGCCTGTTCGCTGCTGTGCGATCCCGCCGGTGCCGTCGTTCCCCAACCTGCTGCAAAAGCTTGCTTGGCCCTTGACAATCCTTTTGCCCTTTAGTACTCTTGGAACCCTCATAAGTGGTTTTGGGGCTGTAGCTCAGATGGGAGAGCGCATGACTGGCAGTCATGAGGTTAGGGGTTCGATCCCCCTCAGCTCCACTAAAGAAATCAAGGGCTTACAGAAATATGAGCCCTTTTTCTTTTGCCCCATGGGACACTCATGGGACAATCTTTTTCAACACCACACAACGCTTTACCACCAATCTTCACTGGCTTTTCTTTGACTCGTGTCGCATCTCTATGCCATGTAGTAGTGCTCTTCTGTGCACTGACACCATAATTGTCTCCCTCCTAGGCATGTTGAGTACACTTTTCAGAGCCAACAACGGAGACTGTTATGGCGACTATCGAGCAACGCACCACAAAAGACGGTAAAATCGCGTACCGCGTCAAGGTGCAGCGCAAAGGCTATCCGACGCAAACAGAGACGTTTACACGCTTAACTGACGCACGAAAATGGGCACAAAAAACCGAAGCCGCCATTGAGGAAGGGCGACACTTCAAGCTTACAGAAGCCAAGCGGCACACGCTGACGGAGATGGTCGATCGATACACGCGTGAAGTCCTGCCGGGAAAAAGTACGTCTTCCATTACCATGCAGACGCAACAATTGGGGTGGTGGAAGGAGCAGTTGGGTGTATACGTGCTCGCTGATATCATGTCAGCCCTGGTTGCTGAACACCGTGACATCCTGGCGCGAAGTCTGGCTAACTCCACTGTGAATCGCTACCTTGCTGCGCTGTCGGACGCGTTCACCGTTACTGTTAAGGAGTGGGGATGGCTAGATGAGTCGCCTATGACAAAGGTATCCAAACCCAAAGAACCCCGAGGGCGTGTGCGATTTTTGTCTGATGATGAACGGGAGCGGCTTCTGGACACGTATAAGGCGAACCCAATGACTCCCACTTTAAGTGGGAGTCATTGGGTTTACTTCCGTCGGCCTGTACGAGTAGAGCGTTTCGTAAATTCATGACAGAACTGCGTTCGAACACGGGTTATGTGGAGTGGGCAGTGACACAGGCGCGACTTCATGGACACGAGCCAGCAGCGCCAGCTCAGGCACGCGATCTTCTCGGGCTATGACTGCCAGTTCCTGCGGCGATGAGCGCCTCAGCCGAGTCGAAGTTGGCGCCCTCGTCCCACGAACGCGTGTATACTTGAGTTCGGTCCCACGAGTCTGTCGGGTTACGGGATGAGGAGGAGCTTGCCCGTGGACAGGCGACTCTCCAGTTGGCGATGGGCCTCAGCCGCCTCAGCCAGCGGGAAGGTCCCGCCGATGCGCAGCTTTAGCTCGCCCGAGGCAACCCAACCCAACACCTCGCCAGCGCGCCGCTCCAGCTCCTCTCGGTTGGCCGTGTAGTCGCCCAAGCCAGCTCGGGCCAAATACAACGAACCACTTTGCAGGCGTGCCGGGTCGACCGGAGGCACGGGCCCACTGGCTTGCCCATACAACACCAGGCAACCCCGCCGGGCCAAGCACTTGAGGCTTTGGTCAAAGGTGCTCTGGCTCACCGCGTCATAGACCACTTGCACGCTCTGGCCATCGCTGGCCTTTCTCACCGCCGCCTCGAAGTCCTCACGGGTATAGATGATGGTCCTATCGGCCCCGGCCTCTTGGGCCAGCGCGGCCTTCTCCTCGGTCGAGACGGTGGCGTAAACCGTCGCGCCCGCGCGCTTCGCCATCTGGATGAGCAGCAGGCCCGTGCCACCTGCTCCCGCATGGATCAGAGCCGTGTCCCCCGACTTGAGGGGGTAGGTACTATGCGCCAGGTAATAGGCCGTCATCCCCTGCAGCAAGACGGCGGCGCCCGACCTGGCGTCTAATTCCTCGGGCAGCTTAACCAGGACGTGGGCCGGGATGGCGGCCTGCTCGCTATAGGAACCGGTCACACTACAGTAGGCCACGCGGTCGCCCACGTTGACGCTGGTTACGCCTGCGCCAACCGCCGCGACCACACCCGCCGCCTCCCGGCCGGGCGTCATCGGCAGGTTCGGGGGTGGGGTAGAACCTCTGCGGGTGTACACATCGGTGAAGTTGACGCCAATGGCCTGTATGTTGAGGAGGGCCTCGCCAGGTCCTGGCGTTGGTGCGGGACAGTCTTCATAGGTCAAGACCTCTGGGCCGCCTACTTGGTGTATCCGTATCGCCTTCATCTTTACACCTCCCCTTCTCTACAGTCTCCGTCCGATGCCACGTCACGCCCAGCCGACGCCCGCTATCAACGCCCAGGGGGCGTTGATGACCGGCAGACAATGCCGGCAGGGCGTGATCTCCTACGGCCTATTCCGGGTACAGGTCCTTGAACCGCTGCAGGGAATCGACATAGTAGTCAACCGAAGCCGGCCCATCCCTGAACCCCAGCGTCACGTGACTGGCCCCCACACCTTCCCATTCTTTGGCCTCCGTGATCCACGGCTCCGGATCGTTCGCCTGCAGCGTGATACTTCCTCCCATCTCCAGGCGAGCGGGATCCCGACCTGCTTCCCGAGCGTAGGCGTTGACGCGAGAGGCGAGTTGCGCCGCTCCCGTGCGCGGAGACAGGCGGTTAAACCAGCCGTCCGCCAGGCGCCCCGTGCGGCGTAGGGCGCGGTCAGGAGCCACCGGCTGGATGGACCGGCCCGTCCCGATCCAGATGGGGATCGGGCGCTGTATCGGCAGGGGGTTGATGCCGGCGTGGGTGATCGTGTGCCATTGCCCCTTGTAGTTCACGACTTCTTGCGTCCACAGCGCCCTCAGCACCTCGATCTGCTCCTCAGACTTGCGTCCACGGACGTGAAAATCTTCGCCCAGGGCTTCATACTCGATCGGATTCCAGCCAATCCCGATACCCAGCTTGAGCCGGCCCCCCGAGAGGACGTCCACTTCTGCCGCTTGCTTGGCCACCAGGGCGGTCTGGCGCTGGGGCAGGATGATAATGCCCGTCATCAGCTCCACGCTTCGGGTGAGGGCGGCGATGTAGGCCATCAGGGTAAACGGCTCGTGGGTCACGCTCTCGTGGGTGTAGGCGAAGTAGTCGACTTCGGGGTGGTATTGCGGATCCGCACCGAGAACATGGTCGAGGATACGGATGTGATCGTAGCCCAAGTCCTCGGCGGCCTGGACAAAGCCGCGGACGGCGCCGAGGTCGTGGCCGATTTCGGTAGTGGGAAAGGCGACTCCAATACGCATGAGACCCCCTTGCAGTGTTCACGTCAGTGCCCGAACAGAATTAACGTCATATTTTTCCTCTGGAAAAACGATGTCGCTCATTTTGTCCAGGAACTTAAAGGGTAAGCATAAACGTTATGAGTTGGCCACCCAGGCCAGGGCATGGACCTCCCCAAACTCCCGATTCAACTTGCTCCAGGACGCACCGGCATCGGCGCTGCAAAAGACCTGGCCATTGACGGTGCTGGCCAGGAGAAAATTCGGATCAGACGCATGCGTGGCCAGGTCCCAGACCGTCCCGTTTGGCGTCACAGGGAGGGACAGCGCCTCCCACGTTTGCCCGCGGTCACGCGAGCGGTGCAGGGCTCCCGTGCCACCGAAGGCGCTCTCACCATTTCCCAAGTAGAGCACCTGCGGGTCGTCCGACTTGATGGCCACCGCCCGGCAGTAGGGTATGGCGACCTGTCGGCCTGCGTCCACCGGCTCCCAAGTGACGCCATCATCCGTGCTGGCAAAAATTTCCCGAGGGGTAATGGTCAAAAGCGTCTTGGGAGGCCCGACCGTAATCGTCAGGTTATGAATATCCGGATCGGTGATGCCGCCGGTGACCGTATCCCAGGTGTCGCCACCATCCCGACTCCGGCGCACCCCATCCACCTCAATGCCGGCCCATATGTTCCGGGGCTCCAAGGGATCCACCACCAGGGCCGTGACCCGGGGGATACGCACGTTCGGGCATTCTGCCGCGATGTCGACGGCCAACTTGTCCCACGTCTTGCCTGCGTTCTTGGACCGAAACAATGCTGCAGGCCGGGTGCCGGCGAAAAGGATATTGGGATCGGCGGGGTCGATGGCGAGGGCCCAGATGGGGATATCGTCCATGGGCGACTCTAGATGCTCCCAACTCTCGCCTTGGTCCGTGCTCCGATAGATGCCGTCGTCAACGCCAGCATAGATTGTGCTCGCGTCCTGCGGATGCACGACGAGGGACCGTACCGCACTCTCCGAATAAAGTCCCTGCCGGACCCGCTCCCAGGTGTTGCCGCTGTCCGTACTGCGCCAGATGCCTTGTCCAAGGGTCCCGATGCAAATGGTGACATGGTGATTCATGATGCTGTCCTCCTAGGAAAACCTACCGATCTGACGTCACACTCTCTGAAGCTGCGTGTCTAGCCCGAAGTTCCTCCCGTGATTCGGCGACAACTTGTTGAAATAAAAACTCAAAAGCCTGAAACGAATTGACCT
>CBCXVS010000273.1:0-10506 GCA_965178525.1 uncultured bacterium | reverse complement strand
GGCGTAACTGCTTCATCAAGAAAGGAGTTGGCTTAACTTAAGGCCATTCGGGTCAAGCGCAGGTCAATGACGGTCTCTCCCTCAGTCGCCCGGCCTTTTTCAGCCGCCAGATTGAGCAAAACGCGAGCGACTTTGCCGTACACATCGTAAAATGCCAGGCTCCGAATCAGTTCATCCGTCGCCCGCAGACGTCGACTCAGCACAGAGGCCATACTGAGCAAGATTTTTGGGTATTGTTGGACCATGTGCAAAAATTGATCCCGATGGAGCACCAGCGCATCGGTCGGCTCCTGTGTGGTGATCGTCGCCGAACGGGGTAAGCCGTCGATCAGCGCCATTTCCCCAAAGAAATCGGTCGGGTAGAGCATACGCAAAATCATTTCCCGCCCCGCTTCATCTTCAATCGTCACCTTCACCAGGCCGTTCTTGAGGATGAACATCGCATTGGCCGGGTCTTCAATGTGAAAAATCGTGACATTATTGTCAAGTTGCTCCAGCTCATCCTCTTCGAGTTCCGCAAAGAGCGGCACTTTGCGGAGGAAATCGACATATTGCATGGTGGTTTCCCCCTTGTCTACCCACCCATTTGCTGTCACCCACTCCCTGATAGCTCATCATAGAGGACGATCCGATCCAGGTCAACCGAGGGCCCTGACTCTATTCGGTGTCTGCCGAGCCGATGACCTCAGCGAGCAACGCCTGCAGCTCCTGCTTCTGAAAGGCATAGGTCGTGGTACAAAATTCACAGGAGACCCGAATGTCCTCTTCCTCCCTGATGAGCTGGCGCAGTTCGTCTCCCCCCATCGCAATAAACGCCCGCACGACTCGCTCGCGCGAGCAGTTACACAACCACAGGGGGGTGGCATGGCGCACGACCTGAAGCGGCAGTTCCCTCAAGACCTGCTGTAATATCTCCTGTGGCTGATAGCCCTCTTGCACCATGGCGGTGACGGGAGGCACCTGTGTCAGCCCGTATTCAATGTGCTCAAGGACATCGTCGGCAATGTCGGCATGAAACTGTATTAAAAAACCACCCGCGGCGGTGACAATGTTCCCAGGACGCACAAAAACCCCTAAGGAGACAGCGCTAGGTATCTGTTCCGACTGTACCAGATAATTGGCCAAATCCTCGGCAATTTCACCGGACACCAGAGGCACGGTACCCGCCGTGGGCTCTGGCATGCCGACGTCTTTGACGACATGGATCATGCCTTGCCCCACAACGCCCCCCACATCGAGTTTGCCGTTGCGCGACGGCATATCGGCTGTCGCCACACCGGGATAGCCGCGTACCCGGCCCTGGCCATCCGACTCCGCAAGCAGCCGCTGCACCAGTCCACGGCTATGGATTTGTAACATCACGCGATGCCACGGTTCCTTGAGCACCGTACCTAACAACGCAGCCCCCGTGAGGAGACGGCCAAATGCGGCAGCAACCGTCGGGCTCGCGCCATGAATGCTCCGAGCCTGCTCCACCAGTGTCGTGGTCACCGCTGCAACCCCGTAGATATCCTCGCCTCGGACGACAACACTTGTCATACTATCCAACGTCAGCGCTCCTCTGCTACCTGCTATGCCTGTTGCTGGGCGCGTTGAATCTTGGCCCAGGTATCTCGCAACGACACCGTCCGATTAAAGACGAGTTTCGCCGGCATCGAATCGACCGCATCAACACAGAAATACCCTTGGCGCTCGAACTGATAACGGCTCCCTGGCGCTGCGGCCGCCAGGCTGGATTCCACCTTGCACGACGTTAAGACCTCTAAGGAGCTGGGATTCAATGCCGCCGTCACATCCTCTGCTCCGTCCGGATTCTCGGTGGCAAAAAGATGGTCGTACAAGCGTACTTCCGCCTCAACCGCATGGCTCGCCGACACCCAGTGCAACGTGGCCTTGACTTTACGGCCATCCGGCGCGCTACCGCCGCGGGTTTCCGGGTCGTAAGTACAATGTAACTCCACCACATCTCCGGTCTGGGGATCTTTCACCACATCGACACAGGTGATGAAGTAGGCGTAGCGTAGACGGACTTCACGCCCTGGGGCCAAGCGGAAGAATTTTCGCGGCGGATCCTCATGAAAATCGTCGCGCTCAATATAAAGCACGCGAGAAAAGGGGACGGGACGTGTCCCCATGGCCGGATCTTCCGGATTGTTCACGGCCTCCAACTCTTCCACCTGCTCTTCCGGATAGTTGACGAGCACGACCCGCAACGGCCGTAACACGCCCATCACACGCGGCGCTCGCTGATTCAAATCGTCACGGATAAAATATTCCAACAAGGCAATATCAACTGTGCTATCCCGTTTCGCCACCCCAATGTGCTCACAAAAATGACGGATCGCCTCCGGCGTATAGCCGCGTCGCCGCAAGCCCGAGAGGGTCGGCATGCGCGGATCATTCCAACCCGTCACATAGCCCTGCTGCACCAACCTCAGGAGTTTGCGCTTACTCATCATCGTGTAGGTAAGACTGAGGCGCGCAAATTCGATCTGCTGCGGGTGTGGCACAACGTCGAGGGTGTCCAGCACCCAATCATACAATGGACGATTGTTTTCAAACTCTAGTGAACACATGGAATGGGTGATCCCTTCTATCGCATCCGATAGACAATGGGTAAAGTCGTACATCGGATAGATACACCACGTATCACCCGTGCGGTGATGCGACACCTTTCGAATCCGGTAGAGGGTCGGATCCCGCATGACCACATTGGGCGAGGCCATATCGATTTTGGCCCGCAGTACATGGGCACCGTCCTCGAATTCGCCCGCGCGCATGCGTTCGAACAGCTCCAAGTTCTCTTCTACCGACCGGTCGCGGAACGGACTGTTGCGCCCCGCTCCTGTCAGCGTACCCCGATAGTCGCGAATGTCGTCAGCGCTGAGGCTATCGACGTAGGCTTTCCCCGCCTTGATGAGCTGTACCGCGTACTGATAGAGTTGCTCAAAATAATCCGAGGCATAATACAAGTGCGGGTCCCAATCGAAACCTAGCCATCGAATATCGTCTTGAATCGAGTCGACGTACTCTGTGTCCTCTTTGGTGGGATTGGTGTCATCAAACCGCAAATGGCATCGACCACTGGGAGTTTCTTGCGCCACGCCGAAATTGAGACAAATCGCTTTCGCATGCCCGATATGGAGATAGCCATTCGGCTCGGGTGGAAAGCGGGTGATGACCTGACCCTCATGCTTGTTGGTCCGCAAATCTTCGGCGATGATCGTACGAATAAAGTCAGATGATGGTGCAGATTCGCTTGTTGTCATCGATGTGACTCCTATGTCTATCGGTTATAGGGTGACGGTTGAGCTGATCATGACACGGCCCTGTCGCTTGGCGTGACAAGGTCCTCCAGTCACCTGACACGCACTAGGTCATAAGGTCAAAGTATAGCGATGATCCCTCAGAGATCAACGTGCAAAGGCGTGCCTTGTGGCGATCCCAAGCACGCCCTCCCCAGGCCCGTGAGGAAAGGCCCGTCTGCTCGCCATCGAACGTACGCCACGAAAATAATTGACAAACCTCGACGGTATCAGTACAAATGCATCATACATGGACAGATGTTGCGCCAGGCACTGCATGAGTCGGGCATGCCAGTAGGCCACGTCTCAGGGAAAGGGTTATGATGCGTACAGTCGCGCCCTATCAAGTCTCGGCCACTCTCCCTCCGGTCACCTTCGAAGTGCCCGCAGGTACGGATATTCTCACAGCTCCACAGGATGTCTCGTCATTCGCGGATCCTGCTGCGGCGATCGCGCAAGCCCTCCATTCTCCGCTTGGCACGCCGCCACTCGCGGAGGTTATCGCGGCCGCTGCTCCCGACAAATCCCCGGCCATGAAAACCGCTACCGTGGTCGTTTCGGATATCACGCGCCCCGATGTCCCCTACACTGGCGAGGCGAGCATCCTGCACCCTGTACTCCAGGCTTTGGAAACCCAAGGGCTCAGCCCGGCACACATGACGATACTCGTCGCCACGGGTACACATCGCGCCAGCACGCCCGAGGAAAAGATGCAGATGTTCGGGTCTGAGGTAGTACAGCGCTACCCGATTATCGATCACTCTGCCACGGAGACGAGTACACTCCGATCGGTGGGAACCACGGCAAGTGGAACACATGTCTATATCAACACGCACTATTTGGATGCGGATATCAAGATTCTGACGGGCGAAATCAAGCCCCACTTCATGGCCGGCTTCTCCGGAGGACGCAAAGCGATCTGTCCGGGACTGGCCAATTTGGCAACGTTGCAAAAATTTCATAGCCCACAATTCTTGGAAAACCCGTGCGCCACCAACCTGATCCTGAACGGCAATCCCTGTCACCAAGAAGCGACCGAGGTGGCTGAACGCGTCGGGGCCGACTTTCTCATCAACGTCACGATGAATGAGGATAAAGCCCTGACGGGCGTATTTGCAGGCGATTGGCGCCTCGCTTTTGAGCGCGCGACGGCCTCATTGGCCGACGCCGTTTGCGTGCCGGTATCGCATTCTTACGACGTGCTGGTCACGATTGATGCGACCATCAATCACTACCAGGCTGCCAAGGCTGCCGTGGGAGCGCTCCCCGTGCTGGCCGATGGCGGCACGGTGATCCAAATCGCCAACAGTTGCGATGGGATCGGAGCAGTGGAATACAGGCATGAGCTGGACCTCCTGCAGAGCCTCCCCAGTCATCGGGACTACATCGCGGCGCTGTGGCAACGTCCGACGGTCCGGAAAGACCAGTGGGAAGTGGAAATGTGGTGTAAGGTGCTAGAGAAAGTGGGAGGCCCCACCGGCTTGATCTACTGCACCACAGGCATCAGCCCGGGCGATCTGGAAAAACTTCCGCTCACTTCCGGCTATGCTTATACGGGCGAGCATCAGTTGGGCGCCATGGTCCAACAGGCCCTGCAGCAGACCCTCGACACCTGGCAGCAGCGCTTGCGGCGTCCACCACGTCTCGGGGTGGTGCTGGATGGCGCGCATGCGATTCCGACCTTGGCTTCGTCATCGGCAAGTCTATGAGCACCACCTTTCCGATCATCAAGTACCCAAAGACCGTAACGGCTCTGCCGATCCTCGTGAGTGTTCCGCATTATGGCACGCAGCCCCTGTCCCATATTACCGATGAGGATTATACGGAGCCCTGGTTTCGCACCTTTGCATACGGTTTTGCCGACACCTTTGTGGGCGACTTGTATGGCGACCTCCACGAGCACGGCGCAACGGTACTGACGACGCCCTTGTCCCGCATCTTTGTCGATGTGAATCGCCGCCGTAACGACTTCCACCAGGAAAATGGCATGGTACGTTCGCAACGGGGAGTCGTCCGCACCCATACGATCCGAGAGGCGCCGATCTTCACGCATCCCCTCTCTACTGCCGACCTGGAGGAGCGTCTGGCACGCTTCTACGATCCCTATTACACGACCCTCGCAACCTTGCTCACCCAGATACGCACGACCGATGGCTATGCGCTTCTCCTAGATGGCCACACCGGCAGCCCCCGTCGCATGCTCGACCATCAGATCATCATCGGGACGAGACATGGCATTACCAGTCATAAAATCTTAGAGGCAATCATGGCCGAGATGTTCACGGCGCATGGCTTTGAGGTACACCACAACATCAGCGGCTATGTTGGCGGCAATATCATCCGCACGTACGGCCAACCCAAGACAGACCGTATCCATGCGATTCAACTCGAAATCAATTCCTCGCTCTTGATGATGACCTCGCGGCAGGAGTTTATTGCTCAGATCTCACGCGGGAAAATTCCCGCCAAGAACAATGCCAATATTGCCCGCCTGCGTGCCTGCTTGCAGGAAGTCATCCTCCGGTTATCTGATGCATTAGCTATCCTCGACACGTAGCCACGCCTCTATGCAAACGCCTTGAGCCATCCCCATTACGGTTGTGTCTCACCTCCCATCACCGTCCTAGCGCAACCTAATTAAGGAATTGTCCGCTATGAGCCGATAAGACCCACATGCCAACAATATCATCCCACAACGACCTATCCATGGTTAGGCAACATAGGGTATCAGCGTCATGATAGGTTATACAATGCAATTGTGTCGTCGGCCTATTCCAGCGTTTGGGAGTTCTCCCATCTTAATGTGAATTTTGGGAATCCGCACCCAACACGGTTGGCGACAAACGATGTGCATGCAGTAGGGCAGTTCACGATATGCACGACATCTTGCAGACGATCCGGTGCCATCTTTTCCCATGGACCCTCATGGCGATCATATTGTGGTCGACACCCGTGCAGAGTACAACGAAGCACCGTGTCCTCGTGTTGAACTCCTATAATATTGGCATGGCGTGGGAAGACCACATTACCCGCAGCCTCCTGGCCGAGTTGGAGCAAAGCGATCTCGATCTCGAAATTTTTATCGAACACATGGACAGCAAGCGCTTTCCCAACGAGATCCTTTTCTCTAGTCTCGCAACCCTGTATGCCGAAAAATATGCCACCCCGCCGGATATCCTGATCGTCGCAGACGATAACGCACTCGATTTCGTCATCCAAAACCGCGACGTTTTATTTCGTCATATCCCCGTCGTGTTTTGCGGGGTAAATCATCGCGACAAGGCCTACCAGATGCATGACTCGGGTTTCACTGGCCTCATCGAGACGGTCGATATTCAACGTACCCTTGAACTCATCCTCAAATTACATCCGGATACCAAACACATCACCGCAATTGCGGATGCCGTCCCGACGGCGGCCTTGCACTTGCAGCATTATTATGCCGTGGCAGCCAAGATGTCAGCGACCGTGAAATTTAACGACCTCAGCAACTGGACCTTTGCTGAGGTCAAAGAGGCGCTCGCCCATCTGCCGGAGAATTCTGTCCTGCTGTACCTCTCAGTCTTTCGGGACCGGGATGGACAACTTGCGCCACCCTCAGGCGGGTATGACTTTCTTCTGAAGCACACGGCATTGCCCGTGTATACGCTGTGGGGCAATGGTGCAGCCGGAGGCGTTGTCGGCGGATTTGTCGCCGATGGCACCTTGCATGGCCGCTATGCGGCCCAGCTCGCCTTACGGATACTCCGGGGCGAATCAACCCGCGACCTCCCGATACTCGACCAGGTAGGCAATCGGCCCATGTTTGATTTCTGGGCGCTACAGGCCCATCACATTCCCTTGGCACAACTTCCGGAAAACAGCGTCGTATTGAATGAACCGGAGTCTTTTTACTAGGGTTGTTCCCCAATAGTTAATGAGGTAGGCTATCCTCCCCCAAACGATGGAGGGAGCCCAGCCAGGTCATTGGTTATCCGAGATGATCGGCAGATGAAAGCCTTAACCGGTGTGTCTCAGACGCAATTTGACTTCTTGCTGCCCGCCTTCAGCCACGTCTATCAACAGGCTCAGCAAAAACGCTATGAGGAGGGTGTCCAAGCTGGCAAACGCAGCCGAAAGCCGGGTGCAGGTATCAAAGGCAAATTACCCACTCTGTCAGACAAACTCCTGTTCGTTCTATATTATTACAAGACGTATCCGACGTTTGATGTTCTTGGTGCACAATTTGGTATGGTACGTTCGAAAGCGAATGAAAATCTCCATAAGCTCTCTCCCATCCTGTATGACACGTTAGTGCAGTTAGACCTCATGCCTTATCGAGAGTTGAAGACCCCAGAGTCGTTGAGGGAGGCGTTGTCAGGTGTGGATCAACTGATTATTGATGCGACTGAAAGAAGCTATCGCCGGTCACAAGATGAGACGACCCAACGTGAACACTATAGTGGTAAAAAAAAGCCATACGCTGAAAAATACAGTGATGTCGATGCCGGATAAATGGATCGTCTTTCTGGGCCGTACGTTTAGTGGTCACAACCATGATTACAGCATGTTAAAACAAGAGTTCCCACCGGACTTAGACCGGTTTAGTGACGTAGAAGTTTGGGTGCACCTGGGTTATCAGGGGATTCAGTCGGACTACAAAGGCGAAATGCTTGAGATTCCACACAAGAAACCCCGGAAGAGCAAGACGAATCCGACTCCAGAATTGACGGCGGAGCAGCAGGCGGCGAATTATGCCGTGAGTCAAGTTCGCATCTTGATCGAACATGCCATCGGCGGTATGAAGCGTTTCAACATTTTGGTGCAGCGTTTCCGCAACCGCAAAGATCACTTTGAGGATGATTCGGTGGGCATCTGGGCTGGGCTAGGGAACCTGATCTTATGCTATTGAGGAACAACTCTATTAATAAATCTAGGCGCCGTGAACGGAATGCCATGCACCGTGCCCATGCCGAACTCGAACGGCGTGTGGAAGAACGTACACACGAGCTGCAGTTGCGCACGCATGAACTCGAACGCTTCAACGCTGAACTCGACCAATTCACCTATGTCGCCTCCCATGATCTGCAGGAACCGGTACGGAATCTGGTTTCCTATAGCACACTGCTCAAAGAGGATCTCGGCGATTCGCTACCCGACGACGTGGCGGAAGACCTGTTTTATATCACCGCCTCCGCCTCGCGCATGCAGCAGCTCGTGCAGGACTTACTGGCGCTGTCACGGGCAGGCCGAGCCGCAGTCAAGACCGAGCCAGTGGCGCTAGACGAGTGCGTGGACCATGCCCTAGAAGCGCTCCGGATCCGCATCGAAGAGTCAGGAGCCGAAGTGTGCCGCGCCCCCCTACCGGCCGTAGAGGGCGATGCCACCCTCCTCACCCAGCTTTACCAAAATCTCCTTGGAAACGCGTTGAAATTTGCCGGAGCCAAGCGACCTGTCCTCGAGCTCACGGCAGACCGCACCGGCGACGTATGGACGCTCGGTGTACGCGACAACGGTATCGGTTTGGAGTCAGAATACGCGGAGCAAATCTTCAAGCCCTTCAAACGGCTACATGGAATGACGGAATACGAAGGCACTGGCATCGGACTCTCGATTTGTCAGAAGGCCGTGGAGCGACACGGTGGCAAAATTTGGGTGGAATCGCAGCTAGGAAACGGCGCGTATTTTCGCTTCACCCTTCCGGAAGCTACGATGGGCCAGGAAGATGGACGTGGATGGGAGAAAGCATGCCAACCCCAACTGAAGGCATAAAACGAGCAGTCGTATTATTGGCAGAAGATAGTCCCGCCGAGCAACGACTGGCCCAACGCGCGCTGGCAAAAGGGAAAATGCAGTGTGACTTGCGTATTGTCTCAGATGGCAAGGAGGCGATGGATTATCTCCTGCGGCCTGAGCAATATATCGATCCGAAAAGCTCACCGAGACCGGATCTGATGCTTTTAGACCTGAACATGCCCAAGCTTAATGGCAGACAAGTCCTCCAACAGATGAAGTCTAACCGGCAGTTGGAGACCATTCCCGTCGTTGTGCTCACCACCTCGAAGCAAGAACAAGACACTTTGCAAAGTTACCATCTCGGCTGCAATTCCTTCATCAATAAGCCCATAGACGTTCATGAATTTATTGACATGATGAACGAGTTGGGCGCCTATTGGTTGCAGCTTGTGGTACTTCCTCCCAGTGAAGGCTCATAGCGATGAACAACAAACCTCTCACGATTGTGGCCGTTGAGGACAATCCCGCAGACTTCGGTATTCTCCGCCGCCGTCTGCAGAAGGTGTCGGAACTCCAATGCCAGATCATTCACTGCACCAACGCGGCGGCAGCCCAAGAGGTCTTAGCCCATGACCAGGTCGATTGCCTTTTTCTTGACTATCATCTCGGGTCACGCACGGGCCTGGATGTCCTGACTGACATTCGCGCTTCGGGCAATGATGTCCCGGTCATTACCCTGACTGGTCAGGGTAACGAAGCGGTCGCTGTAGAAGCCATGAAGCGGGGCGCCCAAGATTATCTGGTGAAGGCAGATTTGACCCCTGAAGCCCTTCACCTGGCAATCAGCAATGCCATTGAAAAGGTGACCCTGACCCGCAAACTGGCCGAAACGCAAGAAGAACTCAAACAATTTGCCTCCACCGCCGCTCACGACCTCAAAGCCCCGCTCAGGCGGGTGCGGCAATTCTGCCAACGCCTGCAAGAGAAGTGTCAGGATAAGCTGAGCAAAGAAGAGCACGAACTCCTCGACTTCGTCGTCAATAATACCGAACAAATGCATCGGCTCATTGACGCGCTGCTCACTTACACCCGGGTTGGCCGATCCGATACCCCTCTCAGGCCTATTGAGCTTTCCAGCGTGATGGCAACCGTCCTGGCGCAACTGGCATCGGTGATCGAAGACAGCCACGCTCAGGTCGAGGTGCATACCATGCCATGTGTGCGTGGCGATGTCACGGCGCTCGTACAGCTCTTTCAAAACCTCCTCAGCAACGCCCTCAAGTTCCGGGGCGCTGCCCCTCCCGCCATCACAGTACGCAGCTGGCGGGAGGACGAGATGTGGCATATCGCTATTACAGACAATGGCATCGGCATTGCCCCAGAGCACCACAACGAAATCTTTGCGCCTTTTAGCCCGAAGTTCCCCTGGCAGAATAGGCGGAGGGTTAAGTAGATCAACAGGTTGGCCCAATTCAAAAGTCCATTT
>CBCXVS010000272.1:0-10551 GCA_965178525.1 uncultured bacterium | reverse complement strand
TGGACTTTTGAATTGGGCCAACCTGTTGATCTACTTAACCCTCCGCCTATTCTGCCAGGGGAACTTCGGGCTAGAGGCCATCATCAGTCAGGATGTCGCCCTGAGCTATAAATTGCTGCGCCTCGTCAATGCAACCTCTCACGCACCGGACAAAGTGGCATCCATTCACCAGGCATTGCTTCGCCTCGGAAGCAAATTCATCGGCGCCTGGGGCAGTCTGGTCATGCTGGCCGACATCGACGATAAACCCCATGAACTCATGGTCACCGCGATGGTGCGGGGCAAAATGTGTGAATTGTTGGCCGAGGCCAGGGCGATGCCGGGCAAAGAGCGCTTTTTTACCGTGGGCCTCTTCTCTGTCCTGGATGCGATGCTGGATCATCCCATGCCAGAGGTGCTCACATCGCTGCCACTGTCGGATGACGTCGCCCGTGCGCTGCTGGTGCACGAGGGCGTCTTGGGGACGACATTGCGCTGCGTGTTGGCCTATGAGCGCGGCCACTGGGATGAGCTTGGCAACCTAGGTCTGGATCGTTGGATCATTCGAGACGCCTACCTGGAAGCGCTCACGTGGACATCTACCATGAGTGAGCAGCTTGATTCCTTTGCGTGAGGAGCTATTAGCTGTCAGCTATGACAAAAAGAGCTGAGAGCTGACAGCTGATAGCTGATAGCTCCTTACAAGAGGCGCTTGATATGACATTCCGCCTTCTTCACGGCCTCTTCCGCTGACATTTTGCCTGTCACACATGCGGCGACTGTATCCGGGATGACGTCTTGATTCCAGACGATCTGCGTCGCCGCCGTCGGCGCCCCGGGCCAGCCGGGCGCATGCGTATACCAGCCAATATCAGGCGCAAAGTCGAGCTTCGGATTCGAGGCATCTATCGGATACCTGGAGAAGGCCCGCAAGCAAGGTTGGTTGTAACCGAAGCTGGCGAGCCTGAGTTTATCTTGCTGCTCTTACTGGAAGTGGAAGTCCAAGAACGCTTTCGCCGCTTCAATCACCGGGGAGAATTTCCAAATGCCGATGACGTGATAAGCCGCACACATATGCCGGCCGGCCGGTCCCTTAGGTGGCATCATGTGGTGGATCGCCCGATGGCTAGGACGCTCCGTATGATGTCGGTCATCCCAGGCCGACCCGTCCTCGGCCATCGTGTCCTGATAGAGCGCTTTCATGAACTTATAGGCTTCTACTGTCTCTTTCGAATGGATCGCGACGGTCTTGCCGTCTGCCTCCACCAGTTTGCCGCCCCAGCTCCAGATGATGCCGCGCAGCATCGCGTTGGCATCGAACGAGTGGGCCATCTGAATGCCAACCGGATGGCCCTTTGCTTTCAGTTTCTTGCCGATGCGATGCACGTCTTCCCAGGTGTCCGGTAGAGTTTCGCCGAGGTCGGCCACGAGGTCCGTACGGACTGCAATAGGGACGGAGATAAAGAGCCAGGGCATGGCCCGATAGTGCCCATCGGCCCCCTGGCCGACGATCCCACCCCAGAGGCTGGCGGCGCGCCGTTGCCATTGATCCACGAGATCGTCGAGGTTGACGAGATGATTGCTGTACAGGTGCGGACCCGCCATTGCCATGGCGGTGATGTCGTGGCCTTTCTGACCTTGTACCTCGCTGGCATGTACCGTGGGCAGCTGAAAGCGGGCGACGCGGTCCATGCGAACTTTGATCCCGGCCATGTGGCCGAATGCTTCGAGTTGCCGTTTTAGCTCCTCGTCCGACGATGGCACGAAATGGGAGAAGGTCAGGAGCTTGAGCTCGTGCTCCTGGGCATAAGCCGGCGGCGTTTTGGTCCAGAGCACACCGGCCAACCCGGCCGAGGCCGTCAGCGAGGTGCGTAGCAGTGTCCGCCGTTTTAGGCTCGTTTCTGATACGTGACCCGTGGCGTGTGGGGGGTTGTGCATCATCAGTTCGCCTCTCAAGGCGTCGCATGACCTATCATCTGACGAGGCCGCCGGATGACTACACCAAATGCTCCCCGGTGGAACTGATCGACAGCGTCGCGTGCAAGATGCCCTTCTGTTGCCGTAAGCGATCGGCAAGCTTCCGCAGTTGCTGCGCTGGCGCTTTGACGAGGATCATTTCGGCGCATAAATCCGCGTTGAGGTGGACGTGGGTAGCGGCTAGAATGGCGTCGTAATGGTGATGTTGCAGATCGATGAGCTTTTCGTTGAGCTGGCGGGAGTGATGATTATAGACCAGGGTGATCGTGCCCAGAGCCTCGTGGGCGTCATCGCCCTCATGGGCGACGAGATGATCCCGCATCATGTCCCGAAGAAACTCGGAGCGGTTGGCATACCCGCGCGCTTGCCGCATCTCTTCTAGATGGGTCAGCAAGGATTGTTCTAGCGAGAAGCTCAACCTGACGAGTTCTGACACGCACCGCGTCCTTTTGGCGTGAGGCAAGACCAAAGCCGTCCTATGGTGTGTGTAGCATGAGTTGAGCAAACGTGTCAAGACGCCATCGAATGCGGAATGCGGAATGCGGAATGGTGTAAGAGGCTGGATGGGTGCCTTAGAAGTTCTATATGTGCTACAGTATGAGGGACTTGCCGAAAATAGGTGAAACAGGAACGTCAAACGCACCGCGTGAGCAGAGGAAACCGTGCATGGATAACGACGCGTTTCTGCAAGAGCAGCAGACCTTACTAACGGACCTGCTGCGACCCTACCAACGCGAGGTTAACCGCCGGCAGCGCCTGGCCGATTTTGTCAATCGCTGTATCCGTAGTGCGGGCCGGGATGATTTTTTCCAGCTTTACGACCTCCTCAATAGTCGTATGGCGGCAGATATCGAGTCTGAGGAGGGATATGAAGGCGTCCAGGACATCTTCGAGCGCCTGCGCCAGGATGTGGTGCGGAAAGTGGAACGCTATCAGGAGCATTTTATAGAGGATTTTAGCCGGCTGGTGGAGGAGGCGGACTTACCGCTCGACAATAGAGTTGTTCCTCAATAGCATAAGATCAGGTTCCCTAGCCCAGCCCAGATGCCCACCGAATCATCCTCAAAGTGATCTTTGCGGTTGCGGAAACGCTGCACCAAAATGTTGAAACGCTTCATACCGCCGATGGCATGTTCGATCAAGATGCGAACTTGACTCACGGCATAATTCGCCGCCTGCTGCTCCGCCGTCAATTCTGGAGTCGGATTCGTCTTGCTCTTCCGGGGTTTCTTGTGTGGAATCTCAAGCATTTCGCCTTTGTAGTCCGACTGAATCCCCTGATAACCCAGGTGCACCCAAACTTCTACGTCACTAAACCGGTCTAAGTCCGGTGGGAACTCTTGTTTTAACATGCTGTAATCATGGTTGTGACCACTAAACGTACGGCCCAGAAAGACGATCCATTTATCCGGCATCGACATCACTGTATTTTTCAGCGTATGGCTTTTTTTTACCACTATAGTGTTCACGTTGGGTCGTCTCATCTTGTGACCGGCGATAGCTTCTTTCAGTCGCATCAATAATCAGTTGATCCACACCTGACAACGCCTCCCTCAACGACTCTGGGGTCTTCAACTCTCGATAAGGCATGAGGTCTAACTGCACTAACGTGTCATACAGGATGGGAGAGAGCTTATGGAGATTTTCATTCGCTTTCGAACGTACCATACCAAATTGTGCACCAAGAACATCAAACGTCGGATACGTCTTGTAATAATATAGAACGAACAGGAGTTTGTCTGACAGAGTGGGTAATTTGCCTTTGATACCTGCACCCGGCTTTCGGCTGCGTTTGCCAGCTTGGACACCCTCCTCATAGCGTTTTTGCTGAGCCTGTTGATAGACGTGGCTGAAGGCGGGCAGCAAGAAGTCAAATTGCGTCTGAGACACACCGGTTAAGGCTTTCATCTGCCGATCATCTCGGATAACCAATGACCTGGCTGGGCTCCCTCCATCGTTTGGGGGAGGATAGCCTACCTCATTAACTATTGGGGAACAACCCTAATAATTTCCCCCGCTTGTATCTGCTCAAGGGAATTGAGCTGGAAGTCAGCTTTACCGAAAAACACACGCTGTTGAATGGCAAACCCCTGAAAACCGTCGATCCGGAGCGCATTATGCGCGCGGTCCTGCAACTCAAGCGCCGCCTCTACGACCGGCCGTTTGCGCCCCAGGAGTTTATTGACGGGCTCTTTGCCGTGTGCGAGAAAATCAACCAGGCGGAGGGCAGAAGAACCGGCGACCCCGTGCCGACGCGGACGGTGTATCTGGAATATACTCTCTCTCTCCAACCGTGCAGTTTCTTTCAGGATATGGCCAAAGGCCGCTTTCGCGAGTACGATGCCGATCAATTTGCCGTCGACTTCTGGCGTTACTTTACCTCCGATGTTGCCGCGACCTCGGCAGGCTATGTGCCGCGCCTCAATCCGGGGCGCAACAACGCCCTCTCGCTTATCGATCAGACCGGTGAGAAGCGCCAGATTACGTCGATATCATTTCACGGGGATGAGCCATGACGGTTGTAGCACCACCCTTGGACGACCTCAAGCCGGTCGAAGCCCGCGCCATCATCGAGAGCCTGCGCCGGGGCAGTGTGCCCGTGGAGCAGGTGCCGTATTTCACCGTGGGCCGCGAGCGCTGGCTCCGTATTATTGAAGACGATCTTGCCAACTATATCGCCGCCGGCGGCGCCAAAGTGCGCTTTCTGAGTGGAGATTATGGCGATGGCAAGACGCATTTCCTGTCGATCATTCAGCACTTGGTGCAGAGCGGAGGGTTTGCGGTTTCCTTTGTCGTCTTGACCCGGGATGTGCCGATGCACAAATTTGAGCTGGTCTATCAGGAGATCGTGTCAGGCCTTGTCAGCGCGCCGGATAGGACTGGCATTCGCGCGCTTCTGGACCATTGGCTGGAGACCTTACAATCGCAGCTTGGCGAGCCGGATGAGACGACGCGCACGGCGAACCTCCAGGAGATTGCCGAGACCATCAAAGCCCTGGAAGGTATGGACGTCAATTTTGCCCAGGGTCTGATCAGCCTCATGCAGCGCCGCTATTTGCCGCTCGCCGAAGGTGAGATACCTGAGGGTCGCGAGCATGCACAGGAACGACTGTACCAATGGTTCGAGGGCAGCCGCTTGAGCAAGCGGGATCTGCGGCCATTCCAGATTTTTGAAGCCTTGAATAAGAACAACAGCAAGCGCATGTTGTTATCCCTGATCGCTTTCTTGCTGCACTTGGGCTATGAGGGTTTGATCCTGCTGCTGGACGAGCTGGAGACGGTGATGGGGCAGTCAGCCTTGGTGCGTAACTCAGCCTATGAGAATGTGCGGCTGCTGATCGACAATGCGGAGCAGGCACACCATCTGCACGTCTTTTTCTCCATCATCCCGGATGTGATTCTGGCGGAAAAGGGGTTTCGGTCCTACGATGCCCTGTGGAGCCGCGTCCGCTCCGTGGGAGAGAGTCACCGCCTGAATTATCGCAGCATCGTCATCGATCTGCATCGCACGCCGTTGGCCTCTGCCGAACTCCAGGATCTGGGGCAGCGCTTGCGGCGCATTCACGAGCTGGCCTATCGCTGGGAGGCCGCTGACATCGTCACTGACGATTTTATTGAGCAAGTGTGTCAGACGCAGCAACGTATGGGCTTGCTGGCCGAGGTGCGCCTGTACATCAAGCAGATCATCCGCTATCTCGACATGGCGGAGCAAGACGGCACCCTCGAAGGTGTGGACTTCGTCGAGCAAGTCGCCGCCACCCAGCACGAAATTGCCGATGAGCAAGAGGCCGGGCAACGGCCGGCATGGGATGCCTGATGGACCGCGCGACCTTGGCCGACCTCCACCGCGATGGCGCCTTCCCGGTACGCCGTGCCCTGGAACGGCTGCGTGAGGGGCTCTATGACCCGTTTGCCGTGCGTTGGCTGACCGCATACCATGAGGAATTGGACGCCAAGTTTGACGTCGATGTGCAGCGCCTGGAAGCGGGTGAAGCCGTGCACCTTTGCCTCTGCGGGCCTTACGGGCAGGGTAAGTCCCATACGCTGACCTACCTGCGGGAGCGCGCCCTGGAGCAGGGGTATGTGGTCAGCGCCATTAATCTCGATCCGCGGGCAGCGCCGTTGCATCTCTTCCGGCCCGTGTACCGCACGCTGCTGGAGACGCTGACGTTCCCGGCTGGCGCGGCGGCATCGGCTGAGACCGTATCGCTCATCGAGGCCTGGCAAGCCTGGTCGCAGACGCAGCCGTTGCCGCCTGAGGATGCGAGTGAAGCACTGGTTGCGTGCTTGCCTGCCGACATGCCGCACCCGTTCAAAGCCACGCTGGTGGCGCTGGCGCAGACGACCCTACACGTGCCGCCAGGACGTCGGGTATTAAAGCAGTATCGGGATTACCGCCCGACGGATTTTCCCTCGACGTTACGGCGAACCCTACTCGGTGAAGCCGTCCCGGTAGCCCGCTTACGTCCGGCATTAAAATATCGCCAGGTGGCATTTTACCGTCAGGCGTCACTGGCGCTACGCGGCGACGAGCCCTTTGTGCAAATGCTCATCACGCTGCCGTAACTCTTCCGCCGCATGGGGTACAAAGGCTGGGTGCTGTTGTTCGATGAGGCGGAGGAGATTGCGCAGGTGCGCTCGCCCCTGCGCGCCCGGAGTTATCGCATCCTCGACCGTTTGTTATACCCCGAATCGCCGCAGCCAGGTTTCTATCCGATTTTCGCCTTCACGCCGGATTTTTTCCAGCAGGTCCAAGAGGAGGATTATGACCTGCCGTATTTTGACGAGGATTACGCCGCGGCCTGGCGGGATCTCTCCGTTTACCAGCTCCATGGTCTGTCGTTAGACGCTTGGCGGGAACTGTGCGAGACGCTCATCGAACTGCATGCGGCGGCCTATCAATGGTCGGCTGACCGAGAGCAGCTCCTGCGGCTGCTGACTGAGCGGCTCGGTGTCCTGCCATTGCAGGATACGCGGGCCACGCTCAAAGCGCTGGTGGATGAGCTGGATCAGGTGCAGCAGGAGGCGTTTTTCACCCATGTCGCTGAGGCGTGACGTGGCGGCAGGGGCTCGGTCTAGAACGTGACGACTTGCGCGTTATTCGTTAAGATCGGTGGACAGGTACGCTATGCCGAGCGTGACATACAGGAATGCATTCAGGATGGCTTTCGTACCCGCACAAGTGATACGGGGGAAAAATAATCCTGATGGTTCGTCTGGTTCCCAAAGTGAAAAATGAAGCCGTTTTTCACAGGCTGAAAAAGGAGATCACTCAATGCCTGATCGCATGTTAGCGGAAAAAGAAGGAAATATCGGTTGGATGATTTTCGATCACCCAGAGCGGCTCAATGCGGTGACGCAAAATATGTGGCTGGCGATTGGCGATATTGCCGAGGATTTTGCGAAGGACGATGCCGTCCGGGTAGTGGTGCTCAAAGGGGCCGGTGAGAGAGCTTTTGTCTCTGGGGCCGACATTTCTCAATTTGGCCAGCAACGCCGCAACGCGGCAGAGGTGGCCGAATCGAATCGCCTAACCGGCGTTGCGCGCGAGAAATTAGCCAGGTTGTCCAAGCCGACCATCGCCATGATCAACGGGTACTGCATCGGAGGCGGCTTAGCCATCGCACTTATGTGTGATTTGCGCATCGCCGCTGAGGGCTCGACGTTTGGCATTCCCGCTGCCCGGCTTGGCGTGGGCTATGCGCCACAGAGCGTTGGCATGTTGCAAGCTTTAGTGGGGCCAGCCAATACGCGGGAAATCCTCTTTACCGGACGCCGCTTTAACGGCGAGGATGCCTTGCGTATGGGCTTGATCAATCGGCTTCTCGCGCCTGAGGAGCTGGAACCGTATGTGCGGGACTATGCTGAGACGATTGCATCGAATGCCCCGTTGACCCTGCATGCCGCCAAACTTGCCAGTACCGAGTTGCTCAAGGACGAGGACGAGCGCGACCTGGAAATCGCCCAACGCGCCGTGGAAGCGTGCTTCAATAGTGAGGATTACCACGAGGGGCGAACCGCGTTCATGGAAAAGCGTCAACCGGCTTTCAAAGGACGCTAGTTGAATGCGGAATGCGGAATGCGGAATGCGGAATGCGGAATGGATATCGACCACGTCGTCGTATCTACCGCTTTCCGTTCGTTTTCTCCGCCCAGTATTCTATTTGTCAGACGTTCATAACTGGGCCAGATACTGCCAACGACCATGTTTTCCTCTTACATTCCGCATTCCGTATTCCGCATTCCGCATTCCGCACTCGTGCTCCGCTAGGAGAGGACGTAAATGGTTCCGTAGCATGTTCATCCCGGTTCGTATCCGGCTCTTCACCGTGCCGAGGGGTTGGCCGAGCTGGATCGCAATTTCGGCATGGCTGACTCCGGTGTAGTAGGCGATCTCAATCACCTGACGCTGTTCCTGGCTCAGCGTGGCGAGGGCCGCCTTGACCGCATGTTGTATCTCGCTCGTCGCACTACACGCCTCGGGACCGGGCATGGGCGATGGAATGGCCGTCGTTTCTAAGGGCGCTTCCCAGCGCTGTTGCGCCGACGTGCGCCGTAGGTGATCGATGGCTCGGCTACGGGCCAAGGTCAGGAGCCACGCCGAGGGCATGCCGCGCTCCGGTTTGTAACGCGACGCCTGTTGATGGACCTGCATGTAAACCTCGATGGTGACATCCTCTGCCGCGCTCTGATCGCTTAAAATTCGTAAGACCATGCCGTAAACCCGGGAGCTTGTCGCATCATAGAAAGCGGTAAAGGCCGCTTGATCGCCTTGACCAACACGCGCGATGAGGGCCGCCAATTCTTGCTCCCACGTCTTGCCGTGACGTGTAGGCGATGCATCTGTCATCGTTTGCCTATCTTGCCTTTGGAAACATACTGACGCTGGACTTTAAGTTCCTGGACAAAATTAGCTACATAGTTTTTCCAGAGGAAAAATATGAATTTAATTCTGTTCAGGCACTTCTTTCTGGTATCGCATGGTATAAAAGCGTAGCAAAGCAGTGCGAAAAAAGTGTGTGTGGACGGTGTGCCGACCGTGCTTTTTGGGTGTGTTCAGGCGTGCGCGGTAACGTGCGCCTATGCCAAGAGGGCCTGGGCTTGGGGGAGCCAGAACGTCATGTCTAAGGATTGATATAGCGCCAGGGCGGCGGCGAGTTCGGTACGGGCATCTTGGCCTCGGCCCTGTTGGCCGTAGAGAGCGCCGAGGCCAAGATGACAGTGGGCCACGAGGGGGTACATCTCACGCTCGTTGGCTTGTGTGAGCGCTTGTTGGAAGCACGCTTCGGCCTGTTCGGCATCCCTGGGAGCCTCCTGTGCGGCGATCTCGCCGAGCAGGCGAAGTGCCCAGGCATGGTGCCCCCATTCTTTGTGATTCCGGCATAGCTCAAGCGCTCGCAGCGCCTGCTCGCGCGCTTCGGGAACACATCCGGCCAGCCGATAGGCTCCCCCCAAATGCACGATTGCAAGCGCATGATAGACCATGATTCCCATCGCGGCGGCCTGAGTGACGGCTTGTTGCAGGAGGGGCAAGGCTTCTGTGATGCGCCCGGAAAGGGTATACGCGGCGCCCAAATACGACGTGAGCGCGGGAAGCAAAAAGGGAAAGTGCGCGGCCCGGCAGAGGGACACACTGCGTTCCGACATGGCGATGGCCTCGGTGTACCGGCCCTGGCGCAGATGCAAGACGGCGACACTTCCATACACGACCACCTGATCGTAGGGGCGCTCGCCCATGGCGGCAATACGAAGTGCTTTCTCACTGTAAGCGCTCGCCTCAGGGAATGCGCCGACCTCGGCAAGACAGAGGATCAGCCAGGCGCAGGACTGCATCCCCCTCAGGCTGGCCGTGTCGATGTGCTCGTGGCGCAGCTCCCCGTCAAGAACCGCAATACTCTGCCTGAGAAGTTCAATCGCTTGCCGGTAGTCACCTCGGGCATGGTAGACCTGGCCCAGGTGTTGCTGCACATCACTCTGGAGCGTGTCGTCGTCGCAGGCGGTTGCCAGGGCCTGAGCGCGTTGCCCAAAGGCGAGGGCGTGGTCGGAATCACCCGCTATGAAATAGTGGGTACTCATATAGGAGGCAATCCACCCTAGCCGTTGCGCATCGTCGAGGGCTTCGGCCACAGGCTCCGCTTCGCGCAGGACACCGATACTCCGCTCCGGGTCCCCGCTCCGAAAAAGCGCTTGGTGCAGGCTGAGGCGAGGATCAATGGCGCGCTCGTGCACGTCCTGACAGGCCGGGAGCTGTTGCACACTATGCAGGGCGTGTTCAAAGCCGGCGGCTGCTTCGCGAAAGGCCGAACGCGCCATGGCCTGGGCGCCCGCTTGCCAGAAGTAGTGGCTGGCTTTGTCCCACAGCTCGCCGCCGAGCGCATGCTGCGCGAGCAGGTCAACATGCTCCGTGAGCCGGTCGGCATCATACAAGGTTTCAAGCGCATCGACGATCTGTACATGGACGTCCCGCCGCTGTTCCCGCAGCAAATTCGCATAGGCCACATCATGCGTGAGCGCATGTTTAAACCGAAGTTCCCCTGGCAGAATAGGCGGAGGGTTAAGTAGATCAACAGGTTGGCCCAATTCAAAAGTCCATTT
>CBCXVS010000271.1:0-10598 GCA_965178525.1 uncultured bacterium | reverse complement strand
GAGGAAGTCATGAAGGATACCGGTTTGCTTGAGCCGTGTGCGATGAAAGTCGCCCGCACGGTTCTGAGGGGGGGGGGCATGGCGACATGATGCCCCTACCCGATGGGATCAAAGCTCGGTGGGTTATCCGTTTCAGTCGCCATTCGACATCAAGCAGTTGCAGGAATTGCGTTGGTATGTCGAGACGTATTGGCGTTGGCCCCTGGGACCGGATGCCAAGCGTGGCAAGGCGTTAGAAGAACAATTTGAGTCCTGGGGTCGAACCTTGCTGCAGGCGGCGTTGAATCATCCTGAAGCCTGGCGCATCTGGCAGGATTTTCGTGGCGCGGACAAGCATCCGCGCTTACTCACCATTGACACGACGGAACCCGATGCCCTACGGTTGCCCTGGGAGTTGTTGGCGGATGAAGAGGGCCATCTCTTTGCCCTGGATATTTCGATTCGCCGCCGTATTCACAAAACCCAGAGGAGCCGCTCGGTCCCGTTTGAGCTACCGGTCCGGATCTTAATGGTGGTGGCCCGTCCGCCGGAGCTCGACTTTATCGATCCCCGAGCCAGTTCGAAGGCCTTGTTGCAAGCGCTGGATGAATTGGGCTCGGACCATGTGGTCGTCGAGTTCCTCGATACGCCGACGCTCGCTGCCCTTGATCGCCGTTTGCGGGATCGGTCACGCCCGCGTGTGCATGTGGTGCATGTTGATGGTCACGGGGTCTACCGCATGGAAGAGGGCCTGGGGTATCTCGCCTTTGAGGACGCCAAGGGCCGCTTGGATTTGGTGGATGCCAATCGCTTGGGAAACCTGCTGGTGGCGGCCAAGTCGCCGCTCTTGGTGCTGGATGCTTGTCAGTCGGCGCATGCCGATACGCCGGATCCGTTCAGCAGTATCGCCCCGCGTCTCATCAAGGCCGGTATCGGCAGTGTGGTGGCCATGCAATATAGCGTCCTGGTGCCCACGAGCCGCCGATTTTTCTCCGAATTTTACGCGGCTTTAGCGCGAGGGTAAAGTATTGGCCAGGCCATGGACGAGGGCCGGTGCCGCTTGATGGCGGACACCTCCCGCTTCACACTGTACCATCCGGATCACAAGGAAGTGCAATTCCGGATGCAGGATTGGTTCCTGCCGGTGCTCTACCAGCGCCAGCGGGATCCCGTGCCGTTTGACCGGGGCAAATTGCAGCCGTCCGAGCGGCAAGAGACAGACCGGTTGTACGGTGACTTCCCTCAGCCCAAGTACCGGTTTATTGGCCGGGCACGAGAGCTGTGGACCCTACAGCGGGACTTGCAGACCCATGGCATAGTCGTGGTGCATGGATTGGCCGGCCAAGGGAAGACGGCGCTGGCGTCGGAAGCGGCGCGTTGGCTGACTCGGATCGGGCGTTTTGAGCAGGCCGTATTTGTCTCGTTCGAACAAGGCGGCGACGCCCTCCATGCGATCTCCGAGATGGGGCGAGCCCTGCGTGGGGAGGCGTTCTATGGGGTGCCCGAACCGCAGCGCTTGGCGGAGTTGCGACAGCTTCTGGCCGCGTCATCCACGCTGCTGGTCTGGGACAATTTTGAGAGCGTTCTGCCGGGATGGGAAGCGGCGTTGTCCGATGACGCGTTGCGGGAACTGCTGGAGCTTGGCGTGACGCTCAGCCGTGAGGGCTCGACACGTCTGCTGATCACCACGCGGGACCGCACCCTGCCGCATCCGGACTATGCGCCGTCGCGCCATACGGCGTACCTAGACTTGCAAGGTATGCGGTCGTCTGAAGCCTTGGAGTTGGCTGGCGAGGTCTTGGATGCTCGCAAATTACCTCGCCCGGAGCGCCCGGAGCTAGTGCAATTACTGGATTACCTGGGTGGTTATCCGCTGTCGATCATCCTGACGCTGCAACACTTGCACCGTTACGATGACAATGTGTCCCGGGTGATCGACCGATTTGAGGCGCTCTATCCGGGTTTTCGAGATGGGTCGGTACGGGATCGCAACCAATCTCTGGAAGCGGGTTTACGATTTTCGCTAGACCGCTTGAGTGACACGGCTCGTGAGCATCTGGAAACGTTAGGGGTTTTCCGGGGAGGAGCGATGCCTTACATGGTCCCTCTCGTGGCTGGGTTGAAGGCCGAGGAATGGAGGCGTATACGCGACGTCCTCATTACGGACCTGGAACAGGCCGGGCTCCTGCAGATCAAGAATGTCTCGGCTTCGTGGGGGGCCTTGCAAGTTCTGTCACGTGTCGAGAAGCCGCCTCAAGCCGCATTCCAACAGAGCATAACCGTGCCGTATTACCGCTTCCACCCCACGTTGGCGCCTTATCTACGTCGGCAGCAGAAACCAGAGATACGACACGTTCTGGAAAAGCGTTATCGTGAGTTCTACCATTCCACTGCAAAACGGCTGTACTCCTTGGACTTCCGAGCACCACAGACAGCCCGCGCCATCGTTCAACGTGAACTACCGAATCTACATCGCGCGCTGGTCTTGACATTAGAGGCTAAGGAATATGAGACTGCAGTAGACTTCACTGTAAGCATAGAACACTTCCTCAACGTTTTCGGATGCTGGCGAGAACGAGATGCTCTCCTCAATGAGATACAAACCGCTGTTGACGGTCTGGCACATGACGGGCCACTTACAAAAGCCCAATTTCTAGCGGCAAGTCGACGAGGGGAAGCTCTACGACAACAGGAGCGAGCAGCGAAAGCGGAAGAGATATTTCGGAAGTTGCTGGCACGTATGGACGTAGGGATGGCCTACGCGGGGGGGCATGATCGTGCACAAACCCTCTGGCGTTTGGGTCGAAGTCTTAGGGAGCAGGGGCGGTTAAGAGAAGCTGAAATTCAGCATCGCCAGGCTCTGGACGTCCTCCAAGAGCTGGATCGAGAAAACAGAAATGTCCTCCAGCAAATTTCGGTCACCCACTCCGACTTAGCAAATGTGTTAAGCGAGCAGGACCGTTTTGAAGAAGCACGAGAGGAATATGAACAGGGATTAAAAATTGACGAAGAATTAAGCAACCCAAGAGGTGTTATCGTCGACAGAGGTAATCTTGGTACCTTGGCAATGCGCCAAGGAGATTTTCCGGAAGCCCGACGCCGGTACCAAGAAGCCCTGGAGGTAGCCCGTCAGCTCGGAGAATCTCTGATGGAAGCCAAGGTTTTGCATAAGATAGGGAGAGTAGCCGAAGAGGAGGCCAGACAAGCGACAGGTCAACAACGGGAAGAACGCCTTGCCGAGGCAGAAAAGGCTTACAAAGAGAGCCTACGCTTGAAGGAAACCCATAGAGACCAAGCCGGGGCAGCGCTTTCTGCAAATCAGTTGGCCAATCTTGCCAAAATGGCAGGACGTCTGACCCATGCAGAGCGCTGGTATCGGCATGCACTTGGACATCTTGAAGGTAGTAACCACCGACGATATATTGCCACGGTAGTCAATAACCGAGCCATCTTACTGCTACAGAGCTGGCACATTCCAGCTAGCCAACGGCCCAAGGCATTTGCCACTCGGGATCTGCTCGCCGAGGCAAAACAGTGGGCGCTTCAAGCAGCCCGCCTTAGGGAAACGATTGGTGATCCTTCGTTAGAACTCTGGAAAACATATGATATATTAGCTCGAATCGCTGAAGCCCGAGGCGACACGACCGCAACACGCAATTGGCGGCGCAAGGAGCGGATCGCGTATGCCGCCTTTCCCGGCCATTGGTCGCGGGATCGAGCCGAACTCTTTTCACTCATTGTCCACACTATTGCCGCCCACACGCAGGGCGATGCAAAGGCGACAGCCGAAATGGAACATTTCCTGAACGACCTGAGCCAGACAACAAGCGGGCGCAAGCATGCTGCTGTGTTACGGCAGGTCATAGCGGGTAGACGGGATGAAGACACCCTGGCGGAGGAGCACGACCTGGATCCTGGGCTTTATCTGGTTCTAATCAAAGTTCTGGAACAATTGCGCCCAGCATCTGATCTGCCGGAATCACCGCCAACCCGTAGATGACGTCACTCGCCGCTGCTGCCGATTTTCTCAGCGGACTCGCCCGATCATCGCGTGATGTCGTGCCGGGCGAGGACCACAACGCTACCCCCCGTTTTTACCCGCAAATAGTGACTGGATGACATACCCCGGATAGACGGCAAACCCCGTTTCACCAAGCGCCAATAACCCTTTAAAATGCTCAAAATCAGCAATGCCCCAATTGAATGCCTTGAGCATGATGATCAGCCCGAGAAAGCCGACAAACACACCCGGCAATAAAAAGGCGATCACCACAAACGCGCCATGCATCGCCGGCGACTGATTCTCAACCTGTTTTCGGTTGTCAATAAACGATTTCACAATCGCCGTAGTCGAGCCGACAAACACGGGAACGATCAGGGCAATCGACGTGGTCAGCTCTGGCCAAGTAAAGCCACCAGCAAGGGACAACAGCACCAGGAGCAACAGAATCGCGACATGCGAGACCACCAAGAATATCCCGACACGGGTGCGAACTTGACGTTCGGTCACGGCAACCCTTCCAGATGCCGTTGCAGGTCCGTGACCAGCGTCTGCGCATAGAGATCGAGCAGTTGATAGTAATTGGCCTGCATCGGCTGATAACTCGATTCCGCTGGTTGACGGGGCCCCAAGCCGGTGGCATATTGGCCGTCCACAATCAACAGGATTTCCAACGAGCTGTCCGGCGTGTTGGGATCCGGCAGCACGATCGCCATCACGGACAAGCGCTCCCAGTACCGAGATGCGGCAATCACCTCGCTGCGCAGATGGCTGATCTGTAACCGGACCCGCAGACGGGCCTTTTTCGCCAGCTCCACGTTGCCATCCTTCGCCTGGTATCGATTCTCAAAGAAAACAATAACCGCCTGCTGCAATTGTTCCGGAGACAGCTTAGTGTGCACCCGCCCAGGCGGACGTATACGCGCTTCGGCTTCAATATACTTATCTTTGGGAATCTCGATGAACCGCCGTCCCACCTCGGCGACGAGGGGCTGACGCTGAAAAACGTCTATCCAATAGGGCTCATGACCCGGCATCACCTCCACAATCCCTCCCGGGGGCTGGCACCGCGTGGGTTGACCCTGACGAAACGCCAAGCCATAGTCTGCCAACAGGGCAGCTGCCTGCTCCACGGACGCCTCAGGTTTGAAACGGACGGTGAGTTCACCCGGTATCGGTACCTGTTGCATTTCCAGAGCGTGCAACGATCCGAGTCCGTGCAAGTAGGCCCAGGCGCTCAAGGCCATGATGGCCATGAGCTGACATTTGGGACGCACGAGACAAACAACCGTTCGCATGGTGAGCGCGATGATGTTAGGGTTCATCGTGACGATTCGCACTTTCGATATCCGTCTGGGAAAAGTCCTGGCCTTTGAACAGCAGGGGTTGCCCTATGGCTTTGGCAAGCGCATACGCAAAGCAGTCGCCAAAATTGAGACTCGCGTGGTGTCGCCCTGCTCAATGAAGTCTCGCAGATCGTCCCGAGCTTCCGGACCATACCGACTGGTCAGAACCATCCCTGCTTCGACAACGGAAGTGGCCGACATGGAGGGAGCCGGATCATCTTCGATAAGCTGAGCGTAATCGGCTGCCTCTGGCTCGGCAAAGAGGATAGCGAGGACGGCAGACGTATCGACCACCATTAGCTTGGCAACCCGTGTTCATCATACCCAAGCATGTCGTCCGGGCGGCGGGGGTCCAGAATCGGCCGAGCAACACAACGCTGCGCAATCTGTATTAATGCCGCAGCGACACCGGTACGGCGCCGCCGTCTTTTCTCTCGTTCCAGCCGCTCTTGCAACGCGAGGGTCACGGCTTTCGTCATCGTCTCCCCGGTGAGTGCCGCCAGCTGCGCCGCCAGCCGGTGGGTTTCTTCGTTTTTGATATTCAAACTCATCGTCGTACCTTGGAGTAGAATTTGTATAGTTTTCCGCCATTTTACACCTTGAAACTGCAACTTGTACGAAGAGACGCGTTGCAATTAGACTGGATGCATTCTCACCCCACTGGGGGTGAGTACGACCTCGGAAACGGGGGGAAGGCTACCGGTGACCCAGCGGAAAAAGGGCGTTAGAACTTCTTAGCCGTTCGTCGTGGCTTTGAAAAGCGGGCGTATAGAAAACGGAGATACATGACGATGCCACAGACAACAACCGCGCATATCCATCTCGATGCTCGGAGTCGGGCATGGATTGACGATACGAATACGAAAGTCATCGAGGTGATTCTGGATAAGCTCGCCAATGGATCGAGCCCGGAAGAAATCCATTTTCAGCACTCTCATCTGTCCATGGCGCAGATTCATGCCGCCCTGTCGTATTATTATGATCACCAAGCTGAGTTTGATGCCGAAATTGAGCGCCAACTTCAGGAGTTTGATGAGTTGAGAGCACAGGTAGAAGATTCGCCCATACGGAAGCGGCTACGGGCAATGGGCAAACTTCCATGAGCGTGACGCTGTATATGGATGTGAACGTGCGGCAGGCAGTGACGGACGGGTTGCGCCTTCGGGGTGTTGAGGTGCTCACGGCTCAAGACGATGGCGCCCGAGAGTTGGAAGACGATGCCCTTCTCGATAGGGCAACCGAACTGGGATACGTCTTATTCACTCAGGATGATGACCTCCTGCGTGAAGCCGCTCAGCGACAAGAACGTGGCGAGGCATTTGTTGGCGTCATCTATGCCCATCAACTGAAAGTGACCGTTGGACAGTGCATCCGAGATTTGGAAGTGCTTGCTCTGGTGGGCAATCCTGAAGATTTTGTAAACCGAGTGGAATATCTGCCATTACGGTCATGACTGTCGGTCGTTGCCTTGGTTTCTCACGACCCATGGCGAATATTACATTTCAGGTCAGGCTGGCGAAGGCAGATATCATGTACACCGATGCTGACCGAGCGAAAACGATGCACGCGGAGTCAAAGCGACTTGAACGGTTCCTGCGTGCCCTGTCGCCAGAAGATTGGCAGCGCCCCAGCCGGTGCGAGCGATGGCAGGTTGCCGATGTCGTGGCCCATCTGATTGAAGATCAACACGCGGAACGCATGACGCGCGGTTTGCGAGGGGACCTGACGCCGTCAGGTTTTGTCCCGAACGTGACGTTGAACGACGACGACTTACGAGAGTCTCTGGTGCAGCATGCGATCACCCTGCAGCGCCAATTAGGCGATGACCTCCTGGCCGCATTTTGTGCTGAGAATGAACACGTGGACAAGATCCTCACCGGCTTGAAGCCGGAGGATTGGGAAATTCTCTGCTACCATCCGGGGGGATCTCGACCGATTCGGACCATCATCGACATCCGGCTGATGGAATTGGCCATGCACGGGTGGGATATTCGCGCCAGCTTTGACCCACAGGCGTCGCTGTCTGAGGATACCTTACCATGGCTGCTGCAGACCATTCCCCGAGTCGTGAAGCGGGCATTTCGACCCGATGCGAATCGTACACGCGCCGTTCGGTACCGTTTGCAAATGACCGAGCCTGTCGCCGCAACGACGGATATTCTTCTCCATGCTGACGGCGCATCCGTTGCATCTGACCGTGAAGCCGAGGCCGACGTGACATTTCACTGTGATACTTCAACGGCCATTTTGGTGATCTTTGGGCGTCTTCCACTGGCGGATGCCATCGCGGATGGGCGTGTTTATGTCGAGGGCGAGGCGGAACTCGCCACTGCATTTGTGACAGGGGGTTAACCTCTGTATAGCCCCCTATTGATGACAGACAATGGAAATCACTTGATTTTTTTGCCATCCGGATTCATGCTGATGCCTCATGACGACAGCGATCCAAATCCCGTCCCACAAGATGGGTCCCCAGGTAGTATATCGGAGGATACTTATGACTGTGCATGGAATGCATCGTGAAGCCAGTATCGAGATCAACGCGTCTGCGGAGGCCGTCTACGACCTCGTCTCGGATCTGCCGCGGATGGGCGAATGGAGCCCTGAGAACGTCGGCGGCGAATGGCAGGCCGGCGGGAGTGGGAAGGTCGGTGATCGATATATCGGCCATAATCAGGCTGGCGACCGCTCGTGGTCGGTGCCGGTGATGGTCACGGCTGCTGATCGAGGTCGGTGCTTCGAATTCGTGACGCGTCCCGACGAAGGCCCGTGTGTGCGCTGGACGTATCGATTAGAGCCAACCGGAGCCGGGACGCGGGTCACGGAAGTGTGGGATGTCGAGCAACTGCCGCAGTCGTTGCAGGGCCGAACCCAGGAGCAACTGGACGGCCGGTCTCGAGCCGTGGAAGCCGCTCTGGCCACCACGCTCGCCGCTCTGAAAGCGACCGCCGAGGGGTGAGGGGTGGCCCGAACCAAACCCCGACATCGCGGGTTGGAAGCGCAAAGGTGGGGGTCTGAAGGCAGGATAGGGGCCTTCAGCCGTGGGGTCAATACGGCCATATCTCCGGTCAGTGATCGTCCCCTCACCGGGAGCGATGCCAACACGAGCCTGGTGGCGTCTGTTGGATACACACGCGGCTTCGTGCGCCACGATGCATTTTTTACAAGGCATTGAGGCGCGCTCTGGTGTATGATGGATGCATAGGGTACATGCGAGCGTATGTCCGCACTGCATTCCATGTGTAGAGAGCAGCTTGTAGCTGAGGAGGTCTGTAATGAAATTAGGTGATGCTGTCATTGAAGCCGGGGCCGTTTGTTTTGCTCTGCAGTATCGGGCGCTCATGGCAGACCAGGGCGTCTGCCTCCAGGTGGCGGGTGAGGTCGATGGGCAGCCGAAGGAACTGTTACGCTTTGATTGTTTTGACCAAAAGCCGCACTACCACTATGATCCTGATGGGAAGAACGCCCGTTTCGATATTGACAAGACGACGGCGGGAAATTCCCTCACGTGGACGGTGAATCAGCTGCAAGCCCGTCTTCCTGCCATGCTCGAGTTTGCCGGGTATGAAGACATCGCGAAGCAACTGGACGCCGGCTTGGTGGCGGAAAAGCTGGAGCAGGTCAAAGAGACGGCCCGGTATATGGCGGTGTCGAAGCGGCGCACCGTGACCCACAACCGGGGCGATGTGGTCATTGAAGCTGGGAACCTCAAGTTCGGGCTCGAGTTCCGTGAATTGCCCCAAGTCAATGATCGTGGCATGGCGATCCATGTGATGGGTGATGTCGCGGGGCAGGAGATCGAGCTATTGGCTTTCGACTGCTTTGAAAACGGGCCACATTACCACTATGGGCCGCGGAACCAGGATGTGCGTATCTATTGGGATACCACGGCGATACCCGACACGCTGGAATGGACGTTGGGGCAGTTTCAGGGTGGGAAACTTCCCGCCATGTTGCAGCGGGCCGGCTATCCCGGCATTGTGGCGAGCCTGGATACAGAGCTCATCGCTGAAAAGGTCGAAAAGGAAGTGGCGCCCAAGGCCTATGCCATGCGGGCGGCCAATGCGAAGTAAATGAGCTCTCAGCTCTCAGCTCTCAGCGAAGACGAGGGGAGATCAATCGACTTCCGCTGCTGGCTGAGAGCTACTTGTCACAGACCTCTGCTGGCGAGGTTATCTGAAGGCGGGGGCGACTTCTGTGATAAAACGATCGAGTTGCTCGCGATTCCAGGGTGGCAAAAAGGTAGGGATGAAAAGCTGATCCACACCGGTTTCCCGGAGGCGCCCGAGTTTATCCCGGATCTCGTTGACGTTGCCTGCCAGCACGGTGTCACGGGCATCTTCCTCACTGCGTCCGAACCGCCGCATCAGGCCGACCACCAGCCGCTCTTTTTCTTCTGTGTTTTCTGTAAACTGCATGGGCATGTTGGCCGAGCGGGTGATCTGCACCGGGTCGCGGCCGACGGCAGCACAGTGAGCTTCCAGAATGCGGCCTTTGCGGCTAAGTACCTCAGGACCGCCCCAGACATTCCAGTGATCGGCGTACCTGGCGGCAATTCGTAAGGTGCGTTGCTCACCCCCGCCGCCGATTAGCAATTCGGGATGCGGTTGCTGCATGGCTTTGGGATAAAGGGGCGCCTCATCGAGCTGATAATATGTCCCCTGAAAGGTTGTTTTGGGCTCTGTCCACAGGTGCAAGAGCACTTGGCACGCTTCCTCCAAGCGATTCAGGCGTTCGCCAACGGTGTGAAAAGAGATGCCATAGGCCTCATGTTCATTCCGCTGCCAGGCGCCGCCGATACCGCAGATGAGACGCCCGCCTGACATGATGTCAACGGTGGCGGCCATCTTGGCCAGCACCGCCGGATGCCGATAGGTGTTGCCTGCCACCAAGGTGCCGATACGCATACGCTGCGTTGCCATAGCCAGGCCCGACAGGGCTGTCCAGCACTCCAGGGTATCGTCAACCGGGTTGGGCACATTCGGCATGAAGTGGTCCGTTACACATGCCGCATCCCAGCCGGTCGCTTCGATATGTTGCCACAGATCGCGTAGCTGTGACCATGTGATGCCCGTGAGGCCGGTAAAGAGTCCGAATTGCATGGTGTCTCTCCTTCAGAATGCTCCGTATACAGAAAATGCTGGCTCAAGCGTGTGATGCATGCCATGGTACCATATCATTTAGGCCGAAGTTCCCCCCGTGATTCGGCGACAACTTGTTGAAATAAAAACTCAAAAGCCTGAAACGAATTGACCTTTGTTCCCATGTAAATC
>CBCXVS010000270.1:0-10607 GCA_965178525.1 uncultured bacterium | reverse complement strand
AAATGGACTTTTGAATTGGGCTAACCTGTTGATCTACTTAACCCTCCGCCTATTCTGCCAGGGGAACTTCGGACTAGCGATGCGGTCAAGCATGCGGAGGCTCTGATTATCAAGTTTCAAACTGCATTGGTAGGATTTTGCCGTGAGGTTGTAAACTATGCAGGTCAGCTGGCCTCTGAAGAATCATATTTTCTTACTCAAACCCTAGAAACGGAATTTCCTTTTGATCACAATATTTTACAGACGGCCGCTCAAAATTTTATCCACAAACTTAATGATTTAGCCTCTGGCTTTGATGGGTATAAAATTCTAGCATTAGGGAATATCCTAGACAGTATAAGTAGCATTCTAGACGATAAAAAGCTGCAAGATCTTTTTGAAGTCAATAATCGAACGGCATTAATGAATAAGATCGATTGTCAACTTTCACCAAGTGATATCTATCTAAATAAGCAGTGGACATCATTAGTAGGTTTAATTTTATTGTTAGAAGAAAAAGAAATTTAAAAGTAAGAATATGTGAAAATCATTAACCTGTCTAACCAGGTATGCAATGTTTTAGACGATATACAGTCTCTTAGACCGACTCACCAAAAACCACAACAACATCCATCAAACTCTGAAGTTGAGCCGGATTTCTCTCCACAACCTGAAAAATTTTAGGAAGAGACAAGGCAAAAAGTAAATGGTCCCACGCTGAACCTCATTCCAAGTGATTATGTTGATAAGAACGTTTTTATTAAGTATCCATTACATTCTAATCCAGATATTCCTGGAGTAGGACAAATTGTAGAAGTGATCAAAGCCCACACAAAGCTGCCACATGATAAGTTAATGCTGTTTTATGGGCACGATTGGACGAATCATCTATCTGCCGATTATGACCGGGTTATGATCAAGAAAGACAGCGACTACCTGGTCGTACCGGCAGACCAAACGTTCAAAGAGTGTATTGTGGTGGTATAGTGACTGAGGAGTGTTTGGCCTCGTTATGTAGGGAGAGTGGCCAATGGTTCCTTTGGTGATTTGGCTGTTGGTCATGTTGACCGTCGTTTTTTTTATGGGCCGTTTGAGTGTCAAACGGTCTCCAGCAACCTCCGCATTCAAATGCGCAACCTGTCGCAATTGCGGCCGCATCGATCCTGACGGAGTGATGTGTAGGTTCGGCAACAAGGAAACGTTCAAGAACCTGACCCACATCAAATACTGCATGGACTTTGAAGACGATTCCCGTATCCCGGCCCAGAATGAGGGAAGTTGTCACAAGCGGCAAAGAGCCCTGTAAGAAACAATATTTCAGTAGTTTAGTTATCATCTGCCACAAATTTACCTCTGGAGTTAATCTCACGGCATTGAGTTCCTCATGCCTTGCCACAAACCCTCGGACACTGTTGGCGAACCTATATCAACGCTCCAAGACCAACTTTTTCTCCATCAGTTCTTTTCAGGCTGCTCTGAGCTCAAAGAAGCTGTATACAGGGTGCAATTTACGGCTCTTGGGGGTTCGCCAACAGTCTCCCCTCGTATGTGGCACCCGTTTCCACGCTATATACGTCACTTTTCCAAGAGGACTACACTGAAGCCTGAGGAATGATGTGGACATCGTGCATGTGGGCGGAAGAGAACTGCACGACGTTCCCCTGCACCAGATGTCATGTGACCTTAAGAGGGCTGCACTGGATGTGTCATTTTCAAAAGACGAGTTCACCAGCGACAGATCGCCTTCCGCAAAGCTTACGTCGTTCCCGAAAAATCTAGCAAAATCTTCAATCCTATATTTTTCATATATATACAGATCTACAACATATCAACACCATGTGTTGGCGGGATTTGCATCATGCGACCTGTTTTCTATCGGGATCATTCCACTACTGGCTTCCGTGCTTCAACACATGCCATCGGGATCGTCAATGCCAGTTGCCCGCGCCCTGACGCCAGGACATTGAGCTTTTGCTCAAGCACTGCAAACCAGCCTGAGTCAGTAGCTCAGTGATCGAATCAAGTGTCGAACGGTGGTTGATGTGAGCGTCGAGCGCGTCGAGCGGTGCGGCGAAGCCCAGCTCCAGGAGCGTGGCGCGGTAGACACTATAGAATTCATGCATGTGACCAACGAGATTCGTTGTGAGAAATAGCCTTCCGTCAGGCTTTGCGACACGGTAGCACATTCGTAACACGGCATTAGCGTTGTCGAAATTGTTGATACCAAGATTGGACACCATGAGGTCAATCGAGGCCTCAGGGAGATCGATCGCCGCGGCATCCTGCTCTATCAGCTGGGCGTTTTCAATTCCAAAACGCGCTAGTTTACGTCGGAGCCGTCTCATGCCAGCCCCCCAAGGATCGACGGCAATGATCTTTGCTTTCGAGCCACAGCGTTGGGCCAGTTCGATGGTTGTGAAGCCCGTGCCCGCACCGATGTCCAAGATCGTGATCCCTGCTCTTATAGGAACACGGTCAAGCAGCATAAGGCCGAAGGGCGCGGACCAAAGCGCCACTTCGTCGTATAGCTCGCCGAACTCGGCGTGCGTTGAGTCGACTGCTTCCAGGTATTCCATTTGAAAGCCTCGCTCTGCCAGCTTCTTAGGCAACTCGGGCACAGACAAAGGTGGTATCGTCACGGAGGCGTTGTGTGTCAGTAAACGCGGTCAGGGCATCCTGGAGCGCCTGAATGGCGTGTTCGGGATGCAGCGGGGTTTTGGCAAACAAATCGGCTAAGTGTGGCAGCCCAACATATGACCCTGGGCGTTTTGCGACTCATAAGCGCCATCGGAATACAGGAGCAAGCGGTCGCCGGACACGAGGGGATATTCCTCGTATTGATACGCAAAGGCGGCATCAATACCCAAGGGGACGTTGGCGGCCTTGCCGAGCCAGACGACCTGTCCATCATCATGACAGAGAAATAGCGGTGGATGGCCGGCACAGATGAACTGCATGCCTCCGGCTGCTAGATCCAACACCACATATTGCAACGTGATAAACGAGGTCCATGTCATGTTTCGGGCGCAGATCGACTCGTTCAGCAATCGAGTCACACTCACCGGGTCGCTGCGCTGGCTCACACACGCCCGAAGTTCCCCCATGAGCCGGGCCATCTGCATCGCGGCCGGTATGCCTTTGCCGGAAACATCGCCCAGTAGCAGACATATGCGGTGCGGCCCCAAGTGTACCGCGTCATAAAAATCGCCGCCCACCCATTGCGATGGCATCATCGTCGCGGCAAGCTGTAACCCGGACACCTGCGGAAACGTCGTGGGCAACATTTGCTGCTGGATCTGCCGTGCAATCTCCAAATCGCGGGTGACGCGCTCATGCTCCACCACGGTCTCCATGGCCTTTTGCAACTGTTCGAGGGTGTATTCCAATTCCGCATTTTTGGCGGCGAGTTCTTCAACGAGCAGGAGCTTTTCGGCCAACAGCGCTTCCCGTTGGTAGCCGCGCTCACGGAGACGCGTACTGATGATCTTGAAGAGATGGACGACAACGGCGGGGTGCTGCTCGACCAACATATCGACCGTCTGGCGTGACATGACTAAGAGGCGGGTCGGCATGGACGTCACCACCCGGGCCGAGCGCGGCCGATTTTCGATCACGGCCATCTCGCCAAAAATCTCGCCCGGGCCTAGATCACTCAGGACATGTTCAAAGCCGGTATCCAGCCGGCGCGTCACCTGCACATGGCCACTTTTCACGATATAGAGATCATGGCCAACCGTATTTTCTTCAAACACGATATGGTCGGCAGGAAAAACTTCTTCACGCAGGTGCTGACGTACAAACGCCGCCGTTACGGCATCGAGCCCGGCAAAGAAAGAGAGGGATTGCTCGCCTTCTTGCAATGTCTGAGGCGACTGGCCCGTGTCATGACTCACCGCGCTCTCCTATCGATGTCCACCGTCAGAGGCCTCCAGGAGCGCCTGCACTCGCTCTACAGCCGCGCTTGTATCGTACCCCAGATATTGGGACGCCATGAGGTGTAGGGGATCGCCGGCAAAATCGCATTCATAAAGTTGCTGACGCGCCCCAAAGCCGTCTTTTACAATGTCCCAGGCTAACCGGAAAAGCTGGATGCGCTCGGTTGCCGGCACGCCGGCACCTTGGTCATACGGCGCTATATCCTCAGCCATTGGGCCGTGGACATCCGCCTCGCTCGGGGGCATCATATCGCCGCCAGCGCCAAGGAGCTGGAGAATCTCGATCATCCGGGGATGCAACCCCGCGTACAGCCGCTGTCCTGCCCGGAAGGCGTCTTCCTGCGGCGTCAAGACGCCGCCCGGACCGAGCACTGCATCGACTTCCGCCCGCCGTAGGCAGGCGCGTATCGCTTCAAGCGTCGTAATGATTTCCCCTAGCTTCGCCTGCACGTGGAGAAAGCTGGTGATGCCGACCGCCTTGCCGAGCAGTTGTGCGACACCCAGCAACACCGTCGTTTTGGCGACTTGCCGGGTTAGGACATGATGCCCCACATGCCCTAGAAACCCGGTGGATAGCAGCAGGCGATTATGCAAGGCGACATTGGCGGACAAAAATACACGCTTCCATGGTACCAAGACGTCCTTAAAGAATAACATGCATTCCGGCGTTTCAAAACGGGTAGCGAGGGGATGATCGAAGCGGCTGCCGATGCGGCCATACGTTTCACGGCAAATCACGGTCAACCCATCTGTCGCCACTGGCAAGGCGAAAGCCAAGGCATGTTTCCCCTGGCCAGCTCGCAAAGCTGCTCCACCACAGACGACGATTTCATCCGCCAGTGGCGCCATCGTTACGGGCTTGCAGGCGCCACGCACGCATAATCCCTCAGGCCGTGATGAGACCACCCCTAATCTCATCGGCGTGTCCGATATCGCCTCAGTAACGGACGGACTCGGCGATGTCATGGGGGCATGCGCCAGACACACATCGCCCTCGCGGCACTTTTCATAGTAGTGCAGGAGGTGCACACCGAAACGCGGGTCGGCGGTCGCCACCACATCTCGTGCCGCAGCGAGGGCCATGAGGCCGATATTCATGTAATCCGGACTGTGATCCAGCATCCCACACGACGCCTCGGCCCAGACTTCGAGCATGGCGCGCCGCTGCACCAAGTCGTCCACGCTACGTGGCATATAGAATGACATCCCCACTGGCGCACCGGTTTGCGGAGAAGGGTATGTCAACGTCTCACAATGGGACGGCTGCTGCTGCAGATCGTACAACTGGGCAATCGTCTGCGCCCCTGAGGCAAAGGCCGGATGGGCCGTCACATCCGACACGCGTTCCCCACCATACCAAGCATCACGTGCATCTCGCAGGCCTGCTAAATATTGGACTCCGGACCTTGCCGGCATACTGCTGTCCTTTCATTCCAGGCTATTTTTAAGTGCCTGGACAGACTTACCTTTATACATGTCTTCAGAGGAAAGATATCAATTGAATCCAGGCTATTTTTAAGTATCTGGCAGACTTACCTTTGTACGTGTCTCCAGAGGAAAGATATCAATTTAATTTTGTTTCGGTACTTATCCTCGCTGGAAATGGCCTCCTGCTGCCGGTTGTTCATGTCACCAGCACCGATTCGACAGCCGTCTTGTGTGTTGATGACGCCTGCACATGCGGTGCGCTTCCTGCGTACGCTTCTCATAGCGCTATTATAGCGCAGGCGAGCACGCCTAGCCCATCTGAGGTCTGCAGCCAGATATCTTCAGAAGCTGAGGAAAAAGGCGGTGTACCGTCTACGGGGAGCCAAGTCTTATCGTGTTTGCCGAACTGACCTGCGTGACCCCGGTGTAGAGGATATTGAAGACATAATTTTTCAGAATACCCGCGCCTGCCGATGTGAGATGAATTCCGTCTTTCGCACGAACACGAATTTTTTGCCGATGCGGTTGCCCCTGACCGTTTGCGTTCGTCGTCACATAGAGGGTCTCGGCATAGCGGCCTTGGTTGTCGGCAAGGGCATGCCAAATATCGATGAACAGCGCGTTTGAGCGATTCGAGAACGTGTTGTGATAGATCGCGTTGATGTGTTGGACGCGGGCGCGGAATGTCGGTGATCGCATCACCGGAACGCCAATCCAGACAACGGGTTGGCCCTCAGGGGCGAGAATATCACACAAGGTGTTAATACGCCGCGTATACTCCTGCCTCCAACCCGACTGGCGCCAAGCAATCCACTGATTTTGCCCCATATAAAGTCCCTGTGGATCGTTGCTGCCAAACATGACCACGGTGGCATGCGGTTGAAACTTGGCCACCAGACGCTGGGCTTCTCGCTCCCAGTTGTAAAAATCCGGCCGTGCCAACCCGGAGCTGACCTTGCCTTGGCGCAGGACCTCATAGCCGTAATCGCGCCGAAACACCTGCTCCAGCGACCTACCTAGCGACCCGGCAAGTATACTGTCACCAATGATGAGAATCCGCGGGACCTCGCTGCTTTGGGCCAAGAGCGATCCCAGCATTAGCCTGGATGTTTTGTCCTCCATGCGTTCCTGTTTTAAGAAACCGCAGGCTAGCACGAAGCTCAGCAGCATGCTTACAGACATCCACACGAATCGATAGCGCATATCTCGCCTTCCTATTGATACTGTTCAAGGTCGAAGTGACGATACGTCGTGGTGCTTTGAATCGTTCAGAAAACACAGAAGGAAATTGGGACAAAAATGGAGGCGGACACCCGGGCTTTAAGCTAGTGACACCAGCAATAGTCAACCATGAAGAATTGTAAATGGACTTTTTCTTCCGTGCCACCTAATAAAGCGTTGCTTTGATAGTGATGGGTAGAACGGCAAGGTTGACGCATATTGAGAGGATGTGGACGTTTTACATCCGGCGCGCGAGCTTGGGGTCTAGCGTGTCGCGCAGACCGTCTCCAACCAGATTGATGGCAAGCACGGTCAGAGCCAGACAGAGGCCCGGGAACAAAATAATCCAAAACGCCAGCTGCACATAGGTCCGCCCCTCCGCCATGATATTGCCCCAACTGGGGATCTCAGGCGGTGTGCCAGCGCCAAGAAAGCTGAGGTAAGCTTCAAAAATCACCGCCGAAGCACAGATATAGGTCCCTTGCACAATCAGGGGCGCCAAGGTGTTGGGCATGATATGCCGCCAGAGAACGCGCCAGAGCCCTGCACCGGTCGCCCTCGATGCTTCGACATACGCCTGCTCGCGCAAACTGCAAGACCACCGCGCGTACGAGCCGAACCACGCGGGGAATTTCGGGAATCGTGAGCGCAATGATGACGTTTTGCACACTGGCACTCATCAGCGCCATTAAAGCAATGGCGAGCAATATGGCTGGGATCGCCATCATCCCATCCATGACTCGCATCACCACGGCATCGACATGCCGATGATAGCCGCTGAGCAAGCCAATAACGAGACCACTGGTCAGGCTCAACACGGCGACACATAACCCGACAAACAGCGAAATGCGGCTGCCGTAGACGGTGCGGCTATAGAGATCGCGCCCCAACATATCCGTGCCGAACCAATGCGCCATCGACGGCGCACGGAGCCGCTCAATCGGGTTGAGATCCAGGGGGTCCACCGTGTTCCAATAAGGTGCGCCCACGGCAACTATCACCATCATAGTCAACAGAAGCAGGCCACCGATCATCATGGGGTTGCGTCGGATAAGCCGTAGCAGCCGTGGCTGTAACCCCTGTTCCCGCATGCGCCGGGTCGCTTGTTCAGTTGCGATCATATTGGACATCCATGCCCGGAGAAAGAGGATATCCGCTCTCAGTAGCGGATCCGCGGATCCAAAAAGGTATACAGAATATCCACCAGCAGATTGATCAACACATAGACACCGGAAAACACCAGAATAATCCCCTGAATCACCGGATAATCCCGGTGTAGAATCGCATCCACAGTCAGCCGTCCAAGTCCCGGAATGGCAAAAACGCTTTCCGTCACCCCCCCCCCCCAATCAGCAAGGCGACGCCGACGCCAATGATGGTGACAATCGGTAAGGAAGCGTTTTTGAGGCCATGCCAGAGTAAGACCACGTGAGGTTTCAGGCCTTTGACGTGAGCCGTGCGAATATAGTCCTCACGCAACACCTCCAGCATACTCGCCCGCGTCATCCGCGCAATCAGCGCCATATACACCATCCCGAGCGTCAAGCTGGGCAAAATGAGGTGGCGCAGGAAGGGGATCAATCCCTGCTTGAAGCTGACATACCCCTGCACCGGCAGGATTTCCAATTGCAGGGCAAATCCGTAAATGAACAGAAAGCCGAGCCAAAAAACGGGCAGGGAAAACCCCAGGACGGCAAACAGCATCACCAGCCGATCGATCCAGGTGCCAGCCGTCCAGGCGGCCACAATGCCCATGGGCACAGCCAATATGACCGCAATCAGCATCGTGGCCACCGTCAATGCCAGCGTGGGCTCCAACCGCTGGCCAATTAGCTTGCTCACTGGCAAACCTGAGAAAATCGACGTGCCGAGGTCGCCACGCATCACATCCCATATCCAGATACCGAGTTGCACGTGGATCGGATTGTCGAGTCCGAGCTTGTGGCGGATACGCTCGATATCCGCTGGGGAGGCATAATCTCCGGCAATTACCGCGGCCGGATCCCCCGGGCTCAAGTGTAGTAGAGCAAACACAAAGAGCGCCACCACGACCATGACCGGAATCGTGGCGAGAATACGCCGTATGATGTACGTCTGCATGGTTCCAGCCCTGTCCTACGCCCCTACTCTTTGGCAATGTTCCAGAAGAAAGGAACCGGAGAGACAATCACCCCCTGCAAGTTGCTCCGATACGCGGTGGGCAAAAACCACTGCCCGTAATTCACATAGGGCACATGGTCGTAGGCGACACGCTGGAGTTCGATGACAATCTCTTTCTGCTTCGCTGCATCCGCGGCGCGGGCCCACTCATCGCGTAGCTTTTCGAGGCGCTCATCGCACGGCCAGCCAAACCAAGCCTTTTCTTCACAGCCCCCGGACAACGTGATGTTACTCAGTGGCGACGCCATGTCCGCGCCGGTGCCATAGGTGTGAAAGAGATGCCAACCGCCTTCCTCGGGCGTTTTTTTCTCTGCGCGCCGTGAAGTCAGGGTACTCCAATCCATCGCCTGCACTTTCACATTGACCCCAATCTTCCGCAACATCTGTGCCGTGACCAACGACGCCCCATGGAGGACCGGGATGTCCGTCGGATCCATCAAAATAATCGGCTCGCCCTTGTAGCCGGCCTCCTGCATAAGCTGTTTGGCCTTGTCCAAATCCTGCTGCATGAGGGGCTCTGAGCCGGCATCTGTTTCTAGTGGGGTCCCACACATCAAAAACGCGCCACATGTGCGCCAGAATTTCGGGTCCCCAACGATGGCCCGCAGGTAATCCTCCTGCTTCACCATCCACAGCAAAGCCTGCCGGGCTTTCTTGTGGTTGAAGGGGGGTGCAGGTGATTCGGGCGCAGCACCCCCTGCGTGCCCAACGGATCGATAATCGCCACCTTGACATCGGGATTTTTCTCCATCAAGGGCAGGAGATCGGTCGGGGGTCGTTCGTAATAATCCACTTCCCCAGCCGTTAAAGCCGCCTGCGCGGTTGCCGGGTCGGGGATGTAGAGCCATTCCACGCGATCGAGGTAGACGTTTTTCCCACCGGCGGCAAAACTCGGCGGTTCCTCACGGGGAACATAGTCGGGATTGCGTACATAGACGACTTTGCTGCCCGGCACCCACTCGTCTTTAACGAATTGAAACGGACCGGAGCCAATGGGTTCGGTGATTTGCATCAAGGCATCCGTTTGCGCCAAGCGCTCCGGCATCATAAACGGCACATTGCTACTCAGCTTCCCCAGCGACTGCAACACCAGGCCGTAGGGCTCCTTCAGGATCAGGGTAAACGTCCGCTCGTCCACGACGTCGAGCGACTGGGTGAGGTCCATCAGTTTCTGCCCCATGCCGTCGCGCTTGCCCCAGCGTTTGATCGAGGCCACACAATCGCCGGATGTCACCGCGGCGACGTCGTGCCATTTCAGCCCTTGACGCAGGGTAAAGGTATACGTCAAGCCATCTGCGCTGACTTGCCAGGTCTCCACCATCTGCGGCTGCGGTTGCAGCTTTTCGTCCAGCGAGAATAAGGTGTCATAGATCATGTAACCATGATTGCGGGTGATGTAAGCCGTGGTCCAGATCGGGTCGGTATTCTTCAGGTCGGCATGAGGAATAATTTTGAGGGTACCGCCGGCTGCCATACTCAGTGAAAACCAGCTGAGTAGCAGACCAACCGTGAGGGTGACCGAACGTCGGCAAGGACGCCAGCGGGATAAGCAGCATGTCATGGGATACTCCCTTCTGTTCGAGACGTCAGGGTTCTTGGGTGGCGCCTTAGTACCATCCTCACGGGGGCAAGTCAAGGTTAACGTTCGGCGCTGTCGGCGTCTGCTTCCGGAGATGGCGATCTCGATTCTGAGAGGGGTTCAAAATTTTTACCCCTTGCACCGATTATTATGGTGTTGGGCGCTTTCTCGTTTACCGGAAAAAAATAGTCTTTCAGTTAGAAAAATCATATCAATCATTTTTGCCTATCTAGACCGAAGTTCCTCCCGTGATTCGGCGACAACTTGTTGAAATAAAAACTCAAAAGCCTGAAACGAATTGACCT
>CBCXVS010000269.1:0-10663 GCA_965178525.1 uncultured bacterium | reverse complement strand
AGGTTCAGGTATATGTTCAGGTGGCATCATGGGCTGAGCCGACTGATAATCCTGCTGCGTCCAAGTATCCTCGACCGTGCTGTGTGTGGCAAAAGCGTCCTCGCTCCGGTCGAGGACAAGGCTATCGGCATACGCCACGGTATGGCTGAGCAGCAGACCGAGCGAGACGGTCGCGAGGGCCGTCCGCCAAAAGCGGCGAGGACAATGGGAGCCGGTAGTTTGCCATGTATGCATGAGTCAATTCCTTCTTACTTACAAGGGGTATCGAACGATCTAAGTACCTGGACAGAATCTCCTTTATACATTTCTCCAGGGGAAAACTATAAATTTAATTGTGTTTCGGTACTTATATCTCATCTTGTGCGGGATGAGGTGTTCATGCCCATCCGCTTTCACGCCATATGTGCTGTGCCCTCCAACAACCAGTTTGTGATCTTGGACACACTTCTTTTTATTCCCGTATCCCCTTGTAATATAAAAGGCTATAAGATATCGGAAGATTTGTTCAGGGTGAGATGTCCCGGACGATGGATTCAAGGCACATATAAAGGGGAGATGGAGGGGGTCGGGAGCTGTCGATGAAGCCAGGTCTTCCTGCCCCCTTTGCCAAAGAGGAGATGACTAGCGGATCAAATCGAATTGCTCGAAGGCGCCGTTGGTGACGGTGACCGGATCGAGCTCCAGCCACTGCTCCACGATGGTGGCGTAAGTGCTGCGGAAATCGTTATTGAAGTGGAGATCGCCTTCGAGCTGATCTTTATCGTCTAGAGACGGGAACTCGCCGTACATACCACCTTGCACCGGCGTGCCCATGACAAAGGCGACGCCGCCTGACCCGTGGTCGGTACCCGCGCCATTATCCTTGATGCGGCGGCCAAACTCAGAGAACATCAAGATGACAACGTCCTCATCCTTGCCGTGCTCTTTGAGGTCGTCCATGAAGTCCCCAAGAGCCGTGGACACATCATGCCACAGCTGCGCATGGGTATTCAGCTCTGAGGAATGCGTGTCGAAGCTAGCGTGCTGTGTGTAGTAGATGCGCGTTCCCAAGTCGGCACAGATGACCTGCGCAATGCTCTTCATGTTCTGTGCAATCGGGCTGTCCGCATACGTAACGCTTGAGGTATATTGCTGTGGCGCTACTCGGAGAATATCCACTCCCTTCAGCGCATCCGTGCCCGTTTGCGTGATGAACTCCGCGACGATATCTCGACCCTGAGCGCCATACATCTTCGAAAATGCCGCCAGTGCCCGATGCCGTATGGCCTCATCCTGCATGCTGGGAAACAGCCCATAGGTTTCCAGGTTGCCCACCGAAGCGACCGGCACACCCTTGGCATAGAGCGCCCGGGGTAGACCGCGGCCAAAATTCACGCCGGTGAGCACGTTCTCGCCTTTGGGGTCGAGGTCCCGTATGGTTTTCCCGAGCCACCCTTCCTGCCCGACCTTCTCATTATCCGCCGTGTGCCAGACGTCCATAGAACGGAAATGCGACCGGTTGGGGTTGGGATAACCGACGCCGTTAATAACAGCGACCTTGCCCTCGTCCCAGAGCCGTTTCATCGGGGCCATGCTGGGATTGAAGCCCAACTCGTCATCCAGCTTCAGCACCTCATCCTGCGCGATATTTACATAGGGACGGTTTTCATAATACAACGCGTTGTTGTACGGAATAACCGTGTTGAGAGCGTCGTTGCCGCCGGAGAGCTGCACCACGACAACAGACCGATTGTCTTTGTTCGCGACCATAACCCAACTCCTTGATCTTAGTTGCAAGCTATAAGCTAAAACACTGGAAGAAGAATCTTACATCTTCTTTTTTAGCTGATAGCTGATAGCTGACAGCTGATAGCTAATAGCTATTGTTCAGGATGCCCGTTCGTAAATCTGTACCCGGTGACGATTGCTTTCGGTGACATAAAGCCGGCCCTTGCCATCAACCTTCACTGAGGTGGGCGCCCAGAAATATTTTTCGATATGCGACGACGCCTCATGCGGGTCGTCGGTGAAGAACGCAATATCCAGCTCCATGTTAGTGTTGGCGCGCGCGGCCGCCTCCTCCCGGTTGATGCGCGGAAAGTCTTCCGCCCATTTGGAGTCCGTGGCCTCACCCCGCAACGTCTGTACAAAGCCGCCTTCGGGGTCGAGCACTTGCACCCGTTCGTTGCCCCAGTCCGCTATATACATGTAACCTTCCGCATCCACCGCGACACTGGCGGGTCTGTAAAACTGCCCATCGCCACGACCCGATGTGCCGTACGTGGCCAGGCATTGACCCTCCGGCGAGAGTTTTTGGATGCGGTCATTGCGCCAATCCGCGATGTACAGATTGCCATCGTTGCCCAGCGTGATGCCCCAGGGAAGCTGGAACTGTCCATCCCCGGCGCCTGCGGTGCCAAAGCTGGAAAGAAAGCGGCCGTCCTTGGTGAATTTTTGCACGTGGTGGTTCTGATGGTCGACGACGTACAGATGGTCCTCGCGATCAAAAATCAGTCCGGAAGGGCCATCAAACTCACCCACCTCGGTCCCAGTTACGCCCCACGTTTCTAAGGGTTCCCATGAGGCATCGAACACCGTGATGCGGTTGGTATACTCGTCGGCAATGTACGTATGGCCCTGGCTATCCCTGGCGATGGCCGTGGGCCAGATAAACTGGCCCGCGCCCGTACCGTGAGACCCAAAGGCGCCGTAGTACTCGCTATCCGGATCATAAACCGTGACGCGCAGGCCACGCGGATCGCCATCCAGAGAGCGGCTTACCGTGTAGAGCTTACCGTCCGCACCGAGTGCCGTGTCAACCGGATAGTAAAAGCCCCGCCCCGCCATGGTCGAGAGACCGATGGTATGACTATACTTCAGGAAAACGGCTCCTCGTGTTGCCTGGCTGCTCGTCATCGCTGCACCTCGCTTTGCTCCGTACCCCTTGCCTCGCGCCCCTGACCTAGGCCCGCTGAAATTCGTGCGTGGCCGAGACCATCTGCAACATCTGGGCAATCCGCTGTTCGGACTGTTTATCCAGGTTGTCGGCGCTCACGTCCAACGGGCCGTCCTCGGCCGCAAAGTCTTCCAGGACCTCACGTGTGTCCGCCGAAACGGTCACCACGCCCATCACGTCCAGGCAGGCATCCACCAAGTGTGCCGGTGAGAGCGCGCCGTCGCCTGCCGCTGCGACCTGGCGGATCATGGCCTTGACGCCGGGCTTCTGCACATCGCTCAACTGCTGCGTGGCAAAGTTGAGCCGTTCCACGAGCGTGCCGGTATCGACCCATTCCATGCCCTGGTGCCAGCCCTCGACGGACGGCGGATTGATGAGATACTGACCCATGTAGGTCATCTGCAAATTCCTGTCCAGGATCTCGCGGCGCGGCCGATCAAACTCGCCCGTCAGGCGCAGTACGCTCGCCACCAATTCCGCCGGACTCTTGACCCGCACCAATCGCACGTCTTCAGATTTGAAGAAGTCGGAGGTGAAGAGCGCGCGCAGCATGGCCTTGATGTCGTAGCCGCTTTCGACATAGGCCTGGGCCAGCGTCTCGATGGCGTCGGGATCTCGCGGCGGTGTGTCGGGCCACTGCGGCACGGGCGGTTCTTCGGCCACAAAGAAATCGTACAGGTGCCTGGCGATGAAGCGGGCTGTGGCGGGTTGTTGGCAGATAATGTCAATGATGTCCTCACCGTTAAACGCGCCTGTATGCCCCAGGAAGTTTTTCTCGCCATCGTCATGGTCTTCCGCATTGTACGCGAAGTGCCAGGCAATGCGGCCATATGGCCAGATCGAGTCGCGTGCGGCGCGGAGCGCCATGTATTCCGTATTGCCCAGTGCCCAGCCGGTAAAGGCGCGCGAGCACGCCTTGATGTCATCCTCGGTGTAATTCCCGACCCCCATGGAGAAGAGCTCTAAAAGTTCTCGGCCGTAGTTTTCGTTAATCGCGCCCTTATGGTTGTCGTTGTTGTCCAGCCAGACGATCATGGCCGGGTCTTTGGAGAGTTCCACCAGGAGCATCTGGAAGCTGCCCATCCCGTAGTGCCGGAACATCCTGATCTGGTCGATGAGGACTTTGCCCTGCGTAATTTTGGGATATCCCGTGGCAAAGATGCTATGCCAGAACAGGGCCATTTTCTCCTGCAGGGGGGCCGTGGTGGTGATCATCTTGTAAAGCCAGTAGGCCCCGGGGTTTTGTTGCCCTATCATGCCCGACTGCTCATGATGGTAGCGTCTGATCAGATCGTCCGGCATCGCCTGCGGCTCCGCAGGGTTGAGCAACGCTTCTACCGTGGCGTCATAGCCCTTGGCAGCATATGCGTCAAGTTCACAACGCGTGGCGCCGAACCCCGCCCGACGCATCAAGTGCGCCATCAGCTCGATGTCGTTCTGTTGGACACCCATATCGCCTCCTTGCAGCCTAGTCTTTGCATGCTAATATGATATTGGTCGTAGTATAACATAAATGCGTGATCAGGATACGGGAATGGTGATAGACGGCGGCACATCGAAAGCCGGCCAGGTAGAAAAGGTTGCTGGTGCACCATGGAACTCGAAACCTACGCTTACGCCGTTGAAGACAATTACCAGCGCCTCGCTGATATCCTTCTCAGTTCGGCGCCTGACGCGTCGAAAGTCGAGCGTCTGCTGTTGATCGATTTTGTTCCCGTCATCCCGATGAAACGGGGATATGCCATCTGGTCCGAGGGTATTGTCGCGGAAGCGTTTGCCTGTTTTCCCACCTATGCCTTCCCATGTCTCTTGGACGTGCTCCGCACCGCGCCCGACAGCAAGGATTTGTCCCTCATCTATAAAGCCCTGACGATGTGGGGCGACGGCTTTGCATCCGCCTTATCCGATTGGCTCCATGCCGCCGATGTGCGTCTGCAAGGACGTGCGATCTACGGCCTGGCCCTCTATGCCAAACTCCTGAACACCTTATGCGATGGGAAAGCGCCGTCGATCGAAACGCAACTGCATCGTGAAAATTATCCCGAACTTGTCAGATGGATGCGGGAATCGGAAATTGGCGCTGCTCCCCTTGCGACCCTTTCGGATACGCTTCGCCTGACGTTGACGCAGCAGTTGGGTCATCTGTTAACGGACACGGACAACGAATCGCAGCAGATCGCCATCCTCCGCTGTGTCGGGCGACTGGGCCATCCAACGCTCCCCCTGTCTGACGTAGTCGAAACCATCATCGCCATGGCCACCAACGCGACGGCCCGAACCCTGGAACGGGAAGCGGTTGTCGCGCTGTGTCACCTCGATCGCGTGCAAGCGGCCGCGTATATTCGGCAATCTTGGCTGCAAGACGAACACCGGCGCAACATGGCGGCGGAGATCCTGGGATTGGCCCGTACCGAAACGGCCTTTGAGACGCTCCGGGAGCTGATGACCGACACGAATGCTGACACGCGCCGCAAAGCGATTTCGTCCATTGAATCGTTTGAGTCGGCTGCTGCACTTGATGCCTTGAAGGCGCTGCAAGAATCGGATCGGAAGGCGCTGCGGCAACTCCTCCGCAGCCGGCATCAACTCACACGCCACATATCCCGGAAGTCTTTAAGGCCGAGAAAAAGACAGAATGTGATCTATCATATCTCACCTCTCCTCCTGCTGTCACAAGTCCCTGCCAAACCGGTTTTCAGCGAACGGACCTTGCAGGCATCGATCGACCCGGGGCTGATCGCGGATGTCTCCTCCTCACGCCGCTATGCGGTCGAACTTGGGCTCTTAGAGCGGCAGGCTGATGTGTATCGGCTCTCTGCGATGGGAGCGGCCGTGCACTGGGTGGAGGCGTATCTTCAGGACGGTTTGCGACGGTTGAGTTCCGTGATCGGGCAGGACGTGCATCGGCTCAATCAGACGCTATGAGGACGTGATACGACCCGTAGAGCATTTCGTAAGTCCATATCAAGTGATTTGCCCCCTCTCCCTGGCCAGGGAGAGGGGGCAAATTTACTTTCGCCGGCCTGTACTAGACCGAAGTTCCCCTGGCAGAATAGGCGGAGGGTTCAGTAGATCAACAGGTTGGCCCAATTCAAAAGTCCATTTACAGGGGAACAATCCAACCTCCTGAAACGACATGGCTTATGGTCATACGTTTGCAGACGATGTCAAGCCCATGGTGCAGAATAGGAGCGAAAATTTTGCGATTTACAGGGGAACAAAGGTCAATTCGTTCCAGGCTTTTGAGTTTCTATTTCAACAAGTTGTCACCGAATCACGGGAGGAACTTCGGACCAGACATGACGAGGTTGAGCCAGCAGACACCCGTAGCCGAGAAGCGGTTCCCGGATGTCAGCCAAGGCCAAGGCGCGCCACAACGTGGCCGAATGAGACGTCACCACCGGCTTGCCAATCCGATCTTCCAGAGTCTGCACCGCCGGCATCGCATCGAAGTTCATACAACTGATGAAGAGGCCATCGGCCGAGTCGTCCCAGGCATGCAGCGAAAACTGTAAAATTTCTTGTGGCGTCACCCGGGCAAATTCCTGACCCTGCTCAAAGCCCATGCCTTGCATCGACATGGCCTCAATACCCGTTTGCTTGAGGTAAGCCCGCTCAGCCTCGTGATGGCTGTCCGGATAGGGGCTTGTGGCCACCACCTGTCGCATGCCCAGATGATGCATGGCTTCGGTTGCCGCCAGCATGGTTGAGGTGACCGGCATGCCCCAGCGTTGCGCCATGTCCTGGCAAAAGGCGCGATCGCCCTCGGCGCCCCGCAAGGCGCCGCTGACCGTGCAGCAATACGCGATGACGTCAACGGGCACGCTGGCCAATTCCTCCATGGCCCGTGCCGCATGGCCTTCCATCGCTTCGATCCCTTCCAGACCGCCACCGCTGAGCAGCATCCGGCTGGTAAAAAACTCCACATCGCGGGGCGCTACCCTCGGGTATCGCCCTTCGCAAACGGTCAAGCTACTGACCACAACAAGTCCGATCTTGGCTTTCCATTGCAATGGATCCATGAGGGTGATCCTTCACGGTTTCAACTCGCCGAATAAGTCCGATTACCTATATCCTACCCCTGAGCCAGTGCCCGGATCACATCCTCTGACGTCACCACGTCCGCCTGCCGCGGAAAAATGCGTTGGGTCAGAAAGTCGTGTACATCCGGTTGCTGATCCGAGCAGCAATCTTCCACCACGACTAGACGGTAATCCGAGTCAGCTGCATAGCGTACGGTGGAAAGCACCACGCCGCTGGTGGCATAGCCCAGGATGACCAGCGTCTCGATGCGGTTGGCCCGCAAGACCATGTCCAGGTCGGTGCCGTATAGGGCATTGACTCGGTGCTTGCCGACCGCGACCTCGCCAGCGGCCGGCACCACGTCGGGATGGATGAGCTGTACGGGATCGCTGATCGCCGGTTGCCCGGAGCGTTTGCGCTCGCTGAAGGTCTTGTTGCGGTCGCTGATCTCGATGTATCCGGGCCGGAACACGGTGGCGCAGTAGCAGACCAGGATACCCGCGTTGCGGGCCGCTTGTTGCAGCGTTCGGGTCTTCTCCACTACGCTGCGGTCTACGGCGTGGGACAGTGTATTCATCATCTCGGCGTAAAAATCGGCGATGAGCAGGGCGGTGTGGCGACGGTGCAGTGAAAGCTCAGCCATGGGGCGCCTCCTGTGTTTTGATCACCCAATCGTTAGGCCATCTCTCTTTTGGACAGTAGAAGCATATGATAGCACATCATACCTTTGGCTTGGGGCGTGGTGGGGTTCGGGCTTGCGCTCGATGATGTGTATGATACACTGGCCTCGATCTTTGACGCTTGCCTGAGCAGTTGGGAGAAGGCGATCTCAGGAGGGCTGTTCGCGGCTGGGACGATGCTGCCGGGAGGGGAGTATAGCCAATTGGATGATGCCGTCAGGCACATCGATGACGCCGCTGATGATACAAGGAGGGCATCTGGTCTTGATTTTATTGTGGGGCCTAATGGTACGACGATTCCTACGAGTCAAAGTCAAATGAGGCGAGGCTTTGACGCTGCTGGATTCCCGTCACAGGATGTTATTTCTCCAACCAGTCGTAGGGTTATGGGCAGAGAACATATACTGCCGGATGGCGCCAGAGTAAGAACGATGCAGGCAGATGGTCAAAACCCACGAAGAGCCTCTTTTGAAAATGCTAATCGCAACCCCATTGATTCCTTTACTAGGCGACCTCCTCGGCCGCAAAGAGGGCTCTCAGGGCCTGAACGAAAGCAGTTTGTACGCCAAAGAACTCATGTCCTTCAAGGTCCATCATGATGATTGATTCGTTCATAAAAAGCGTTACCGAATCGCTACCGTTGAGAATTAGCTTCATATCTTGGGATGGCGATGTACTCGTTTTCTCTGGAGAGAACTGGAGTTTTAGTACGCTTAGCGCCTGGAGAGTCATACATGATGGCACAATTGAATTTGCATGTTTCGATAATGACATCGAAAAACAAGTAGATGCTATAAGTGGTTTGTCAATCGTAGGGATACAGCCTTAAAGCCTTCTTATTGAAATAGATCCGGTTTTTGAGTTGTCTGATGGTCGTTATATTGAGGTATTTTCAAGCGATACATTTGAAGCGTGGGTTATGCACTTGCCTGATGGCCCCGTCTTTGTCGCATGAGCGTAACGGCGCATCATAGGTCAATCGGATGGAGTGATCATCAATCTTGATTATGGCATGATGACGGAGTGGTCGTTGTGGCTGTAGACAGGGCTTCTTAGACCGGATGTATCAACGTAACTCATGACCTGCAACCCATTATTCAAAAAAGGGGACGCAACCCTTTTTCCGGGCAGTATAATCTATGTTGGCATGCCTAGATTTGCACGACCCGTATGGGCTGGTGTCCCCCATCACGTATGATGATCCCACAGGCACGATCCCCCATATCCTATCCTATCCCTGAGCCAGTGCCCGGATCACGTCCTCTGATGTTACCGCATCCGCCTGCCGCGGAAAAATGCGTTGGGTCAGAAAGTCGTGTACATCCGGCTGCTGATCCGAGCAGCAATCTTCCACCTTGCGGCCCACCGCGTGGGACAGTGTATTCATCATCTCGGCATAAAAATCGGCGATGAGCAGCGCGGTGTGATGACGGTGCCGTGAAAACTCAGCCATGGGGCGTCTCCTGTGTTTTGCCCACCCGATCGTTGGGCCATCTCTCCTTTGAACGGTGGAAGCACATGATAGCACATCATACTTTTGCTACTGTAGCCTGTGATGGGGCTGGCGCGATGGATATTTCCCCCTCGCCGCATGTACCGCCACCACCAAATACCGTCCCAGGGTCGCAAGCGCAGCCTCGACCTGACCAATATGGGAACGATGATCGAGATCAACCAGCCGCCGCACGGCGCCTTCGCTGATATCGAGTCGCCGCCCCAATTCAACGTTTGTGACCTTGGCCTTACGCATCGCCTCATAGAGCGCCAATTTCGCCGCAACCAAAATCGGTAAGGTCACGGCCACTTGACCCCGTTCGAGTTTTGAGGGTAGAGGAATCGCCCGCTTTGTCTCAATATATCCGCCTAAGGCCGCAATGAGAGCATCGAGGGCTTCGCGCAGAGCTGCCTCGCGGCACTCGGCATCTGTTCCGGCCTCAGGAATATCAGGAAACGTCACGAGATGAAAACCGGCTGCGTCGACCTCAATCGTGGCGGGATAGATAAACGTGCTCATACGCCACCCTACTCCTCCATATCACTTATGCTCAAGCTGAGATCGGCGAGCATTTTTCGTAGTAATCCGGGTCCGATTTCTTGCTTGCGATCTTTGACGGTCGTAAAGCGATCGCCATAGTAGAGCATCCCATGGCTTCCTTTGCCACGGCGCGAATCGAAACGCACGGGCACCCCACGCGCTTTTGCTATCTTTCTGATGCGTCGGATGAAATCTGCTCCGGTCATGACGTTATGATCGCACACAAATGTGCGATGCACGAGCAAAAATCTTTAGCAGATTGTAGACCTTCGCGCGTCGATCATTTCGACGAGTATGCACTGGCGTTTGAACCGAAAGTTGGGGAAAATTGGGGACAGATCAAAACGGCACTTCCTTAATTTCGTTCACTGACTCTATTAACTCTGACTCTATCTCTTTTTACTCCTAGTAATTTTTCAAATCCTATTTCTATTAAGTCTCTTCTTTGGCTGTCAGCAATATTAGAAATCTCGTTGTATAGCATAGTCTCTTTATGCGGTTCTGGCCAGTTTGAATCATATTCAATCATGTTGTTGATTTTATAATTCATCAGTCGTTTTTCCTATGACGACATCCTTTCATTAACCTTATTTTCTCCATCAGCTTTTATTACTACAATCTTCTGATTAATTACAGGAACAATCTTAGCATTGGGATATTTATCAATTTCTATTTCCTTATCATGTGATGTTCTGTGAGAATTTATCAAATTTACAACATATAAAACTATATCACTGGACCTTATAGCATCTATCGCTTCTATTTCATCTTTAATGTTATCTGATTCAAAATATATTGCTTTATTTCTTCTGATGGGACTTTGATATAACTCAATGTATTCCCAGGATCTTGAAAACTGGGAGTATCTAATAGTATTATTTTTATAATTCTATTTTGATTAAAATATTCGAATTCGATAGGAGTTTTTCCTACAGTGTTTCCGGCTGCGTCGCTTATTTTTCATGCATCTCTCCTGACTAGAGTAGTAAT